>JAFZCW010000017.1 GCA_017556125.1 Clostridia bacterium | reverse complement strand
GCAAGGTCGCGGAAAACCATCTGCCTACCCGCCGCATGATGTTCTGCACGGACGACAAACATCTCGAGAATATCCGCTCGGAGGGCCATATCAACTATATCCTGCGGAGAGCTGTCGCGAACGGGATCGCGCCCATGCAGGCGATCCAGATGGCCACCATCAATACGGCAAACACCTACTCCCTGAAAGGATACGGCGCCATCGCTCCCGGATACCGGGCCGACATGGTGCTGTTCGATAACCTGAAGGACTTCAATCCCATCACGGTCATCACCGGCGGAAACGTCTTCGAGCCCGATTCCGACGCCATCCTGAAGCCCGATCCGAAGATCTACAACTCCGTGCATCTGGCCGCCCGCCGTCCCGACGTTCTGGATCTGCGTGTCGGGGAAAAGGCTACCGTCATCAATCTCGTGGAAAACGAGATCATGACAAAGGCGACCGTCGAAGCAGTCCCGCGCGAGAACGGACTGTTCGTCGCGAAAGACGGCCTGGTCAAACTTGCCGTCGTGGAACGCCACCATTCCTCCGGACGCACCGGAGTCGGCATCCTCCGCGGACTGCCGATCCATAACGGCGCCATCGCCACGACCGTCGGACATGACTCCCACAACCTGATCGTTGCCGGCGACAATGACGAAGACATGTTTGCCGCGATCGACGCGCTGGAAGCGTGCGGCGGAGGTTATGTCGTGGTCAGCGAGAAGAAGATCCTCGCCCGTCTGACCATGCCGATCGCCGGTCTGATGTCCGATGCACCGACCGCAGTCATCATCGACAAGCAGCGCAAGCTTCTGGAAGCCGCAAAGAAACTCGGCGTGAAATCCGGATCGGATCCCTTCGTCACGCTTTCCTTTGTCGCTCTTCCCGTCATTCCGGAAGTCCGTCTTACCGATATGGGCGTGTTCGACGTGCTCCATCAGAAATTCGTGGATACCGATCTCTTCGGCGACGATCAGGAGGTCTGACCGTTTCACCGGCCCTTTCAGTCCGGAGCAACGTCTCCGGACTGTTTTTTTGCGCAGTTTTTCTCTGCTCAAATCATGCGTATTGTATATGATCTGAATTTGTGGTATAGTTTTTCTCAAATTTAATTTTTAGGACGTGATGAACGATGAAGTACACGGAACTGACAAAGGAACAGCTGGAACAGGAATATGCCCTCGTCCGCGCCGAATATGACAGGCTCTGCGGGGAAAAGCTTTCGCTGAACCTGACCCGTGGCAAGCCCGAGAAAAAGCAGCTGGATCTGAGCAACGGCATGTACACCGCTCTCACCGACTGCGATTTCGAAATGGACGGGATCGACGTTCGGAACTATGGGCTCCTGGACGGTCTTCCGTCATGCAAGCGCCTGTTCGCCGATATTCTCGGATGCAGTCCCGACGAGATCATCATCGGAGGCAACTCCAGTCTGAACCTGATGTACGATCTGATCGCCAAAGCCTATACGAACGGGCTGCTGCACAGCGAACGTCCGTGGTCCCAGGAAGAAAAGATCAAGTTCCTCTGCCCCGTCCCGGGCTATGACCGTCATTTCAACATCTCGATCTCGTTCGGCATGGAATGCATTCCCGTACCGCTCCATGAGGACGGCCCGGATATGGACATCGTCGAGGAACTGGTCAAGGATCCGCTGGTAAAGGGAATGTGGTGCACGCCCAAATACAGCAATCCGGACGGATTCATCTACAGCAGCGAGGTCCGTCAGCGGATCGCGGCCCTGAACACCGCGGCCCCCGATTTTGCCCTCATCTGGGACAACGCCTATGCTGTCCACTGCTTTGACGGGAAGCTTCCGGAATTCCCCGACATGATCGGCGAATGCAGGAAAGCGGGGCATCCGGATATGATCTACGAGTTCACGTCCCTTTCCAAGGTCACCTTTGCAGGATCGGGCATCGCCGCTTTCGCCGCAAGCGTTGACAATCTCGCGTACATCCGCAAGATCCTGACCTTCCAGACGATCGGATTCGAAAAGATCGCCCAGTATCTGCACGTGAAATTCCTGAAGGACAAGGAAACCATCCTGAAGCACATGGAAAAGCACGCCGCGATCATGAAGCCGAAATTCGACGCCGTGCAGAATGCGCTCGAAACGGAACTCGGAAGCCTCGGCATCGCGGAATGGACGCATCCGAAGGGAGGATACTTCGTCAGCCTGTACGCCATGCACGGCACGGCGAAGCGGATCAACACCCTGTGCGCCGAAGCGGGCGTTGCCATGACGAAAGCAGGCGCCACCTATCCGTACGGCAATGATCCGGATGACAGCAATCTCCGAATCGCGCCTTCCTACCCGGAACTTCCGGACGTCGTCAAGGCCATGCAGGTCCTGTGCGTCAGCGTACGGCTCGCTGCGCTCGAACTCCTTCTCGGAAAGCTCGGCTGATGAAACATACGTGCCTCATTGCGGGCACGGCGGAACTCTTGATATAATGAAGGACAGGAACGTATCCTGTCCTTTTTCATGAGGTCTGAATGGAAAAACACCGCACGGACAACCGAATCGTACTGCCGCTTCTCCTAGTGATCGTGTTCACGATGTTTCTTCTGCTGCACGATCTGTTCGGCGGCACGCTCCTGAATTCCAGCAGCTACAACAGCTACACCCTCCAGGCGATGGCGTGGCGCAGCGGCAGCTTCGGTCTCGGAAAAGACTATCCCTGGCTGGAGCTGGCCGTCTACGGAGGCGACTGGTATGTTTCCTTCCCGCCCGTCCCGACGCTTGTCATGCTTCCCCTGACGTTCCTTTTCGGTACGCGCACGCCCGATCATCTCGTCATTCTCGGATACGCGCTTCTGATGGTCGTCGCGGCCTATCTTACGCTGCGGAAGATCGGCGCAAGCGAACGGGTCAGCGCTTTCTGGGCGATGTTTGTCGCGCTCGGAAGCAATATGCTCTGGATGTGCACGGAAGGATCGGTCTGGTTCATGGCGCAGGCGCTCAATATGGTGCTCTGCCTTTTCGCGATCTTCTGCGCGGTAAGCAAAAAACGGGGTCTGTCCATGATCTTCACGGCACTCGCGGTCGGATGCAGGCCCTTCTCGATCCTTCTGTTCCTGCCCCTTCTGGTGCTCTTCATCGAAGAGGACGTTTCCGAGGGAGGCAAATCCCTGAAGAACGCCGTGCTGTCCCAGTGGAAAGTGCTGATCGGACCCGCGCTGATCGGACTTGCCTATATGTGCTTCAATTACGCCCGCTTCCGCAATCCGTTTGAATTCGGCCATTCCTATCTGCCGGAATTCAACCGCGGCGAGCCGCAGTTTTCCGTCCTGTTCATCCTGAGAAACCTCCGGAACATCTTCCGGCCGGTGACGCTCGGGGAGGATCTCTCGCTGTCCTACAGCATCTACGACGGGTTCCTGTTCTTTGTGGCGAATCCGTTCTTCATCATTCTGTTCACCCGGCTCAGAAAGCTCCGCCCCTATCAGTGGACCGCTCTTGCGGCGATGGTCCTGAACCTTGTCCTGCTTCTGATGCACCGCACGTTCGGAGGCTGGCAGTTCGGCGCGCGCTACACGGTGGACCTGCTTTCGTACGCGTTCCTGATCTGTCTCCCCGGCTTGAAAAAAACACCGAGGAACTGGGAACTGTTCCTGGGTGTTTTTGCGGTTCTGTTTAATCTGTACGGAGCCGTCGCCATGCATTTTCTGTACAGCTGACCGTCTTTCTCCGTCAGTCCAGTTCTTTCTTTCCGGTATACAGCTCGTAATACCTGCCCTTCTGGTTCAGAAGGTCCTCATGGCTGCCGCGCTCGATGATCTCGCCGTGCTCCAGCACCATGATGGCGTTGGAATTCCGGACGGTGGAAAGCCTGTGCGCGATCACGAACGTCGTGCGGTCTTTCATGAGCCTGTCCATCCCCCGCTCGATCGCGCGTTCGGTACGGGTATCCACGGAGGACGTCGCCTCATCCAGCACAAGGATCGGCGCCTTGGACAAAGCTGCCCTTGCGATGTTGATCAGCTGCCGCTGGCCCTGCGAAAGATTCGCCCCGTCCCCTTCGAGCCTGGTCTGGTACCCGTGCTCGAGCCTGCGGATAAAGTGGTCGGCCGAAGCGGTCCTCGCCGCCGCGATGACTTCCGCGTCCGTGGCGTCCAGTCTGCCGTAGCGGATGTTCTCCATCACCGTGTCCGAAAACAGGTGCGTATCCTGAAGCACCATTGTGATGTTTCTCCGCAGCACATCGCGCTGGATATCCATGATATCCACGCCGTCGATCGTGATATGTCCCTCCTGGACATCATAGAACCGGTTCAGAAGGTTGGTCACCGTTGTCTTTCCGGCGCCGGTGGAACCGACAAACGCGATCTTCTGGCCCGGATGCGCGTAGAGGCTGATGTGTTTGAGTACCAGCCTGTCCGGGTTGTATCCGAACGACACGTCATCCAGCCGGACGTCTCCCCGCATGCCGGGCATCGCGGACGCGCCTTCCCGGTCGGGTGCCTCCGGCTCCGTATCCATGACTTCAAACACGCGCTCCGCGCCGGCAAGCGCCGCAAAGATCGTCGCCATCTGCTGGGACACCTGCGTGATCGGCATGCTGAACTGGCGGGAATAGTTCGCGAAGACCGTCAGTCCGCCGGGGGTCATGGATCCGAGCACCATCAGGATTCCGCCGATTCCGACGGTGACCGCATAGTTGATCTGGGAGGTATTCCCCATGATGGGGCCCATGATGCCGCCCCAGAAATTCGCCTTGAACTGCGTTCCGCGCATGTCGTCGTTCAGCAGATTGAATTCCGCCTCGCACTCGTCCTCGTGATTGAACACCTTGACGACCTTCTGGCCCGTCACGGTTTCTTCCATGTATCCGTTCACGGCGCCGAGCGCTGCCTGCTGGGCGGAATAGTATTTCCTCGCATAGCGGCTGATCGCCATCCCGCCGAAGCCGAAGATCGGGATGAACGCGACCGTGATCAGCGTCAGGACCCAGCTCGTCGAGATCATGAAG
>JAFZCW010000016.1 GCA_017556125.1 Clostridia bacterium | reverse complement strand
GTGCGTTTTTTGTTTTTTCCGAAGCTTCGCAGCTCCATCGCGTTGCTGACCGTTTCGATTCTGGCCATGCTGGTGATGATGAGAGGGAAAAGGATCGTAACGACATTTTTTAATCGATTGAAGAACTTTTCTTTCTTTGTCATCTCTACTCCGCGTGCCTGCAGGGAAATCGAAATGTCGTGATACTCCCGCTGAATGTCGGGGATATACCGGAGAGCAAGGGATACGGCATAGCAGATTTTATAGTTGACGCCGATACGGTTAAGAGAGGCTGCGAATTCGCTGGGATTCGTTGTGGAAACGAACAGAATGACCAGCGGAATCATGCAGAGATACTTCAATATGACGTTGAGATGATAGAACAACTGTTCCTTTGTCAGATAGTACCGTCCGAACAGATGGCAGATCTCATGACGGGTTCCGTAGAGGATCACGCCCTGTTCTGGCTCGAAAAGGAAAATCAGGAGGTTGTTCAGAACCATGAATACAAATGTGAACCACAGCAGGGTTTTTACTTCGCGGAACCGGATTTTGGAGACCCAGAACATGGCAAAAGTCAGGATGGTTATCCCTGCAAGGAAGCGGGTATCAAAGGTAGTCATGCTGGCAAAGGACAGGAGAAGGAGCGCTGTCAGCTTTGTGGCGCCTGTCAGCTTGTGAACCGGGGATTGCTTCGGAATATAGTTGAACAGATTGGTCATTTCGCCCGGACCCTCCTGTCGTAATCGATAAAGCGCTGTACAAACTGGCGCGGTTCGCTGATACCGCAGCGCACAGCGAGCGTGAACAGGGAGGTTTCCTTCAAACTGGCCGCTTCGATCAGTTCGGGATTTGTCAGAATATTCGCGGGAGTGTCGTCACAGAGGATCTTTCCGTCTGTAAAGACGACTGCGCGGGGGGCATATTCGAGCATGAGATGCATGTCGTGCGTGATCATGATGATGGTGACGCCCTGCCGGTTCAATTCCAGAAGGAATTCCATGATTTCCGTATAGTGCTTGAAATCCTGCCCGGCGGTGGGTTCGTCCAGAATCACGATCTCCGGGTTCATGGAAAGAATGGAGGCGACCGTCACGCGTTTTTTCTGACCGAAACTCAGTGCGGAAATCGGCCAGTTGCGGAACGGATACAGACCGCAGACCCTGAGCGTGTCCTCTACTCTCCGGTTGATCTCTTCCTGCGGCAGCCCGTCCAGTTCAAGCGCCAGGCCGACCTCTTCGCGGATCATGGTTTTGGAGATCATCTGGTTCGGATCCTGCATGACGTATCCGATGTGTTCCGCGCGTTCCTTGATGGAGAGAGGTGAAATGTCGGTCCCTTTCAGATACATGGTCCCGCTCTGCGGCCTTTCAAATCCGCAGATCAGTTTTGAAAACGTGGATTTTCCGGCGCCGTTTTGCCCGATAATGCACATGATCTCGCCCTGATGGACCGTGAAGCTCACATCGCGGATCGTTTCATGCTTTCCCGAGTAGGAAAAGTGAATGTGCTCCGCCTGAAAGATCACGGGACCCTTTGCGGGCTGTTCGGCGGGAGGGGTGGTTTCAAACCAGTCGGAAACGTGCTTTTTCGTATCATCACTCAGGACGATGTCCTCGATATGCTGCGGGAGCATATCCGGCGTGATCTTGACGCCCGCGTATTTCAGCGCGGTGATATACAGCGGTTCGCGCAGTCCCGCGTTTTTCAGGGCGTCGCCGCAGAGGATGTCGTTGGGATGAAGATCGGCGATGATCCTCCCGTCATTCACAAGAATGATCCGGTCGACGTCGCGGTGAAGAACGTCTTCGATACGGTGTTCGATAATGATGACCGCCGCACCGGTCTGCCTGTGAATGTCATCGATGAGTTCGATGGCCTTTTTTCCTGTAGCAGGATCCAGATTGGCAAGAGGTTCGTCAAAAAGGAGGACATTCACGTTGTTGATGATGACGCCTGCAAGCGAAACGCGCTGCTTCTGACCGCCCGAAAGCTCATGGGGAGCATGGGAGAGAGAATTCGGAACGCCGACGGTAGCGGCCGCCTGCGCGACACGCTCCACCATTTCCGAATGCGGGACGCAGTCATTTTCCAGAGCGAAGGCGATGTCCTCCGCCACGGTCAGACCGACAAACTGCGCGTCGGAATCCTGCAGCACCGTCCCGACCGTTTTTGAAATCTCAAACAGCGACAGATCGCTCGTTTCTTTTCCGTTCAGACGGAGCGAGCCGGTGGCTTCACCGTAATATGAGAAGGGGATCAGTCCGTTGATGCAGTGCGCCAGCGTTGATTTTCCGGATCCGGAAGGGCCGGCAATGAGAATCTTCTCCCCGGGATAGACCGAGAGATTGATATCGTACAGCGTCGGCTCGATCTGTGCGTCGTATTTGAAGCCGAAATGTTCAAACTGGATGACCGGTTCCTGTTTCATAAGCTGTTAATTCTGTCAGACAATAGAAGGGGGACAGATAACATGTACCCGTCCCCGAAAGAATCATAGCTGTTTTTCAGTCTTCTTTTTTCAGACTGGACTTGTCGGGCACGAGTTTTGCCCATGCGAAGCAGAGCAGCGTGCCGATGATCGCCGTCGTGATGATGTTGGCGACCGCGGCGACAGCACCCTGCAGGAACACCTTGTTGGCAGGCTCGCTGTAGATCAGGATGTCAAGCACAGGCGCGATCACGATCCACGCAGCGGCATGTGCAATGATCTGCGCGATATTGAAGTTGATGGCGCCCTTCTTTCCGAACTGGCCCCAGGCGAGACGGGTGCGGTTGCCCAGAAGACCTACCAGGAAGCCGAAGATCGCGGAGGCGATGACCCAGCTCCACCAGATGCCCCAGCCTGCGCTGAGATCGATCAGGAAATGCCCGATCAGGCCGATCAGACAGCCGGCAATAGGTCCGAAGCAGGCGGCCATGAAGGCAAGCACACCGTACTGGATGCTGATGGTCGTGTTCGGTACCGGGCTCGGGATTGCGACAAAACGTCCAAGGACGAAGAACAGAGCGGCACCGATGCCGATTGCCACGATGGTTCTAACGTCTACCTTCCAGAGGCTTTTGTTTTTCAGATTCAGACTCATAATTTATCTCCCTTTCCATTTTGTTCTTTATCTGATGCGCTTTAAACGCTCGGATCAGAATTCAGAGGTTTGATTTGCAGATGCTGATATTCCAGCCGTTCCCGGTCCCGATATTATAGGCTCTGGCAAACGAGCCCTGATTGATCGCAACCGCGAGATAGTCCAGAGAATTGATGTACGCCAGCGTTTCTCCGACGTAGACTTCCGAAAAGGAGCGGGCGAACGTCATGACGTTCCGGTAAAGAAACCGGGTATCGTTCCGTATGGAGACCTGAATCCGGTCACCGTACCGCATTCCCGCGCTGCGGATCATTTCATGCGGGATATTGGTCCAGATGCTTCCGAAACGGACGTCAAGCACGTCGATTGTGCCCGTGATGACGCCGTCTTTCAGCTGCGGAACCGTGATCGGGAGGATAACGGCGGAAGAGACGGGGACTTCCGGACCGATGTCTTCGAAGCCGATGATCCCTGCGGCGAGACGCGCGCCGGTGAAAGCATATACGTCCCGTCCGTTGAAGGTGTATACATCCGTTGAATAGGGAAGCCGGTTCTGGGTCTCATCGATCACGCGGATGCTCTGAATGCCCCGCAGGCGGCTGACGTGGGTCAGCGTTCCGTTGTCGGGCGTGATGATATAGCGGTTTCCTTCCGTGCGGGCTGCAATGCTTCTTCTTGCGGATCCGACGCCCGGATCGACCACGGATACAAAGACGGTCTCCTCCGGCCAGTAGTCGATCGTCTGGATCAGCCGGTAACTGGCCTCCCAGATGTTATAGGGTTCGATTTCGTGCGTCAGGTCATAGACCCGAAGGGACGGTTCTATGGATTCCGCGACGCCGTACATGGCGCAGACAGCGCCGTCCGCATGGCCGAAATCACTTTGCAGAACGAGAGCGTGCATGGCTGAGACCTCTGAAAATATATATTAGAAAATATCACGGAACGAGCTCTGTGTCAAACGGAAACACGGCATTGACGGGAAAGGAACGGGCACGATATCATGATGGAAAAAACGAGGGGTAATGCCGGATGACGGACTGCTTGGATGGAATCAAAGCCGTATTTCTGGACGTGGATGACACGCTTCTGGATTTCGGAAAATGCGCAAAAACGGCGATGTATCAGGCGGCGGACAGGCTCGGGATCAAGCTTCCGGAACATACGGAGATCCGGTTTCACGAGATCAACGACATGCTCTGGGGGAAACTTCAGCAGGGGCAGATCTCCATGAAGGAGCTGCACCGCGTCCGTTGGGAAATGATCTTCGCGGATATCGGGGTAGAGGCGGACGGCGAAGCGTTTGACCGCGCGTTTTCCGGCTGTCTTTTCGACACGGCGGAACCTGTGGACGGGGCATACCGCCTGCTGGAGGAGCTGAACGGCCGTGTCCGGATGTTTGTCACAAGCAACGCCTCGTACGAGGAACAGCGGAACCGGCTGGGAAAAGCGGGAATGCTGAAGTACTTCGAAAAGATGTTCGTGTCGGACAGGATCGGATATCCAAAGCCGCAAAAGGAGTTTTTTGACGCGTGTTTCCGGGAGCTTCCGGAACTGCGTCCGGAGGAAGTCCTGATGATCGGCGATTCCATATCTTCCGATATTTCCGGAGCGTTCGCGTATGGAATACGGACATGCTGGTTTAACAAAAAGAAAAAAAGCGAGAGACCGGATTGTGCGGAATGGATCGTGGAAAGCTGGGAATGACCGATGAAAGACCATCAGGAAAAGACAAACGCCATGCGGATCCTGGAAAGGAACGGCGTTCCGTATGAAAGCTTCCGGTTTGAAACGAAGGAGGCGGTTTCCGGAGTGGAGGCTGCCGCGATCCTCGGACAGGACCCGGAGCGTGTTTTCAAAACACTTGTCACAAAAGGGAAATCCGGAGCGCACTGCGTGTTTGTGATACCTGTCGCAAAAGAGCTCGACCTGAAAAAGGCAGCTGCCGCAGCGGGGGAGAAAAGCGTGGAGATGATCCCGCAGAAGGAACTGTTCCCCCTGACGGGATATGTTCACGGGGGCTGTTCGCCGATCGGCATGAAGAAGCAGTTTCTCACGGTGCTGGATTGCCACGCCGAAGGGAAACCGCTCATTCTTTTCAGCGCCGGAAAGATCGGATGGCAGGTCGGGGTATCGCCGGAAGGACTCAGAAGCGTGACGGGATGCAAGGTGGCGGATCTTTGCCGGTAAGAAAAGACTTGCCAAACCCGTTTCCTTCATATAATATGCAACATTGGTGCCAATGATTCATATTTCCTCGGCCCGCGTCAGCCGGCGCAGCCGGGAAAGCGAGGTTTATTATGCAGTTAGTGATCGTTGAGTCCCCTACGAAAGCAAAGGCGATTCAGCATTATCTCGGAGACGGCTATCAGGTGGTCGCTTCGAAGGGACATATCCGCAATATCCGTAAAAAACCGTTCGGCGTGGACGTGGAGAATCAGTTCGCCGTTTCCTATGATCTGGAACCCAGAGCGGGGAAAATTCTGTCCGAACTGAAGAAGCTGGCATCCCAGGCGGACGCCGTCCTGCTTGCAACAGACCCTGACCGGGAAGGGGAAGCAATCGCGTGGCATCTGTGTGACGTTCTCGGGATCGATCCCAACACCGACTGCAGAATCGAGTATCAGGAAGTGACGAGGGACGCTGTTCTGAAAGCGCTTCGGAATCCGCGCAGGGTGGATCTGAATCTTGTGGACGCGGCCATGACCCGCTCCATTCTTGACTACCTTGTGGGATTCAAGGTCAGTCCCCTTCTCTGGAAAAAGATTGCGAGGAATTTGTCCGCGGGAAGAGTCCAGACGCCGGTCCTTCATCTGATCTGCGAACGGGAAAGGGAACGCGAGAAATTCGTTCCGGAAGAATCCTGGACGGTCCACGCAGTGGTCAACGGCCTGCAGACGACCTGCAGAGAGACACCGAAGGACGAAAAGCGGGCACGTGAAATAGAGAGCGAGATCCGAGACGCGGAATTTACCGTTTCGGACATTACCGTGTCCCCGAGGACAACGCATCCGAAGGCTCCGTTTACGACCAGCACGATGCAGCAGGACGCCTTCAGCCGCCTGGGAATGGATGTCGGAGTCGTCATGAGCACCGCTCAGAAACTGTTTGAGGGAATCAGCATCAACGGAGAACTGACCGGTCTTATCACCTATATGCGTACCGATTCCGTCCGTTCCTCCGACAGCTCGATCGCTTCCGTCCGCCGGCAGATCCGGGATCTTTACGGAGAGGAGTTTCTTTCGGAAACGCAGCGGAAATACGGAACCGCAGCCAATGCGCAGGATGCCCACGAGGCGATTCATCCTACGGATATGACATTAACCCCGGACAGCATCCGCGACGCGCTGAAAGAGGATGAGTATAAACTTTACAAACTGATATACGACCGGTTCTGCGCGAGTCAGATGCAGGACGCCGCCAGCGAGATCATGACCGTAACGTTTCAGGCTGCGGGGCACGTGTTCAAAGGATCCGTCAGCAAGCTTGTCTTTCCCGGATATCGCAGAGCGTATGAGTCTGCAAAGGAAACCGCGGAAAAAAACAGCAGATCTTTCCCGCAGTTTGAAAAAGGCAGTCAGCTGAAACCCGAATCCGCAGAGATCAAGCAGCACTTTACCATGCCGGAGCCAAGATATACCCAGTCGAGCATGGTCCGCGCGATGGAGGAGAACGGAATCGGAAGGCCGAGCACATATGCGTCGATGATCCGTACGGTCAAGGACAGAGGATATGTGGAGCAGGAGGACAAATCTCTGGCGCCGCGCACGCTCGGATATGTCACGGACGATATGCTGCAGCAGTATTTTTCGATTTTCAACGTGAAGTTTACGGAGGAAATGGAGAAAAAGCTGGACAGCATCTCGAAGGGTGAGGCAGGGAAAACGGAAACGCTGGAAGAATACTGGGTCAAACTGAGCGAAGAGCTGGCGCGCGCCGAAAAGGACATGCCGAAATGGACGGGGGAGGACACGGATAAAACCTGCCCGTTATGCGGCGGAAAACTGAAGCAGAGGCTCGCGAAGGGCGGTCTGTTTTACGGCTGTTCCAATTTTCCGGCCTGCAATTACGTGGAGAATGTGGTCGAACTGAGCGCGGATGTCTGCAGGACTTGCGGACAGCGCAAGGCCAAAAGGCATAAAAGCAACGGGACCGTCTTTACCGTCTGCATCAATCCGGACTGTCCGGACTGCATTCAGAACCGTCCGGGGAAACAGGAGAAGGCACCCGCTCACACGGAGCAGGTCCAGCTTCTGGACTGGGCAAAAAAGATCCGGATCTCGAAGACTCCGTGTACGACGACAAGACTGGCGACCAGAATCTCCAATACGGATCCGGAGAAGCATAAAGTCAGCAGCGACATGCTGAACAGATGGCTCCGGGATAACGGTTATCTGGAGGAGAAAAAGGACAAATACGGCAAGAAACGGTTTCTTCCGACGGCGTTCGGGGAGAAGGAAGGTATCCTGACAGAAGACCGGACGACCGGAAAGGTTTCCTATGAGATCTCAAAGCTGACGGAAAAACCGCAGAGAGCCATTATCCAGCATCTTAAGGATATTATCGGGGGCCTGGAGTAATGTGCGGAAGGTATCGGCTTGACATCGACGCCGATCCGGAGTTTCAGGAACTGATATCGCAGGCGGAAGCCCGGGCGGAAAGGCTGGGCGTGGGACTGAAGACATCCGGGGATATTTTCCCCTCCGATATTGTTCCCGTCATAGCGCCGGATATGCGGCACAGGGAACCGGGCTGCTATCCGATGCGGTGGGGATTCCCGCATCCTTCCCGGAATCTGACTGTGATCAATGCGCGTTCGGAGACGGCGCAGGAAAAGGCGTTCTATGCCGCCAGCACGGAGGAAAGAAGGTGCCTGATTCCCGCCTCGGCATATTATGAATGGCGCAGGGAGGAAGGCGGAAAATCCCGGTATACGTTCCGAGGCCGGTCCGGGATGCTGCTTCTCGCGGGGCTGTACATCCGGACCTCCGCGGAAAAACTTCCCAGCTTTTCGATCCTGACCAGAGACGCCTCGGAGGAGATCGCCTTTATTCACAAGCGGATGCCGCTGATTATTTCAAAGGACAGGATCGGGGAATGGCTTTCTTCCGATATACCGTATCAGGAAGCCATCCGGCATGCCGAAACATCCGTTACTTATGAACAGAGCTAAAACTCTGTTCTTTTTTTATGGCCTGGATTCAATCGCGATATATAATATAAAATAGCTAAGTGTAAATTATCATGGAGGAGAAGCGTGTGGCGGGGGATTCCGTACAGTCTCTTGAGCGGGCGATCGAGATTCTTCAAACGCTGAAAAAAGCACAGAGACCCCTGATGCTGCGGGAAATCAGCGATCAGACCGGTATGGCAAAAAGCACGGTACACAGACTCTTGTCCACCATGCGCGAGGCTGATCTGATCGAGCAGGGCCAGGACGGGCGCTACGCGCTCGGAATGAGTCTGTTCGAAATGGGAAGCGCAGCCGCAAACACCAGGAACGTTGCAACGATTGCGCGTCCCTACATGCAGCAGATATCCAAGGAACTCGGAGAGTCGGTCAGCCTGACGCTTCTGTCCCACGGAGAAGCGCTGCTTCTTTCCTTTATTGAATCCACGAGCCCGTTTCACGTTGTATCCAGAGTCGGGTCCAAAATGCCGCCGCACTGTACGGTGCAGGGAAAAATCATGCTTGCTTATCTCCCCGAAGAGGAGGCAAGACGGATCGTCAGCGAACAGGGCATGCATATGTTCACGCCCGCGACGATACAGACGTACGAGGAACTGAAAGACGAGCTGAAAAAAGTAACAATCCAGGGATACGCCGTCGATGACGGGGAATATCATATAGGCCTTACTTCCGTAGGGGCGCCGATTTACGATGACGGCGGAATCGTCCGGTACTGTTTCGGGATAGTCAGCATGTTCCACAGAAACGGTTCTCCGGAATTTATTTTCGCGAGGAAACGTGCCGTTGAAGCGGCACGGGATATTTCGAGGGCTCTTGGTTATCAGGGGCACGCTTTCGATGAAGTATGACACGGTACTTGTGAACGGGAGGCACTGAGAGGATAACAATGGAACAGAAAAAGAGTATTTTTCGGGAAAAAGCAATCACGCGGGTCACATCTCCCGAACAGCTGAACGAATATATCAGGGTCGCGACTCCCGGCATCTGGTTTATTCTGGTAGCGATTCTTCTGGCGCTCGTAGGCATGTTCGCGTGGATCTTTTTCGGAAAGGTCGACGCGACGCTGACGACCGCGGGTATCGCGGAGAACGGAGTGCTTACCTGCTATGTTCCGGAAGGCAACCGCTCTGAAGTGAATCCGGGGGATCCGGTAACGGTCAACGGAAAGACCTACCACATCGAAGAGATCGGTGCGTCGCCCGTTTCCATTACGGAAGATTTTCCCGAGTACGGTCTTCATGTCGGCAGTCTTTCGATCGGGCAGTGGGTCTACCACGCGACTTTAAAGACAGATATTCCGGACGGCGTCTATCAGGCTGTGATTACAACGGAGTCCATACGCCCGAGTTCATTTCTTGACGCATCGCAGGATGAATAACCATGGAGAGCAAGAATATTAAAATCAAACAGCCGATTCGGAACGGAGTGGCAAAGGTTCCTGTCGTGATGCAGATGGAAGCGCTCGAATGCGGGGCGGCGAGCCTTGCGATGGTGCTTGCCTATTACAACAAGTGGATTCCGCTTGAACAGGTGCGTGTTGACTGCGGCGTTTCAAGAGACGGTTCCAATGCGAAGAATGTCATGGAGGCCGCCAAGAACTACGGGCTTGACGGCGTCGCGTACAAGATGGAACCGGACGACCTTCGGAAACAGGGCATGTTTCCCTGCATCATCCACTGGAACTTCAACCATTTTGTGGTCCTGGACGGATTCAAGGGGGACAAGGCGATCCTGAACGATCCTGCCCGCGGGGTCTATTCGGTCGCCATGGACGTATTTGACGAGAGTTTTACGGGAATCTGCATGATGTTTTCGCCGGGCAAGGAGTTCAAGCCCGGAGGAAAACCGAAAAGCGTACTGAAATTCGCGCTGAGCAGGATGGCGGGAACGGGAGGCATCGTGGCGATCGTGCTGGTCACGAGCGTGATCTCCGCGATGATCGGCATCGTTCAGCCTGCTTTCTCCGCCGTGTTTCTGGACAGAATCCTGACGAACAGAAACCCGGAATGGATCGTACCGTTTTTCGGGATCCTGATCGGGGTCAGCATCGCCCAGATCATTGCCGAATGGATAAGTGCTATCACATCCGCACGGATCAGCGCCAAGCTGGATGCGGTAGGCAATACGGGCTTTCTGTGGAAAGTGCTTCATCTGCCGATGGAGTTCTTTTCGCAGCGGCTCGCAGGCGACATCCAGCAGCGTCAGGATACAAACGGTTCCATAGCGCATCAGATGGTGTACACCGTAACGCCGCTGCTTCTGAATACCGTGATGGCGGTTCTGTATCTGGTCGTCATGCTGCGGATCAGCCTGGTTCTAACGGTTGTCGGACTTGTCTCGATCGCTGTGGACCTGATCGTTTCACGGATCATTTCACAGAAAAGAACGAATATCATCCGGCTCCAGATGCGTGACAGCGGAAAACTGTACAGCTCAACGGTCACGGGAATCGAAATGATCGAAACGATCAAGGCAAGCGGCGCGGAAAACGGGTTTTTCGAAAAATGGGCAGGATATCAGGCAAGCGTTAACGCGTCCACGGTAAAATTCTCCAAACTGAACCAGTATCTCGGTCTGGTTCCGAATATCATATCCGCGCTGGCGGACGCTTTCGTTGTCCTGATCGGTATCTTTCTGACGATCCGGGGACAATTCACGCCCGGCCTGATCCTGACATTCCAGGGGTATCTGCTTGCATTCACTTCTCCTGCCACCTCTCTTATCGAAGTGGGACAGACTATTCAGGAAATGCGCACGGATATGGAGCGTGTCGAGGACGTCATGCAGTATCCCGATGATCCCGTATTCCATGCGCCGAAGGTGAAAAAAGGAGAATCGTACGCGAAGCTGACGGGAAACATCGAAATGCGCAACGTAACCTTCGGCTATTCGAAACTGCAGGATCCGCTGATAGAGGATTTCAGCCTGACCCTGAAACCGGGACGCAGAGTGGCTTTCGTCGGATCGTCCGGCTGCGGCAAATCAACGCTGGCCAAGCTGATCTCGGGGCTCTATCAGCCCTGGAGCGGCGAGATTCTGTTCGACGGAAAACCGCTTTCAAAGATCGATCATAACGTGTTTACCGGCTCGGTGGCCGTCGTGGACCAGGACATTATCCTGTTTGAGGATACGATTGAGAACAACATTAAAATGTGGGATCAGTCCATCGAGGATTTTGAAATGATCATGGCGGCGAGAGATGCCCAGATCCATGACGATATCATGCAGCGCGACGGCGGATATCAGCACAAACTGATAGAGGGTGGCCGTGATTTTTCCGGAGGACAGAGACAGAGGCTTGAAATCGCCCGCGTGCTTGCACAGGATCCGACGGTCATTATCATGGATGAGGCAACGTCCGCCCTGGATGCGAAGACGGAATATGAAGTGGTCAGGTGCATCGAAGACAGGGGAATCGCATGTGTCGTTGTGGCGCACAGGCTGTCAACGATCAGGGACTGTGACGAAATAATCGTTCTGGATCATGGAAAAGTAGTCGAGCGCGGCACACATGAGAAACTGATGGCTAACAACGGTTTGTATACAGAACTCGTCGCCAGTGATTAAGGAGAGTCTCGATGGGTTGGTTTGAAGAACAGATAAAACAAAGAAAACAGGCGGATGATGCGCTGTTTGCCGATGCGTTCCATACCATCGCAAACTCGGTCCTCGGTGCAAAAGCGAATTCCGCGCTGAAGGATGACTTTGAAAAAACAAAGAGCGCAATCGATGAAATACTTCACTACTATCACTGCAAAACGATCGATGTTCCGGAATCCATTGAGGATTTTGACGAACAGCTGGAATATCTGATGCGGCCGAACGGGATCATGCGGCGTACGGTGCAGCTGGATGACGGCTGGTACAAGGATGCTTGCGGAGCAATGCTCGGGATCAGAGCGGATACGGGAGAAGTCGTTGCGCTTCTTCCGGACAAACTCAGCGGCTACAGCTTTCTGGACACGTCCACCGGGGAAAAGGTAAAGATCAACAAGAAAACCGAAAAGCTTCTCGAACGGCAGGCCATTTGCTTTTATAAGCCGTTTCCCCTGAAAAAACTCGGCATTCCGCAGCTGCTTCGCTATATCGCGGAATCGCTGACGGTTTCCGATGTCGTGCTGATCGTCGTGACGACGGCCCTTGTGACGGGAATCGGGATGCTGGTTCCGGTCATCAATAAACTGCTTTTCAAGAACGTTCTGGAAGCAAAAAGCATGAGGCTGCTTCTTGCTGCTGCGGTCTTTCTGATTGCGGTTACCATCAGCAAACTGATGATGGCGGCTGCAAATTCAATCGCTACGGGCCGCCTCTCCAGGAAAATGGACATTTCGGTTTCCGCAGCAACGATGATGCGGGTGCTGTCGCTTCCGACATCCTTCTTCAAGCAGTACGGATCGGGCGAATTGTCCTCCCATACGCAGCAGGTGAACACTCTGTGCTCCATGCTGATTTCAACTATTTTTACATCCGGTCTCGCTTCGCTGTTTTCATTGGCTTCCATCGTGCAGATTTTCCAGTATGCCCCTGCACTGGTGGTACCCGCACTGATCATTATTCTTGTGACCATCGTGCAGTCCGCAGTCGTAACCGTTGTTCAGCAGAAATACAGCGAACAGGAAATGGAGCTTTCCGCGAAAGAGTCGGGCATGGTGTACGCGATGATCAGCGGAGTTCAGAAAGTGCGTCTTTCCGGCGCGGAGAAGCGCATGTTCTCCCGCTGGGCAAATCTGTATGCAAAACGATCCAAGCTGACATACCAGCCGACACCGTTTCTTACGGTGAACAGCGCGATCACGGTCGCCATTTCCCTGATAGGCATCATCGTGATGTATGAGATGGCTGTGGCCAGCCACGTATCCGTCGCGGATTATATGGCCTTCAATACCGCATACGGCATCGTCAGCGGCGCGTTCATGTCTCTCGCATCGACGGCAATGACGTTCGCAGAAATCAAGCCGGTATTGAAAATGGCAAAACCGATTCTGGAGGCGGAACCGGAAGTATCGGAAGGCAAGCGGGTGATTACCCAGCTGAACGGCAACATTGACGTCAGCAATGTCTCTTTCAGATACGAGAAGAACGGTCCGTTGATTGTGAACAACCTTTCCCTGAAGATCAAGAGCGGTCAGTACGTAGCCATCGTCGGAACGACCGGCTGCGGGAAATCCACGCTGATCAGGCTGATACTCGGGTTCGAAAAGCCCCAGAAAGGCGCCATCTATTTTGACGGGAAAGACCTTGCCACGATCGATCTGAAATCACTTCGCAGAAAGATCGGAACGGTCATGCAGGACGGGAAGCTTTTCCAGGGGGATATTTTTTCCAATATTACGATCTCAGCTCCGTGGCTGACCATGGATGACGCCTGGGAGGCTGCAGAATATGCCGGAATCGCGGACGATATCCGGCGGATGCCCATGGGAATGTTCACGCTGATCGGGGAAGGCTCCGGCGGAATTTCAGGCGGCCAGAAACAGCGGCTGATGATCGCGCGCGCGGTTGCTCCGAAGCCGAAGATCCTCATTTTTGACGAAGCAACGTCAGCCCTTGACAATATTACACAGAAAAAGGTTTCAGAATTTCTGGACCAGCTCAAATGCACCAGACTGGTCGTCGCACACAGGCTGTCCACCATCCGCCAGTGCGACCGCATTATCGTCCTGAATCAGGGACGGATCGTGGAGGACGGAACATATGATGAACTGATGGCACAAAAAGGTTTCTTCTCGGAACTTGTTGCCCGTCAGCAGATCAATCCGGAGCCGGAAGGGAAAAAGAAGAAAAAGAAGACAAAGGAAGACGGGATCGCGCCGGAACAGGAAGAAGACGTGATTTCCGACGAATCAATTACCGAAGAATCCGATGACAGTGAAGGCGTAGACGGTTCCGACGGAACGGGAGATACCGGAGATCCGGAGGAATTCGGAGAAGAGACGGAAGAATCCGGCGATCCGGACGAGTCCGGCGGATCCGATAAAGAGGAAGTGGCGGATGATCCCGACGTGACGGAAGAGCCTGAAGAAGCCCGGAAGGACGAATGATCCGGGACGGGTCGATTTACTAGGACATGCGTTCCGTGCCCTGCGGCATCCGGACAAACTGAATACGAAGAAAGGACTGCCGTGCATGCTGATGTACGGCAGTCTTTGTATACGGGTGATTTCCGTGCTCGCAGGAAGCAAAAAAAGAATTCCGGCAAAAGCCGGAATTCTGATAGTGTAATGCCCAGATCAGTTGGCGGGAATAACAGATGCAAGTATGACTTTCGTTGCGAACAGGACTCCGTCGGTTCCATGATAGTATGTCACGTTTGCGAAAGTTCCGGCGGCCGGAGAGACTTCACCCGCATATGAGGCGTATGTGACGTTAAACTCATATCCATTGTCCAGTACCAGTTTCGAGCCATCGAAAGACTTGATCAGACCGCTGACAGCCTCGGTTGCCTGGGGAACGGAGGTAGGCGTGGGATCTTCGATGGTAATCAGGGAAACGCGCTTGGCATCCGGGTTCTTGGAGGCGAATCCGTCATATTCCACACGGACCCGCAGGCCTGTTTTCAGAGAATAGTCACCCAG
>JAFZCW010000015.1 GCA_017556125.1 Clostridia bacterium | reverse complement strand
GAGAATGACGATGTACAGGACCGCGATCACGGCGATCTTGATCAGGAGCCAGAGCACGCCGCGGTCTCCGATCACGGAGGAAAGCACCCTGCCCGCCGCGCACGTCACGAGGATCGGGATGCTCATCCGGATATAGCAGTCCTTATAAAATTTCTTGATGTCGATCCCGATCTTCCGGGAATGGATCCAGTTCAGTCCGAAGTTCTTCAGCATTCCGGAGATGCATACGGCGGCGCATCCGCCGACCGCTCCCCATGCGGAGGACATCAGATAGCAGGCAACCACTCCGATCACCGTCGACGTGACCGCTACCGCGGCCCATTCCTTCATCAGTCCCTTCGCGATAATGGTCGTGTTTCCGATCTGCTGCGAATAATGGAAGAACGAGGGAATGCAGAGCAGGATGATGCAGTAATAGGACAGCTTGAAGTCCCCGCCCATCCAGTTGATCATGAAATCGTCCCCGATGCAGAACAGCCCCGCAAACAGCAGCCCGAGGATCGCGGCCTGATACCTGCCGACTTTCGTCATGAGCGGAAGAAGCTGCTCTTCCCTTTTGTCGGATATGATCCTTGAGATCATGGGCAGGAACAGCCCGTTGATCGCGTTCGCGATCCCGTAGTAATATCCTTCGATCGCCGCCGCGGGCGAATACAGCGCCACCGCAGCGGAACCGCTCGTCATAGCCAGTATGGACGGAACGGACGAGGTCGCGAGCCTGTTCGCCAGATTCACCACCAGCGTCCACAGGGAGAAGGTCAGGATGTTGCGGTAGGTATCCTTATGCTCCGTGCGGAACGTGACCTTCAGCGGCGTCTGCCTGAAAACGATCCACAGTTTGATCGCGATCACGGCCACCCCGGTAAAAGCGTAGGCAAACACGAGCACTTCCACACCCGCGTTCATCATCAAGGCGATGATCACCAGGATGCCGCTCAGGAACCGGTTGATCAGTTCGCAGGATTTCAGCGGCGCAAATCTCTCATATGCCGAGATGATCCCGTTCAGCGGAGTCATCGGGTAGGAGATCAGAATGAATCCCGCGACGATGATGTAAAGATTCCGGAAGACCTTCAGCTCTTCGGGCGTGAGCCGCACATAGATCCTGTCAAGGAAGAAATAGAGCACGATCAGGATCACGGCGATCAGCAGGTCGATCGCAAAATAGACCTTATAGACGGCGCCGACGAATTCGTCCGCGAGATCCTGCCGGTTCTCCGCCGCGTATTTCGCGACAAATCTGGAAACGGCCGTACTGAGTCCGAAGTCGAACATGAACAGGCTGATCAGCGATATCGCCAGATTGTAGAGCCCGTAGTTCGCCTGCCCGATCTTCTGAACCATCCAGGGATAGTAGAACAGGGTGAACGCGATATTGACGAGCAGCGCGACATAGGAGATCGCAGTTCCCCGCTTGATCTGCTTTCTGGCATGCTTTTCGGTTTGTGCCCTGCTGTTTTCCATCAGTGATCTTCTTCCCTGAACCAGTTGTCCCGCAGAACTTCCGCCTTGCTGCACGGCCCGTCCGCAAAAGGGGTCTCCCCGTTTGCCCCGACGGCCTCGACCAGCCGCAGAAATCTGTCCGCGGCCACATCGGCGTTCCACAGCTGCGAGATGGTCCTGTACGCATTCATTCCGATCTCGGCGCACCTGTCTCTGTCCTTCAGAAGGCGGAGCACCGCACCGGTCATCCCGTCCCAGTTGCCGCTTTCAAACAGCATTCCGTTCTCTCCGTGCCGGATCAGAAACGGCGCGCCGCCCGCGGCGTGGCTCGCCACCACCGCGCACCCGGCGTTCATCGCCTCGTTGAGGACCGTCCCCCATCCTTCCTGACGGTCGGACGAGGAAACGAAAACAGACGCTCCCGCCATATGCTTCCGCACTTCATCGGGCGTCATCGACCCCAGCAGTCGGACGTGATCCGAAAGATGCTTCTCTCCGATCCGGTTCCTCAGCTGCTCTTCCATCTCGCCGGACCCGATCATGTCGATCCGGAACGGAACGCCGGCATCCCGCAGTTTTTCCGCGAGATAAAGAACCGATTCCGGATGCTTCCAGTCAATATATCTTCCTGCCCACAGGATGCGGGCGGGTTCCCCTTTTTTCTGTTCGGCAAGATCCGCTTCCCGGAAGGGACAGAATTCCGGAAAGTAGCCGAATTTATAGCACCTGTTCCGGAAAAGGCCGAACTTCGAATAATCGAGCGGCGTATACGCGCTTGCGCACAGCATGTAGATCCTGCTTCCGGGCGGGTTGAACCCGTGCCAACGGATCAGTCTCGGCAGATATTTCAGCGGATCGTTTCCGGTCTTCAGCGGGCGTTCGGAATATCTGAAAATGATCTTTCCGCTCCGGATCCGGTCTCTCAGCATGAATTCCGGCGCGTGTCCCATCAGTACGACGTCCGCTTCCTTCACCGTTTTGCAGAGCGCTTTCTGCTCCTGTTTCGTCAGCGCGCGGATCACATAATCCGGCCGTTCGGTCTCAACATATCCGAGCTTTCTCCGGAATTCGCCCATCAGCTGCGTCTCGACGAACCGGAAGGAGCCTCCCGTCAGGCGGTTGAGCGCATCCGAAAGGGGCTTCTGGTGATGATTGAAATAGATGGAAAGAAACACGACCTTGAAACTCATGAATCCTTCCCCCCGTTTTCATACAGTTCCACGTAGCGCCGGTAAACGTCGCTTCTGTCGAACAGCATCGCCCTGTTCCTGCAGGACTTCCTGCTGAAGGGCTTTTCCGTAATGATCCGCCGGACCGCTTTTTCAAGCGCTTCCACGTCGTCCCGTTCCGTCACTTCGCCGCAGGACGGATCCAGGCACTCCGGGCTTCCGCCCGAACGGAACGTCACGACCGGCGTCCCGCAGGCGAGCGCTTCCAGATTGACCAGTCCCAGTGCTTCCTCCCGTGTCGGATTGACGAACAGATCCGCCGCGGAATAGATCTTCACCAGCTCCTCCGGCGTGCTCCTTCTGTTCAGCCGGATCACGCTTTCCGGAAGCGTTTTTTCCATTCCCTGCACCGCGCTGACAAGAACCAGCCTGTAATCGTCCCCGAGATCTTCCGCAAGCCTGCCGAACACGTCGATCCCCTTTTTATCGGTCCATTCCATCGCGACGCCCAGAAGAACGTGCTTCCCCTCCAGCCCGTGTTCTTCCCTGAAGGCGCTTTCGACAGGCCGGAAGAGATCCAGATCGATCCCGCTCCGTATCACATGGACCGGATACTCCTTCAGAAAGGATTCCCGGACCTGTTCCGCGAGCCATCCGGACGGCGTAATGATCGACAGATTGGGAACGCCGGTAAACCACTCCTTTTTCTTCTTCCACATCAGGCGGGAAGAATCTACAAGACTCTCCGGATATTCCCTGTACAGCGGGCAGTCATGGCATCCCGTTTTCCATTTCGCGCAGCCCTTGTAGTCATAGTGCGGGCAGTGACCGGTAAAAGCCCAGCAGTCGTGCAGCGTCCAGAACGTGCGGACGCCGCTCTGCTTCAGATACCCGAACAGCATCGGCAGATTGATATAGCAGTTGTGAAGGTTGTGCAGATGGATGACATCCGGCCGGATCTTCTTCAGCTTCCGGATGAACATCTGCGTGGCGATCACGGAAAAATACCCGTTCAGTCCTGTCAGTCTGTGCAGAAGGATGTGCGAGTCTTCCGACACGCGTCCGCCGATCATGATGGAATCGGGCAGCCTTCCCGCGGGATTGTGCCTCCCGTCCGGATAGCAGACGAAAACCCTGTGCCCGGCTTTCCTTGCCTGCTCGGCCACATTCAGCATGATGCCTCCGGTACTTCCGAACGGCACCGAATTGATTTCCACGATCGTCAGCTTTTCCGGCATTCCACACACTCTTCGATCCAGCCGCGGACCGTTTTCCCGATCACGGCGGAATCATGGTTCTCATGCGCCAGCTCCCTGGCGCGCGTCAGGATCTCGTTCCGGACGGCCTCGTCGGAAAGGACCGTTCGGAGCCCCTGCTCCAGTTCTTCGGGCGACGTGATCACAAACGCCGCTCCGTTCCGTTTCAGATAATCGATGGACTCGATCCCTTCCGGCCCGTAAGCGATCAGGCACGGACCGTTCATCAGCGATTCCGGGATCTTCGTGGAGACGGAGTATTTGACGATTTCGGCAGTGACCGGATCAAAAGATTCGGTATGCACGACCGCGCGGCTGTCCGCCATGACCCTGCAGACCTCCTCCGATGAGATCGCGCCGTGGAAACGGATCCCGTTCTCCTCCGTCATCTCGTTCAGAATCTCCGGATTTCTCTCCTGGGAATAGACATCGAGAAAGCCCGGAATATCCGGGGAAGCGATCCGCTTCAGCGTTTTTCCGATGTCGATCAGCTGCCGGTAGCGGTTGAAGTCCAGATTCCCGATATAGGAGATCCGTTCCGCGTCCTTTTTCAGGTGCAGATCCCTCTCGTCCACCGGCGTCCGGAGCACATGGGACGGGACCTGAAACATGTTCCGGTATTCCCGGTCCATGGAATCGCAGATCGGAAGAAGACAGGCAGCATGATCCATCGTTTCATGCACCTTGTTCATAAACACCCGGAAGTACATTTTTCCGAAAGGCTGGTGTTCGTTCCGGTTGAACACATAGAAATCATCCACCGCGGAAACGATCAGCGGGATCCGGAAGGATTCCGCAATGCTCCCGGCGATCTCGTACATGAAAAGGGAATCGCCCGAAGCGAAGAACACCGCGTCCGGCCCGAAGTCTGCGATCCAGTCCATCAGCTTTCCGGACTTCCAGTTCGAGTGTTCCCAGATATAATTCCGCATCATATGGAGAAGCGGCGTCTTTTTGCTTCCCGCCCGGTAAACAGCCGTCTGCATGCCCGTATCCGTGCGCGGATCCGTTCTGCTCCGGTCGATATCCTCCGCGCCGAAGACGGTCCCGCCCGCCCTTCTGTCGAAGACGGAACGGAGCGCGTCCCAGTCCGTGAACCTGTAGTAATTCCTGCAGACGGAGTCGTCGGTCGGAACTTCCGAGTAGATATAAAACTGCGCAACCTCGCCGGGCATGAAATCTTTGAAATATGCCAGAAAGGTTTTTCCCATATTGGATGTTCTGTCAAGAACAAGGTTGCTGACCAGTAAAATCTTCAAAAGAGTATATAGCCCCTATTTTTCCATTTTATCTAATAGGAGATTATACCATGAAAAGAACGGTGATATTCCTGAAGAATGATTTATTAACGGATTTGTCAGAATTGAAAGCGAAATGCCGGCTTACCAGTAGCAGCCGTTTTCGACGGCGTCCGCCTGTTTCGGTCTGTCTTCCTCGGACGGTCTCACCCAGTATTCGTTATACAGCGCGGAAACCGTCTTGCTTGTGTCCCATCTCTTCCCCCTGATCCCGAAGAGCAGCTGTGTCGCGCCGCCCAGATGGATCGCCGTCTTCCCCGCGGCGCGGATCTTCGCGGCAAGCGGGAAGCCGTAGGCACCGCATCCGATGATCGCCACGTCAAAGTCTTCCTTCATGACCTCTTTGAACATGTAGTCCAGCGCATCGAACCAGCTGCTGAAACGGTCGTCCTCCGAAAACGCGATCGTCTGAACAGCCTTGACCGTGCGAAGCTCGAATTCCGGCAGGACTTCCGGATCATCGAACAGTTTTTCCCTTTTCAGGTACTGCTCCTCGATCGTCTTCTGGAACGGGTGCACCACCACGACCTTTTTTCCTGCAAGCGCGCTCGTCCACGGATGCCTGCAGTAATAGGGCTCGATATCCGGGAGAGACGTTGTCAGCATATCGTCCGGACAGACGCAGTTCACAAGATAATCCTGCATGACGGTATGCCATACCGCCAGCAGATCCAGCTGCCGGGAACTTTCCTTCATCAGCATTCCGAACCGGTATGCCGTATCATTCCCGTACGGGAAAAGCCCTGCGTCCCGGTTGATCTGAAGCAGGATCTTTTTGCGTATGCCCTTCTTCAGACCGAGTTCCATGCCGATCGCCTCGCCGGTCACATGCGACTCGTTCCCGCCGTAGCGCGCGACCATCGTCGGGACTCCCCGCTCGATCCTGTCACGGATCCAGTCCTGTGTCTCTTCCCGGTTCAGTTTTCTGCGGAAATAACGGTATACCGAAAGGCCGTTCAGATGGGCTCTGGCGGTCAGGTAGTTCCAGATGTTCAGCAGATAATAGGCGGCCCAGCGGAGTTTCTCCTTCATACGCTCTCCCCGTTGCAAATGGTCTCATATTTCCGGATGACTTCCTGCAGCCCGGAAGGAATCGGTCCGTCCACGACCAGAACGATCTCCGCGGGGCGGAGCGTCTGCCGCACGATGCTGTCCAGGGCGGAATCGAACCACTCCGGCCTGTCTCCGCCGTATACGCACATCGCGACGGAAAACGGCGGGAGATCTTCTCCGTTCCGGGAGCCGGCATTCCCGTCATGTTCCGCCCGCTCCGACGTCTCCGTATTCTTTTCCCGGAGAAACCGGAACAGACCAGTTCTCAGCCGGTCCGGTACCAGCACCTCCCCGCCGAAGCGGATCAGAACGTTGTACAGGTATCTCGGAACGGAAATGAGCTTTTTGTCCAGCATCAGCTTCTGTATGCCCGCCTCGCTCTTAAAATAGCGCCACCCTCCGCGTCTTGCAGCCATCCCTTCGCCCGTCCGGACGTTGACCAGCGTATCGGGAACGTTTCGGAAGATCCCGCCCGCAAGCGCAAGCCGGATCCAGAGATAGTAATCCTCTTCGCAGAACCAGTCCAGATACCCTCCCGCCTTCTGCACGGCGTCCTTCCGGAAGGCAACCGTGACCTGGTTCATGGGGCATCTTTTTTTCATATATTCCTTGATCTCCGCATCCCGTTCCGGCACGATGCGCCGTCCGGTGATGTGCTCCGGAGATCCGACGAATTCCGTGATCTGTCCGCCGACAACGGCGGTCTCCGGTTCCCTCAGGAACAGCGGGATCTGTTTCTCGAACCGGTCCGGCGCGGAGATGTCGTCCGCGTCCATCAGCGCGACCAGCTCGCAGGAGCAATTCGCGAGCGACGCTCTTCTTGCGTCCCCGTGTCCGCGGTTTTCCGGGAAGTATACGGTTTTAAAGCGAATGCTCATCTGCCCTTTTCGAATTCCTCCAGAAGCTTCTCCGCTTCCGCCTGGTTCCTGTCGTAAGTTTCCCGGTCAATCTTCCCGGTCCTCAGCAGATAATCCCCGAGATCCTCGGACGTCGCCATTCCGTCCGAATTCACATGCTCCGCCCGGAGCACCTTCCCGACGGTGACGAACGCGATGCGGAGATCCTCAGGCAGCGTGACCTTTTCGGTATATTTGAGGTCCAGATCAAGACGCGTCTCCCAGTTGATTCCGTTCCTCCCGCTGATCTGCGCCAGTCCGCTGAGTCCCGGCGTCACATCGTGCCTGCGGCGCTGTTCTTCTGTCATGAACGTCATGTCGCGGACAAGGAGCGGGCGCGGTCCGATGACGGACATGTCCCCCTTCAGAATGTTCCACGCCTCCGGAAGCTCGTCGAGGCTCGTATCCCTCAGCCTCATACCGAACTTTTTCAGGCGCTCCGCATCCGAGAGAAGCTTTCCCTGCTTATCTCTGG
>JAFZCW010000014.1 GCA_017556125.1 Clostridia bacterium | reverse complement strand
TGTTCTTGTCACCTGCTTGGTCTTTCTGTTTACGACGTAGTGTGCGATGACCGGGATGCACACCTTTTCCGCCCCGACTCGTTCCGCTCTTTTCATCGTTCTGCCTCGCCGGTCAAAAAGAGCGTACCACGGTTCTTTCGAAAACACGAATGTACGGGACTGGAAAATCCGATATTTTTTTGAAATTCCAGAAAAATCGGTATTCACGTTTCATCGTTCTTCCTCCCTGCTGCGCTTCTGCGGTTTTTTCTGCTGTTCCAGCATCCGTACAATCGCGTTTCTGATCTGCTGCGGCGTATAATCGGGGAAGAAGAGCTGCAGAACATCCAGAGGGATCTTCACCATCTCGCGCTGATTGGCCTTTTCTTCCGCGAGAATATCGAAGATATCATCCTCTGTAAGCTGTCCGTCCGAAAACAGCTTCTTCATCCGGCAGGCCTGGGAGAGCGAAGGCGTGCATTCCTGCTCTCCCATGGCTTCCAGCACCGCATACTGCATTTCCTCGTCCAGATAGGACAGCGCCTCGCCGACAGTCAGTGCCATCTCGCCCCGGTCCATGTAATCCAGCAGTTCCGGGATCAAGTTGGTCAGACGCACATAGCGCTGGATCTGGCGTGCGCTATCACCAACGATCTGTGCCATTTCTTCGCTGGTCCGAAGCTTCGCGCCAAGTTGGCGCGAAGCGCTCCCTTGATGGGCCATGGCATCGTAACGCATCTTGTACGCTTTCGCTTTTTCAGAAGGGAGCAGATGCTCCCGGTGCAGGTTGCTGTCCACCATTTGGATGACGGCGGCGTCGCGGTCGATGTCAGTGACAATGACCGGGACCTCAGTCAGTCCGGCGAGTTCGGCGGCCTTCGCGCGACGGTGCCCGGAAATGATTTCGTAATCATCCGTTCCTTCCAGCGGACGGACGAGGATCGGCGACAGCACGCCGTTCTGTTCGATGCTGTCGCTTAAAGCGATCAGTTCGGCGTCCTCCCGCACCTGATACGGATGCTCCCGGAACGGACGCAGCCGAGCAAGCGTCATCATGGTGATCGCGGCGGGTTCGTTGTTGTTCTCTGCGTCCGGGACGTTCTTCGGCTTCGCGCCGATCGCTTCCAGTACGCTGTTCCAGTTAGGGTTCGTTGGTTTCATTTTCTCTTTCATAAGTATTTCCTTTCAGATTTTGAATCGTGGTTCCGCCCGAAGGCGGCATAGGGTTTCAGGTGTTACCCTGACAAGCGGGCGTTGGGGTCATGACAAGTGCTATGCTTGCATGGACTTTGTCCCCGAATCCCATGCTTGCAAGGACTTCGTCCAGCAAGGAAGGGATATCCAAACCCCATGCTTGCACGGACACCGTCCTGCAGGAAATGGGTCCCCAAACGCTATGCTTGCAAGGACACCGCGCAAGCAGAAAACGATCGTTTGCGCGGTCGGCGTGACGACGACAACAGCCGGATACAATGGGTAAAACTCTTTTCCCTTCTTCTCCTTCAAAGTGTTTTTTACCCTCTGTTACGGTTGTCGTTGTCACTGATCAGTGCTGACTGGAAGAGGATCATCTTCAAATAATCCATCAGGAAGCCGTACTTGCGTAAATCCGTCGGCATCCGGAGGAACGCGCTCCCATCCACGCTGCTGACCGTACAGCGCGTATCTCCGTGTACTCGGATACCGGCGCCACTGCGGAAGACGTCCGTCTTTGATTTCCATATTGACGATCTCCGCGATCTCGCGCAGGTCGTATTGCGTCGGTTCGTGAAACGCGGTAAACGCTTCCCGGTAGATCATCCGGGAGCAGACGTTGTTCTCTGTCGTTCGATCAAGGAATCCGGTGATCATGCCGATCCGGTCATCCTCC
>JAFZCW010000013.1 GCA_017556125.1 Clostridia bacterium | reverse complement strand
CGGTCTGGTATCCAGTATATCATACCGTTCCGGTTCTGAACCCGGAATCGCCACCGCAGTGCGGGATATGGTATAATAAAAAATACTTTTCGAATCTCCGGTTAGGAAGGTCAGCCGTTCATCAGAGCGGCGGAAAGGAGTCTGCTTTGGAACAGCGAAGCGCCCGCCCGTACTTCAGCATCCTGGTTCCGGTATACAATACCGAGGCCTATCTGGAGGAATGCGTCCATTCCGTCCTCAGTCAGCCTTTCCGGGATTTTGAGCTCATTCTGACGGATGATGGATCCACCGACGGAAGCCCCGCCATGCTCGACGCTTTCGCCGCGGCCGACCGCCGCATCCGGGTCTTTCACAAGGAGAACCGCGGCCTGCTCCACACCAGGCGGTTTGGGATCGCAAAGGCGGAAGGCTCTCACATCGTGTTCCTGGACTCGGACGACAGGCTCGCGCCGCATGCTCTGGAAATCCTGCATAAATCGTTCGAAACATCGGGCTGCGACGGCGTGTTCTACGGAAGCCTGCTTTTCTGCGGGGACAGAACGCTGGAAGAAGACCGGCTCTGCAGCGCGCCGAGGGTCATCCGCGACAAGCGCGAACTGTACCGGACGTGTTTCCTGTGCGATTCATACAACTCCATCTGCCGCAAGGCGGTCCGCGCGGAAGTGTTCGACGGCAGGTCCTATGAACGGTATTATCATATCCAGGCGGGAGAGGACCTCCTTCAGACGGTCGAGATCCTTCAGAACTGCTCGTCCGTTCTGATCCTCCCGGATATCCTGTACCAGTACCGTTCCAACCCGGCAAGCATCACCCAGGTCAGGAAAATGGAGCCCTATTCCCTCGAGATGGTCCTGCCTTCGCTGATCACGGATTTTCTGAGGAAAGAGAACGTCTTCACGGACGGGGATTTCCGGGACCTGCGGAATTATTTCACGAAAGCCATGCTGGACAAGATCATCACGGTCTGCCGTTTTTCACCGGACGCCGGTGCCCGGAACAGCAGCCTCGGCGTCATCCGGAACTGCGGCTACTACACGGAGAACATCCGGGACGCCGTCTTTACCGGAAAGGATCTCGGAGCCGGGCTTCTGCTTCTTAATGCTTTCCGGAAGGGCCGTTTCCCGTTGACCTCCTGCCTGGTGAAAATCTATGATGCGGCCGTCATTCCGGCCAAGAAATTCCTGAAAAGAATCCGGAACGCTTCGGGAGGCACAGCAGGCCATGAACAGTGACAGTTTTGATCCGGAAGAGAAAAAAAGGCCGGTCCTCCCGTCCTGGTTTCTTCCCGTTCTGGTCGCCCTCCTTCTCACAGGGTCCGTTCTTCTTCTGGTCTTTCATTATCTTTCCCCCTCGGATCCCGCGGCCGAGCACGCCGGGCAGACCTCCCTGCCCTCCGCCACGCCGGTCCTCGGAACGGACGGCAGTCCGGCTTATCTTGACGCCTGGTTCGTCGACGTCGGCAACGGAAACTGCACCGTTCTCCGCTGCTCTGACGGAAAGACCCTTCTGGCCGACGCGGGAAGCGCGGACGACGCGGACAGGGTCCTCAAGGCGATCCGGGAGGCGGGGATCGAGCGGTTCGATCTCGTGTTCGCAACAACAGCCGACAAAAAGCATATCGGCGGGCTGCCCGCCGTGCTTTCCGAATGTCCTGCCGACCTCTGTCTGATGACGGAGGAATGCATGGCGTCGCAGGAAGCGGTACCGCTGCTGACCGCGCTTAACGCGCTGGGCATTCCCGTCTCCGCGGTCCGTGCCAGCTTCACGTCGGTTCTTCCGTGGTCAGACCTTACGGAGCTCAGGATCGTTTCCCCCTTCGACGCGGCATACGCCGGCGAAAAAGACCTCAGCATCATGCTGCACGTCTCTTTCGGATCCACCGCCATCCTGCTCGCGAGCGACGCGCAGAAACCCGCGGAGCGTCTCGCCGTGAAGGCGCTGCCGAATCACATGCTCAAAGCGGATGTCCTTCAGGTCGGCGATCACGGTGACGCGGACGCGTCGGGCGCCAAATTCCTCGCGGCCGTCAAGCCGAAAATCGCGGTCATTTCCTGCGGAAAAAACAATATGCCCGCCGATTCCGTCATCCGGGACCTGTCCGGTCTCGGCGCGCAGATCCTTCTGACGGAGGATGCCGGCACCGTTCACATTACGCTTGACGGTGTATCGGCTGCAGTGATAAAATAACCGATAACCGCGAAGAAAGGAAAAATGACTTTCCGTTCCTGTCAGAGAGCGCCGCAGCTGCTGAAAGCGGCGCAGGAATACGGTCAGTCTGCAGAGTTCGTCCCGGAGCGGTGCCGGTGAACCAATAAGTAGCCGGCAACGGGCAGGCCCGTTACAGCCAAAAGGTTTCGGAACAGCGTTTCCGGAGCAAATGAGGGTGGTACCACGACGCTTCGTCCCTTGCGGATGAGGCGTTTTCTTATTTCAATTGATTCGTATGAGGAGGTAAACATGTCAGTACTGGATTCTCTGGAAGAAATCCGTGAACAGGCACTGGCGGAGCTGAAATCCCGCAAATCCCTGGAGGAACTGGATCAGCTCCGTGTATCGGTCTTCGGAAAAAACGGCAATCTCACCTCGATCCTTCGCACCATGGGCAAGATGGATCCGCAGGAGCGCGCCGCCGTCGGCAAGGAGGCCAACCGGGTCAAACAGGCGCTTGAATCCGCTCTGAGCGAGCGCAGAGAGATCCTTCTGCGGGCTGCGCAGCAGGCAAAGTTCGAGCTGGAGCGCGTGGACGTCACCGCGCCCGGCAGGCATACGCTCCCGACCGGCCGCATTCATCCCATGACGCAGACCTACCGGGAGATCCGGGACGCTCTGGTCGGGATGGGCTTCTCCCTGTTCGGGGGACCCGAGATCGAGCTGGACGAGAACAATTTCACGCTGCTGAATCTGCCGCCGGACCATCCCGCGCGCGACATGCAGGACACGTTCTATATCAATGAGAACGTCGTGCTCCGCACGCATACGTCTCCGTGCGAGATCCGCGCGCTGAAGTCCGTGAAGCCCCCGTTCCGTCTGATCATGCCCGGTCGCGTGTTCCGCGTGGATGAGGTCGACGCCTCCCATTCCCCCGTCTTCATGCAGATAGAGGGCTTTATCGTGGACAAGGGGCTGACGCTGGGCGATCTGAAGGGAACGCTCGACACGTTCGTCCGCGCCGTGTTCGGCGACGAGGTCAGAACGCGTCTGCGCCCGTCCTACTTCCCCTTCACGGAACCTTCGGCGGAGATGGACATGAGCTGCACGATCTGCGGCGGAAAAGGCTGCCGCGTCTGCAAGGGAACCGGCTGGATCGAGATCCTCGGCTGCGGCATCACCAACCCGCACGAACTGGAAAACTGCGGACTGGATCCGAAGGAATGGACCGCGCTCGCGTTCGGCGTCGGCGTGGACCGTGTGGCGAGCCTGAAGTACGGCATATCGGATATCCGGCTCGAGTATGAAAACGACGCCCGCTTCCTGCGTCAGTTCTGAGAAGGAGGGAAACAGATATGAAATTACCGCTCAGATGGCTGAAAGAATATGTGGATTTCAACGTCACAGTCGATGAATTTGTGGAAAAACTGATGTGGCGCGGTTTCGAAATGGCTTCCGTCGATCCCGAAATGCCGGGCGTCTCCGGCGTTGTCGTCGGCAGGGTGCTTGATATCCGCCGCCATGAGAATTCGGATCATCTCCACATCTGCGCGATCGATATCGGAAAGGAAGTCCTCCAGATCGTCACCGGCGCGCAGAATGTGTCCAAGGGTGACCTTGTCCCCGTCGCGGTGGTCGGCGCCGTTCTGTCCGGCCACGAAATGACGAAGGTCAACATGCGCGGCGTCGAAAGCTACGGGATGCTGTGCTCCGGAGGCGAACTCGGCCTTACCGACGCCGACTATCCGGGAAGCGAAGTCAACGGGATCCTGATCCTGAAAGAAGACCACCCCCTCGGCCAGACGATCCAGGAGGCTGTCGGCCTTGACAGCGTCGTATTCGATATCGAGCTGACGCCCAACCGCCCCGACTGCGCCTCCATCATCGGGATCTGCCGCGAAGCGGCGGCCGCGCTCGGGCAGACGTTCCGCGAGCCCGCGATCCGTCCCGTGGAGGGAACCGGAAATGAATCCGATTACGCGAGCGTCACGGTCAAGAACACGGACCTGTGCCCGCGGTATACGGCGCGCGTCGTGACGGACATCCGCATCGAACCCTCCCCGGCCTGGATGCAGAAAAAGCTGAGGAGCGTCGGACTCCGCCCGATCAATAATATCGTGGATATCACGAACTACGTCATGGTCGAATACGGCCATCCGATGCACGCGTTCGATCTGTCCTGCGTCAAGGACGGCCACATCGTTGTCCGCAACGCGTATGAAAACGAGATCGTCACGACCCTGGACGAAAAGCAGCGCGCCGTGGATCCCGGGATGCTCCTGATCGCCGATCCGGAAAAGGGCGTCGGCATCGCGGGCGTCATGGGCGGGCTGAATTCCGAGATCACGGAAAACACAAAAGCCGTCCTGTTTGAATCCGCCGTCTTCAAGAGCAGCAACATCCGCAGGACATCCCGGATGCTCCGCCATACGACGGACGCGGCCGCGCACTTCATCAAGGGCGTCGAACCCGTCAACGCAGGACTCGCCCTGGACCGGGCCATCGAGCTCATCGAGGAGCTTCACGCGGGCACCGTGATCGGCAAAACGATCGACGTCTGCGCCGTGTCCCTGGAGGACCGGACCGTTGAGATCGACACGGATCACGTCAACCGGATCCTTGCTACGGATTTCACGCCTCAGGAAATGTCGGACATGCTGAAGACCATCTGCATTTCCTCCGTGCCCGGACAGAACCGTCTTGCCCTGACAATCCCCCATTTCCGCACGGATATCGAAAGCGGGATCGAAGCGGACTGGGATATCGCCGAGGAGATCGCGCGTCTCTACGGGTACTATAAGATCGAGCCGACCCTCATGCGCGGCGATACGTTCCGCGGCGGGATCGGACCGGAATTCGCGTTTGAGGATCTGGTCAAGGATACGATGGCAGCGCAGGGCGCGTATGAAATGTATAACTACAATTTCACGGGCCCGGCTGCGCTTGACGCGCTCAGGATCGCCGAGGATGACCCCATGCGCGAAGCGGTGCGGATCATGAACCCGTTCGGAGAGGACCAGAGCCTGATGCGCACGACCCTGTACATGGGCATGCTGGACTCCGCGGCAAGAAACTGGAACCGGCATACGGCACAGACGCGCTTCTTCGAGGTCGGAAATGTCCATTTTGACAACAACGACACACTGCCCGAGGAGCAGAAAAAGCTCGGAATCATTTATTTCTCCGATTCCGAAGACTTCTTCTCCCTGAAGGGAACCATAGAAACGCTGTTCGAAGCGTGCTCCGTCCCCGGGACGGTCTTCCGCGCCGCCGAACGGCCCTATTTCCAGCCCGGGCAGGCAGCGCTGATCCTTGCGTCCGATCAGAGCACCGTTCTCGGTGAAATCGGCCGCCTGCATCCCGATATAGCGGAAAAATGGGACCTTGACTGCCCGGTCTATATGGCCGAGCTGTCCGTATCCGCCCTGATGGCGGCAAGTACGGGCGTCAAGAAATTCATACCCCTCCCGAGATTCCCCGTCGTCCAGAGGGATCTGGCCGTCGTCGTGGATGACCGCACCGAAAACGCCGCCGTTTCCAGGATCATTCTTGATACGGAAGCGAACTGCACCATTTCGGACGTGGAACTCTTCGATGTCTACGCCGGCATCGGGATCCCGGCGGGAATGAAGAGCATGGCCTACACGTTTACCCTCCGGTCGGACGACCATACGCTGACCGACGAGGAGATCCACGCAGCCATGGACGCGATCATCGCCAATCTCGAGGCGCACGGCGCCATGCTCCGCCGTTAACCCGAATTGACGGAATCATTGAATTGGGAGTATACTGATTGCACATAAAGACAGGAGGATGATTTCATGACTTGTCCATATTGCGGCGCACAGCAGCCTGAGGAAACGCGCTTCTGCACGGAATGCGGAAAATATATCGGAACCGCGCCCGAACCGGAAACTGCCGAACCGGCCGTTCCCGTCGCAGCCGTTCCCGCCGTTTCGGAACAGCCTGCGGAAAAACCGTCCGTTGATCCCGATACGTATCCGATGCCGGCCAAAGACAGCCCGTGGGCAACGATCGGCACGTGGGGCTGGATCGGAATCCTGATTCTTCTGAGTATTCCGCTGGTAAATGTCATCCTGGTCATTCTCTGGAGCTTCGGTGTCGCGAAAAAACGCGTCAAGCAGTCCTTTGCGAGGGCGGTCCTCGTTCTGGCGCTCGTCACGCTGCTGATCATGGTCGTCAGCTCGATCTTGATCGCGCATTACTGGGGACCCGGCATTTCCGAAATGATCAAGAAATTCTCCTGAGGAGCATCCGTTTCAAGGGACATCTTCGATGTCCCTTTTTTGTCTGCCAAAAACCGCCTGAAGGGTTCGATTCTTTTTCTGCCGGACGTGTCATCGGATGGGAAGCATGCTATAATTCTGGTATTACAAATGAACGGAGAGGAAATCTGACTGTAAAATGGATATCCTGATCAAAAACGTCACGATCATGGACGGCACCGGCGCCAAGGCGTTCATCGGCGCCGTCGGAATGGAAAAAGGCAAGCTGCGCATTTTCCATACGCCTGAACCGCCGGCTGATGCGAAAACGGTTCTGGACGGCACCGGTCTTACCGCTGTGCCCGGCTTCATCGATACGCACTCCCACGGCGATCTTACCATGGCGGGAACGTATGCGACCGCGAGCAAGATCACGCAGGGGATCACCACGCAGATCACCGGCCAGTGCAGTTTTTCCATGTTCCCGTGCGAACCGGACCCCGAATCCTACCGGGTGTTCTCGAATTTTATCGGCGGCATCGCGCCGCACCCGGATATGCCGGAAAACGCGGAGGCCTGCGAAAGCGCCGGCACGTTCTTCCGGTGGGTCGACACGCTGGACAACCCCGTCAAGACGTATTCCCTCGTCGGTCTGGGTTCTCTCCGTCTGTGGGCCATGGGTTTTGAAGACAGAAAGCCCGACGCGACCGAACTCAAGCGCATGAAGGACATGCTGAGGCGCTGCCTCCGGGAAGGCGCACTGGGCCTCTCTTCCGGCCTCGTCTATTCTCCCTGCCGGTTTGCCTCAAACGAGGAGATCCTGGAACTGCTCCGCGTCGTGGCCGAGGAAGGCGGCGTTTACGCCACCCATCCCCGCAACGAGGGCGATCACGTCATCGAGGCAAGAAGAGAATCGATCCGGCTTGCCACGGAAGCGGGCGTTCCCCTCTGCGATTCGCATATGAAGACCGCCGGAAGGGACAACTGGGGAAAATCCGTTACCATTCTCGACGACGTGAACCGCGCGATGGACAGCGGCCTCAGGATCCTGATGGACAACTATCCGTATTTCGCCGGAAACACTTCGCTGAACGTGTCCATTCCCCCGAGATATCAGACGGAGGGGCTGCCCGGCATTCTGAAAGCGCTGGAGGATCCGGTGGAAAGCGCCAAGATCGAGGAAGAGATCGGGCGTAAATCCAATTATGACAACTATATCTACAACGCGGGCGGTTACTCGGGCACGTTCGTGTCCTCCTGCCCGGAATTCCATGACGCCGAAAGCAAATTCATCTCGGATTACGCCAGGGAGATCGGCGTCAGTCCATTCGAGGCGTACCGCCAGATCCTGCTGAAAAACCATGGGCTCGGCCTGGGGATCTACTTCCACCTGAACAAGGAGGACGTGTACCGCTTCTTTGAGCATCCCTTCTGCGCGATCGGAACCGACGGGCTCATCGGGCTCGCCAACGAAAACCCGCACCCGCGTTCGTTCGGCTCCATGCCGCGCGCCTTCCGCCTGCTGACGGAGGACACGCACATCTGCACCCCGGAACAGGCGATCCACCGCATGACCGGCCTGACGGCCGAATTCCTGCGGCTCGACGGCAAAGGCTTCCTGCAGGACGGCAAGGATGCCGACGTGCTGCTTCTGGATCTTGACAACTTCCGGGATACATCCACGTATGAAAAAGGCAATGCCCGCTGCACCGGAATCGAGCACGTTTTTGTGGGCGGAAAAGAAATCGACATGAGGAAATACAGATGAACAATGTCAGCGTAATCGGAGGCGTCGCGTTTGAGATCTGCGGTATCCCGAAGGATATCTGCAGGCTCCGCAATTCCAATCCGGGCAAAGTCCGCATCACCGTAAGCGGCATCGCCCACAATATCGCCAAATTCCTGAAACACTACGGAACGGACGTCCAGCTCATCACGGCGATCGGATCCGATCTCCGCGGAGAACTGATCGAAAAGGAATGCCGGTCGCTCGGAATCGGCCTCGACTACGTCCTGCGTCAGGACACGGAAAGCGCGGCGTATATCCGGGTATATGACGACGATTTCAACCTGCTGACGGGAATCAATGAGATGGGGATCATCGACAATATCCCGGTCAGACATTTCAGATCCGTTCTCCCCGCCATCAATCAAAGCGATTTCTGCGTCATCGACTCGAACATATCGGTGGAGTCGCTGGCCTTTCTGACGGAGAACGTTACGGTCCCGCTGTTTTATGAGCCCGTATCCATCGCAAAGGCGAAACGCATCGGAAAGAATCTGAAGAAGTGCTACTCCGTCAAGGCCAACCGTTTCGAAGCGTCCCAGCTCTCCGGCTGCTCATGCGATACCGTGCGCGGCGTGTACCGCGCGGCGGAATGGTTCCTGGCACAGGGGATCAGGAAGGTCTTCATCACGCTCGGATCGGAGGGCATCGTATACGCGTCCGAAGATGATTTCGGACATGTGGACGGGATCAAAGTGGACCGCGAGATCTCCAGCGCGGGCGCAGGGGACTGTGTTTCCGCCGCGATCGTGCATTCTCTTCTGAGCGGGGCTTCCATCCGCGAGGCGGCGGAAGCCGGGAACGAGGCCGGCGCGGAATTCTGCCGCACCGATCATTTCGGCGAGAACTATTTCTAAGGACACGGCTTCAGGAAACGGATCATGGATTCAGACAGGCAAAACATGACTTGGATGATCGCATCCGACGTACACGGTTCCGCGCATTACTGCCGGAAAATGCTGGACGCCTTTTCCCGGGAACAGGCCGACCGCCTGATCCTGCTCGGCGATCTGCTCTATCACGGTCCGAGAAACGATCTTCCGGAGGATTACGATCCGAAAAGCGTGATCGGACTTCTGAACGGATGCTGCGGAAAGATCCTGGCCGTCAGGGGCAACTGCGAGGCCGAGGTGGACCAGATGGTCCTGAATTTCCCCGTTATGGCGGATTACGCCCTGCTTGAACTGGGCGGACGGACCGTGTTCATCACGCACGGTCATGTGTTCAACCGGAAGAATCTCCCTCCGCTTCAGGACGGCGATATCCTGCTCCACGGACACACGCACATCCCCGAATGCGCGGAATACCCCGCCGAAGAAGGCCACGCCTCCTATGTCTATATGAACCCGGGTTCGGTTTCAATGCCGAAAGACGGGACCTGGCACGGATATATGACCCTTGTGGACGGTGTGTTCGTCTGGAAGAATCTTGACGGCCGGGAAAAACTCCGGTACCGCGTCTGACCGGCATTCATCAGACAGAAAAAGGGGGATTCGTCCGCTGCACAGCGGACGGATTCCCCTTCTTGTTTCTCTCAGAGCGGTCAGAGCGCCTGCTCCTTCTTTTTGGGAAGCGTGATCCAGCTCCCGGCCAGTTCATTGAACGAATCCGGCACAAACTCGTCAAATCCCGATCCCAGATAGAACGTCAGTTCCCCGAAGTACAGCTGTCCGTTCGCGTAGTACCAGTCCACCCGCACGAAGGGAAGTCCCTTCGCGAGAACCCTCGACAGTTCGAGCATCTCCTCCCAGAACGGAAGATGATCGGGAAGAAGGATCCCGCTCGTATTGTAATAATGCGAAACGTCGAGGCGTTTACCGTTCAGATCGTAGCAGTCCAGGGTATGGGCCGTAAACCGCGCCCTGTGCACCTCCACATACCGTGGTTCCCCGTCCCCGCAGATGACCTTGTAATCCGAAATGTCGGTGCCGTCGTCATTCTCGATATACTGTTCCCCGACGATCTTCCTCGGGATGTCCCGGTAGCACCATTCCCGTCCCTTGATGAAATAGTTTTCCGCCAGGCCTTCTCTGAGCCCCGATATCACTTTCTCCCGGTTGAGTCTGCTCTTGTCCTTGCAGATGCACATGCCTTTCCCGGAATTATGATTGCATTTCAGGACGAACCGGTCTGGCAGCGAATCGAAATCGATATCGTCCGGGCTTTCCCAGACGCCGAGGGACGGAATCAGATAGCGGGCGCCGATCCGATCCGCGATATAGGGCCGGACAAGATATTTGTCCGACATCATCACGTACTCGGGACGGCGGTCGTACAGCTTCATCCACTGGACCTTCTCATTGATCCTTGTCGGGTTTTCCAGATCCAGGATCCTGCCGGTCAGCGATTTATACAGCCTCTTCAGATATTCCTCGTCGGGCATGCTGTCATACCGGCCCGCTTCCGCATTGATCATGAAGCGGTAGTCCGCGTCGGTCAGATATCGGATGCCCTTCCTGATTTTGTCGATCATTCTTTCAAAAGCGTCTTCGCGGCCTTGAAGTCGACCGGCTTGATATGCCAGATCTCATCCGCGTATTCCTGCACGGCGCGGTCGCTTGAGAAGATGCCCGCGGCCGCGATGTTCATCAGGCATTTCCGTCCGAAAGCGATCCTGTCCTTATAGTCGTAGATCGCCTGCAGTTTTTTGTCGATATAGCCCAGAAGCTCGTAAACGATGAAATAACTGTCCGGTTTCTGCCAGCTCGTGCCGAACAGAAGCGCGCGGTGCAGATCGGAAAACGCTCCGCTGTTGTCGTCGGAGAAGGTCCCGTCGATCAGCGAATCCAGAACCCGGCGGATCCTGGGCTCATATTCATAGAGCACCTTGGGGTCGTAGGAACCGCGGATGGAATTCAGCGTGTTCACATTGTTCCCGAAGATGTAGTTGTTTTCCTCTCCGGCGGCGCGTACGATCTCGATATTGGCGCCGTCATAGGTCCCCAGCGTGACCGCGCCGTTCAGCATCAGCTTCATGTTGCCGGTTCCGGACGCTTCCGTGCCCGCGGGGGAAATCTGTTCGGAAATGTCGGCGGCGGGAATGATATGCTCGGCATAGCTGCAGTTGTAGTTCTGCACAAATACGACGCGCATGAGATCCTTCATGTCCGGATCCGCGTTGATCTTCTTCGCGACCTCGTTGATGAACTTGATGACCGCTTTCGCGCGGATATATCCGGGAGCGGCTTTCGCGCCGAAAATGAACGCCGTCGGGGGGAATTTCGTGATTCTCCCGTCTTTGATGCCGTAATAGATATCCAGCACGGCAAGCGCGTTCATCATCTGCCGCTTGTATTCATGCATGCGCTTGACCTGAACGTCGAAAATGAATTCCGGCGGGATCGCGACGCCTTCCCGATTTTCAATGATGGCGGAAAGCTGCTTTTTCTTCTCATACTTCACGGCATTGAATGCCAGAACGTCCTCATCCGAAACGTGGTTCCTGAGTTCGGACAGCAGGTCCGCGTGAAGGAGGAAATCGTCCGTCCCGACCCGTTTCCGGATATAGCGCATGAGTTCGGGGTTGCACACGCCAAGCCATCTTCTCGGCGTGATCCCGTTCGTCTTGTTCTGGAATCGCTCCGGAAACGCCTGATACCATTCCTTCAGCACGTCATTCTTCAGGATTTCCGTATGGATCTCCGCCACGCCGTTGACATGGCTGGAGCCGTATACGGCAAGGTTTGCCATATGGATCACCTTGTTCTGCGTGATCGCCAGCCTGCTGCAGTCAAACCCGCGCTGCATCATTTCGCCGCACAGCCGCGTATTGATCTCGTAAATGATATTGAAGATCTCCGGCAGGACTTCCTTGAACAGATCCACGTCCCATTTCTCCAGCGCTTCGGCCATGATGGTGTGGTTCGTATAGTTGAAGGTCTTCTGCGCCACGGTGAACGCCTGCTCGAAAGACAGTCCCTCTTTTTCAAGAAGCCGGATCAGCTCCGGAATGCTGACCGTCGGATGGGTATCGTTCAGCTGGATCGTCACGTAATCCGCGAACTGCTCGATCGGCCTGTTCTCGCGCTTATACCGGAACATGATGTCCTGCAGGGACGCGCTGGAAAGGAAATACTGCTGCTTCAGCCGCAGCTTCTTGCCGGCAGGCGTGGTATCGTTCGGATACAGGACGCGCGTAATGTCCTCGACCGCGTTCTTTTCCAGAACCGCGAGCGCGTATTCCTGATCGTTGAACAGCCTGAAATCAAATTCCTTGACCGGCTCGCTCTGCCAGAGTCTCAATGTCCCGACATTTGACGTCTTGTATCCGATGATCGGCATATCATAGGGAACCGCGCGGACGGTCTGGTCGGAAAACTGCACCAGCACCTCATGCGTCGCGCGCCTGCGGCTCCAGGGATCTCCTCCCTTCTGCCAGTCATCCGCGTTCTCGACCTGAAATCCGTCGTCAAAACTCTGTTTGAACAACCCGTATTTATATCTTAATCCGTATCCTGTCAGGGGAAGGTCCATCGTCGCGGCGGAATCCAGATAGCACGCGGCCAGTCTGCCAAGACCTCCGTTGCCGAGGGCGGCATCCTCGATCTCCTCGAACATGTTGATGTCCAGGCCCTTTTTCTCGAACGCATTTTTCACATCGTCCAGAATGCCCAGTGAAAACAGGTTGTTGTAAACCATCCGTCCGATCAGATATTCCGCGCTGAAATAATATGCTCCCCTTACCCGCTCCTGCGCGTGACGGCTCTCATACCAGTCTTCCGCAATCGCGTCCATGACCACTTTGCCCAGTGCATTATGGATCTGCTGTGCCGTTGCTTCTTTCAAACTGACCTGTTCTTCGCGGAGAAGCACAAGCTCCATCTTTTCCATAATCTTTTCAATATGCATCCACTACCTCCGAATTGTTACAAGTGTCCATTCTGCGACAGGCCATAAACCGCGCATTGTATAGATTGTAGCACATGTGAAACAGCCATACAATCGATTGAACGCAAAGAATCGGCATAAGAAATGCGAAACCTGCCATTCATTTCAAATGCAGGCGAAGGAAAGGAAGCGCCGACAATGGTTTTGAAAACGGAAGAGTCAATATGAAACCGATTGTATTCATCCGGACTTGAACCCTGGATTTTTTGCTGATATACTGAATAAATAATATATTATATTCTACGCTGCCGATCTTCTGTACATCTGGGTTTTTGAAAACATGCACGGGAGTTTTTCTTTTCCAGGGCTGACCTTGGGAATGATTTTTTCGAATCGGCACACGGAACCTTGGATCACGATACAGCATTCGGAACGATCCGGCGAGGAGGGTATTCCCATGAAAAAGAAAATACTATTGAACAGGTCCTTATCTCTGTTGCTTTCGATCTGCATGGTGTTCAGCCTTGCGGTCATGATTCCCGCCGCGGCACTTGCGGACGACGGAACGGATGCCGGCGATGATGCAGCACCCGGTTCGGCCAACGTGGACGGAAATTACGCTTATGCTATTGTAGCCGACCGGGCGAGCGGGGACCAGAATCCGTCGCCGCTGCCGGACCTCTATGGCGTTGACGGCCTTTATGTGGGGGCACAGGACGGACGCAAAGCGGTTGTCAGCACCGATGGCTTGGTGGTTGCAGACCATCAGGGTCTTAAGGCAGTTGCGCAAGGCCCGGGTTCGGAAGTAGTGGTTCAGGTGAAAACAGACGTTACTTCGGGAACCGATGATGCCGTATCGATCTCAGCCCAAAACGGCGGCAAAGTTACTGTCGGCGCAAAGACTGTGACCGCGAAGGAAAACAGCGACGGAATAGATATTACAGCCGAACTGGGAGCAGACGTGAATGTCACGGCCGAAGCAGTCTTCGGGGACAAAGACGGAATAACGGTTTCCTCAAGGACCGGTTCGGTTGTGAAGGTGAATCCCCAGAAACTGGTGAATGCGAGAGAAGACGGCGTGGTTGTCAACGCGGATGATTTCGGGAGCGTCGCTGTTATCGGCGGCACAGATACAACAAATATCCGCGCAGGGAATACGGGACTGGAGATTCAAGCTAAGAACAATGCCCAGGCCGGCGGAATTGTCGGCGATGTGTATTCCAGCACGTATCAAGCATTCGGCGTATGGATCAAGGCGAAAGGTGATGGAAGCACCGTACCGTCAGTCGAGCACGAAACCCTTGAATCGGTTGCGGGCATAACCGTTCCGGCGGCTGCTTCGATCCCGGATGATATTTCGCAGGTCTCCATCCATCCGGATGCCGAAGACGGCACCGCATGGTACTCCGTGCCGGAGGGAGCGGGAAATTCGGGAGATGCTTCGACGGTAGTGGCGCTGTATACGGGCGACGTGGATGCATGGGCCGGCGTTCATGTCGAGGCTGTTGGCGGCGCGACGGCGGGCTTCGAGGCCGGGAAGGTAACTGCGAAGGATAATGGCGTCATTCCGCAGAACGGAAGTATAGAGGATATGTATGCCAACTGCTTTGTTGCATCCAAAGGAGGCGTTGTGACCGGAGCCCTGGATTCTGTCGAGTCTGGTGTGTGCGGCATCAACGTTTATGTGAAGGACGACGGAATTGCAACCGTGAATACCGGCGAGATAAAAGCCGGGGAAATCGGCGTCCGTGTCATCAATGGAGGCCAAACGAGCGAAACGAGAGGCGGAAAGACCTGGACGGACGTGGCGGGCAACATTACCAGCACGATGGAAGGGGTCTACCTGAATCTGACCGGAAAGGATGCCGTCAGCTTCGCGTTCGTCGACGGGAATCTGGAGTCCTCGAAGGGCAACGGAATCGAAATTGTCAACTACGGCGGCAGCGCATTTGTTGCCGTATCCGGGGATGCCGTTTCGACTGCGGAATCTTCCGATGATGTCAAGCGTGCAGGCTTACTCTACCACGGAGAAGGTGAGGCGCAGGTACTCGTGATCGGTACGCTGTCCGGAGACTACGGCGTCTGCCTCACCGACGCTACCCAGGCGGAAGACCTTGATCTGACCGCATGGGCCATCAAGGCGGACAACTACGACAAGATCATTTCGGGAGATGACAAAGATGGATGCTTTGCCAAGAGCGTCAGCTACATCGTCATGACCGAGCAGCCCGTTGCCGGCGGAACGCTTACCGCGTGCAAGAAGAACGGATACCCGCTTGACAGGAAGTACGGCGATACGGAGGAGACCGGATTTGAAGTGGCCCACGAGGATGATCTGGTGCTCCTCATGGTGGAACCGGATAAAGGATACAAGGTGGTGGCCGCCTACAACGGCATGGAAGACCGCGTAAAGATCGAACGCGCAGAAGACGGGAATTATTATCTGAAAGTT
>JAFZCW010000012.1 GCA_017556125.1 Clostridia bacterium | reverse complement strand
GACATCGTTCTGGTCGGGATCGGGAAGATGGAAAGCATCGGGAAGGAGCATTTCCGTCAGGGCCAGACCGTGATCGACATCGGGATCCACTGGAACGAAGAGAAGCAGAAGCTCTGCGGGGACGTAAGATTCGATGAGGCGGAACCCGTTGTGGCAGCGATCACGCCGGTACCGGGAGGGGTCGGTGCTGTGACGACGAGCGTTCTGGCAAAACATGTGATTGACGCGGCAGAACGGCTGAACGCGGCAGAAACCGCCGAAAGGAATTAACGATTGAAGACAAGACAGCTTGCAACGGACGCCATGCTTGCGGCGATGTGCGCGGTGCTGGGATATCTGTCCGTTGACCTTGGAAATCTGAAGATCACATTTGAAAGCCTTCCGGTGCTGGTCGCAGCGTTCATTCTGGGACCCGCCGACGGTTTGCTTGTGGGCTGCATCGGAACGCTGATCTATCAGATCCTTCGCTACGGGCTGACCGTGACGACGGTTCTTTGGATGCTGCCCTATATGCTCTGCGGACTTCTCGTGGGGCTTTACGCGAAGAGAAAGCACTTCAGCCTTTCCAAAAAAGAGATCGCGCTGGCCGTTACGGCTGCGGAGCTGATGATCCTCGTTCTGAACACGGCCGTCATGGCGGCCGACAGCATCATCTACGGTTATTATTCCAAAGCATATATTTTCGGATCCTTCTGGATCAGACTGCTGATCTGCATAGCGAAATCCGTGGCCTTCTCACTGATACTGCCCGGGATCCTCCAGCCGGTCCGCAAATTCATTTACAGGGGCGATCAACAGTGACGGTACGGGAAGCAGTAGATTTTCTTGAAAACTATCCGATAAAAGCATCGAGACCGGGACTGGAACGGATTCGTGTCCTGATGGAGAAAGTCGGCAATCCGCAGAAGGGGATGCGCTTTGTCCATGTGACGGGAACAAACGGGAAGGGAAGCACCTGCGCGTTTCTTGATTCCGTCCTCCGGAAGGCAGGCTATCATACCGGACTGTATACCTCCCCCCATCTGGAACACTATCTGGAACGGATCCGCGTTGACGGAAAAATGGCGGAGGGAAGGAATCTTTCCAAGGCGGCGGAGCAGGTGAAACAGGCTGCGGAAAACATGGAGGATATCCCGACCTGGTTTGAGGTCACGACCGCCGTGGCGTTCCTGTACTTCCGCTACTGCAGATGCGACATCGTGGTGCTGGAAGTCGGCATGGGCGGCGAATTCGATGCGACGAATGTGATCGACTGTCCGGAAGTGGCCGTACTGACCAACATCGGGCTGGAACATACCCAGATCCTGGGGAAAACGGTCCGGGAGATTGCGCGGACGAAGTCCGGGATCATTAAACAGGGATGCAGCGCAGTCTGCTATGACGGGGATCCGGCAGCGGTCGAGACCATTTCGGAAAGATGCGCCGAGATGAAGGTCCCGCTTCGGGTTACAGATTTTACCGCACTGAAAGTGCTCAGGTCCGATCTGAACGGTCAGTCCTTTATCTACAGGGACAAAGAGTATTCCATATCCCTTCTCGGGAGCCATCAGGCGCGGAACGCAGCGGTCGCTCTGGATGCGGTGGAAGCGCTCAGGAAAAAAGGCTGGTCAATTAATGAGGCGGATATCCGCAGCGGCATGGAAGACGCGAGATGGCCAGCCAGATTCGAAGTGCTGGCGAGAGATCCACTGTTTATTCTGGACGGGGGTCACAATCCCCAGTGCGCGCTGGCTCTGACGGAAGCCGTGCGGGAACTTCTGCCCGGCATGAAGCCGGTATTTCTGACAGGCGTGCTCGCGGACAAGGATTATGACGCCATCACGGAGATCATCCGTCCGGTCGCGGGGCAGGTCATCTGCCTGACGCCGGTCAGCGAAAGAGCGCTCGGCGCCGAACAGTACGCGGAATCCCTGAGGAGAAAAGGACTTCATGCGACGGAATATGAGGATATCCCGGAAGGCATCCGCGCCGCGCTGGCGGCGGGACGGGATCAAGCCGTTGTCGCGTTCGGATCCCTTTATCTTGCGGGTTCGGTCCGCGGGGCGTTCAAACGGGAGTACCGCAGATGGCTCAGAAAGGACCGGGACGCTCTTCGGAGGAAGCTGCCGGAAGACACACGAAAAGATTATTCGGAAAGGATCATCCGTCACATTCTGGATTCCGAGATTCTGGACGGTGCCGGCACCGTGATGCTTTACAGGGCGATCGGAGGAGAGGCGGATCTGAACGGACTCGTTCCGGAACTGAAACGAAGAGGGAAACGTGTTCTGTATCCCGTCTGCATCGGCGACGGGGAAATGGTCGCGAAGGAACCCGCGGGGGAAGAAAGCTGGCAACGCGGAAGATATGGAATCGCTGAGCCGGGAGACAGTTCCAGGGAAGTCGCGCCGGAGGAGATCGATCTTATTTTCTGTCCCTGCACGGCGTTTGACAGGCGCTGCAACCGTATGGGACGGGGGTCGGGCTTTTACGACCGGTTTCTTCCGAAATGCGCGAAGGCTTCTGTCGTGACGGTCGCGTTCGAATTTCAGCGCGTCGAGGAGGTGCCCGGGGAGCCCTGGGATATGCCTGCGGACCGGGTCATCACCGAACAGAATATATACTGTGCGGAATCGCTTCTTTGATGCGCTTGTTCATTGACTGTTCATATTTGCGTGTGATAAAATTGCTTGCGGGATTTCGTAATACCCTGAAATCAACAAAGAAATATAGGAGGAAATATCAATGAAGAAAATCATCGCAGTGCTGATGGCTCTTGCAATGGTTCTGGCTGTTGTCGCATGTTCGAGCAAACCTGCCGCTACGACGACGGACACGGCAAAAAGCGCAATGAAGGTTGCTCTGGTAACCGACGTTGGAAACATCGACGACAAGTCCTTCAACCAGGGTGCATGGGAAGGCGTTGTCGCGTTCTGTGAGGGCAAAGGCCTCAAGCAGGGCGAAGGCTACGATTACTATCGTCCGTCCGAGGACTCCACCGAAGCCCGTGTTGAGACGATCAACACAGCAATCGCGAACGGTGCGAACGTCGTCGTCTGCCCCGGCTATCTGTTCGAGGACGCGATCTACACGGTACAGGGTTCCAACCCGAAAGTTCAGTTCCTGCTTCTGGACGGCGAGCCCCATTCCGCGGATTACTCCACCTACGAAACCACTTCGAACAGCCACAACATCCTTTATCAGGAAGAGCAGGCCGGCTTCTTCGCGGGCTATGCCGCTGTTAAAGACGGCTATAAGAAACTGGGCTTCCTCGGCGGCATGGCGGTTCCCGCTGTTGTCCGTTACGGATACGGTTTCGTTCAGGGCGCCAACGCGGCTGCTGAAGAAATGAACATCGCTGACCAGGTTTCCGTGAAATACTGGTACTGCGGTGGATTTGCTCCGTCTGATGATATCAAGATCAAGATGGCCGGATGGTTCACTGACGGTACGGAAGTCGTATTCTCCTGCGGCGGCGGCATCTATCTGAGCGCGGTTGCAGCTGCGACGGAAGCAAACGGCAAGGTCATCGGCGTTGACGTCGACCAGAGCGGTGAATCCGAGTGCATCATCACTTCCGCTATGAAGGGCCTGAGCAACTCCGTTATTCTGGCTCTCGAAGATCTCTGGGCAAACAACGGTGTCTGGTCTGCTGACTATGCAGGAAAGACCGCGGTCCTCGGCGCTGCGGATGACTGCGTCGGCCTGCCCACTGCAGAAGGTTCCTGGAGACTCTCCACCTTCACGGTTGACGAGTACAATCAGCTCTTCGCGAAGGTCAAAGACGGCTCGATCGCTGTTTCCAACGATACAGAGAATCCGCCGACGGTCTCCATCGACGTTGACTACAACGCATAAGGCTCAAATCGATTCTCACATATCGAACTTGAGGGGCTGGGCGATAAAGCCCGGCCCCTTTTTGAAAATCCGTCTAGACGATTGGAGGTAGGGGACGCTGTATGAGCGAGTACGTAATTGAGATGTTGAACATCACAAAAGAGTTCCCCGGCATTAAGGCAAACGACAATATCACGTTGCAGCTGAAGCATGGCGAAGTCCATGCGCTTCTGGGAGAGAACGGCGCCGGGAAATCGACGTTGATGAGCGTTCTGTTCGGACTCTATCAGCCGGAAGCGGGCATCATTAAAAAGAACGGGGTAGAGGTCAAGATCAACAACCCGAACGACGCGAACGCACTGAATATCGGCATGGTGCACCAGCACTTCAAACTGGTCGAAGTGTTTTCGGTGCTTGACAATATCATCCTCGGCGCGGAGCCGAATAAGATGGGATTTCTGCAGAAAGCGGAAGCCCGGAAGAAGGTCATTGAACTGTCGGAACGGTACGGACTGCAGGTGGATCCGGACGCGAAGATCGAAGATATTTCGGTCGGCATGCAACAGCGCGTCGAGATCCTCAAGATGCTGTACAGGGATAATGATATCCTGATTTTCGACGAGCCCACGGCGGTGCTTACGCCGCAGGAGATCGACGAACTGATGGAGATCATGCGCAACTTCACCAAAGAGGGCAAGTCCATTCTGTTCATCACCCATAAGCTCAACGAGATCATGGCGGTCGCCGACCGCTGCACGGTCCTCCGGAAGGGCAAGTACATGGGAACCGTGAACATCAAGGACACAACCAAGGAAGAACTTTCCCGCATGATGGTCGGAAGAGACGTCAAGTTTGAGGTGGACAAGGGCGAGCAGAAACTCGGCGACGTCGTGCTTGACGTGCAGAACGTGACGGTGCCGTCCAAGATTCACGCGAACAATGCGGTCAAGAACGTCAGCTTCCAGGTCCGCGCGGGAGAGATCGTCTGTCTCGCCGGTATTGAAGGAAACGGCCAGACACAGTTCGTCTACGCGCTGACCGGGCTTGACAAGATGTCCGAAGGAAAGATCACGCTCTGCGGGCATGACATCTCCAACGCAAAGATCCGCGACCGGTCCAAATTCGGCATGAGCCATATTCCGGAGGACCGTCACAAACACGGCCCGGTACTGGACTTCTCGCTGGAGCAGAACCTGGTCCTTCAGCGCTACTGGCAGCCGGAATTCCAGAACAAGGGATTCATCCGGAACAAGGAAGTCCGGGAATATGCGGAAAAACTGATCAAGCAGTATGATATCCGTTCCGGGCAGGGCCCGGTCACGACGGCGCGCTCCATGTCCGGCGGAAACCAGCAGAAAGCGATCGTCGCCCGCGAGATCGACAAGGTGCCGGAACTTCTCGTTGCCGTACAGCCGACACGCGGTCTGGACGTCGGCGCCATCGAGTATATCCATGAGCAGCTCGTTGCGCAGCGTGACGCAGGACGTGCGGTCCTTCTCGTGTCTCTGGAACTCGAGGAGGTCATGAGTGTTCCGGACCGGATCCTCGTCATGTACGAAGGAGAGATCGTCGGCGAGTTTAATCCGAAGGAAGTCACGGTTGAGGAACTCGGACTCTACATGGCGGGTGCCAAGAACATGTACCGCGATGTCGGTGCGAAAGAAGAGGGAAAGGAGCGTGAAGCGGAATGAAAAAAGGAATGATCAGTGTTCTCGCTTCTGTTATTTCCATTCTGGTCGGTCTGCTGTTCGGACTGCTTCTCCTGATCATTGTTAACCCTGCCATGGCTTTCCCGAAATTCGGGGAGCTGCTCACCGCGGGTTTCTCCAGCCTTCCGAAACTGGCAAAGGTTCTGTATCAGGCGGCCCCGCTAGTCATGACCGGTCTTGCGGTTGCGTTCGCATTCAAGACGGGTCTGTTCAATATCGGCGCTTCCGGACAGTATACGGTAGGCGCGTTCTGCGCGCTTGCATGCGCGATCATCTTCCAGATGCCCTGGTGGATCTGCCTGATCGCTTCGCTGGTTGCCGGTGCGGTGTGGGGATTTTTCCCGGGTCTTTTCAAATCCCTGTTTAACGTCAACGAGGTCATCACCTCGATCATGTTCAACTGGATCGGCATGATGGCGGTCAACCTGCTCTGCATGAACCTGAAAAACGCGGCGGGACAGCTTGTCATGCTTCCGACGGCCTGGGTGTCCAGCCCGATCAAGGACCGCACCGCGGCGCTTTCCTATGCGAACCCGTCCGCCATGATCCCCAAGATGGGACTTGACAGGCTCTTCGAGTCCAACTACATGAACATCAGCATTTTCATTGCGGCGCTGGTTGCGGTCCTCCTGTGGGTGGTCCTGAACCGGACGACATTCGGCTATGAGCTGAAAGCCTGCGGCTACAATAAAAATGCGAGCATTTATGCCGGTATCAACGCAAAGCGCAACATCGTGCTTTCCATGGTGATCTCCGGCGCAATGGCCGGTCTCGGCGGCGGACTGTACTACCTGGCAGGTACCGCGGATTATACGATCCAGAAGGCGCTCCTGCCCATGGGATTCAACGGCATCTCCGTTGCTCTTCTTGCCACGTCCAACCCGATCGGCACGATCTTCAGTGCGCTGTTCATTTCGTATATCCAGGTCGGCGGCGAATCGCTCCAGCCGGTTTACGCAAAGGAAATGATCGATATCATTATCGCGGTCATCATCTATCTGAGCGCATTCGCGCTTCTGACCAAGACCATCATTTCAAAGTACATCCGCACGGACAAATCCAACGTGAACGCGGAGCCTGCTCCTCCCGCTGCCGCTGCTGTTGCTGCGGCTGAAGAAGAAGCTGCTGATTCCGGAGAGGTGCCGGAAAATACCGTGGAAAGCGAGGGTGAAGACAAATGATCGTATTGGCAGATGTTATCAGCGCAACTATCGTATTTGCGGTTCCTCTGCTGCTGGTCGCCATGGGCGGCATGTTCTCAGAGCGAAGCGGTATTATCAACATCGCTTTGGAAGGTATCATGATCGTCGGCGCCCTGATGGGCTGTCTGATGATGCGCTGGCTGGATGCGGCGGTAACGAGCGGAGCGCTCGGCTCTCAGCTTGCCATGCTGATCGTAACGCTGTTTGCCGGCCTGTGCGGAATCGTGTTCTCCGTCCTGCTCGCGTTCGCTTCCATCAACCTGAAAGCGGATCAGACCATCGGCGGTACCGCGCTGAACATGCTCGCGCCAGCAATGGCGATCGTTCTGACCTGGGTCGTTCAGGGCCAGGGCCAGACGACGATCCTGATTCCGACATGGTCGCGTATCACGGAAGCGAATTTCGGACTGACGATGAAGAGCGCGTTTCTTCAGAACCTGCTGTTCAAGAACATGTATCTGACTACGTTCATTGCGGTCATACTGTTCGCGGCGGCCGTCATCCTGCTGTATAAGACGAAATTCGGACTTCGCCTGCGCGCGTGCGGCGAACATCCGCAGGCCGCGGATTCCGTGGGTATCAACGTTTATAAAATGCGTTACGCAGGCGTTCTGATCTCCGGTTTTCTCGGCGGTATCGGCGGCATAGCGTTCACGCTTGCGGCCGGATCCGGATTCCAGTCCACCGTAGCAGGTTACGGCTTCCTTGCTTTGGCGGTTATGATCTTCGGTAACTGGAAACCGTGGAGCATCCTCGGCGCATCCCTTTTCTTCGCGCTGTTCAAGGTGATCGGCTCCTATGCTTCCAGCATTCCGTTTATGCCGCAGTTCAGGGGAGTGGAAGGCGTCAGCACGTATCTGTATCCGATGCTGCCGTATATCATTACGATGATCCTTCTGATCCTGACCTCGAAGAAGTCAAGAGCGCCGAAGGCGGAAGGCATTCCGTACGACAAGGGATCCAGGTAACGATAACTGTAGGCGGGGCGGATTCTGTCCGCCCCGTTTTCAGGTAAAGAAAGGAAATCGCTTTATGGCAAAACTGTATTTCAGGTACGGCGCGATGGGATCCTCCAAAACCGCCAATGCGATCATGGTCTGGTACAATTACAAGGAACGCGGAAAGAAAGCGCTTCTTTCGAAGCCCGCGATCGATACGCGCGACGGAGCCAGGATCGTCTGGTCCAGAAGCGGACTGAAGGCGGAGTGCACGTTGTTCCACGAGATCGACTGGGACAGTGTCAAACGTCATGAGTACGACTGCCTGATCGTTGATGAAGCGCAGTTCCTGACGCCCGAAGAAGTGGAAATGCTGTGTCCCATCGTGGACCAGTATAACGTGCCGGTCATATGCTACGGTCTGAGGACGGACTTTCAGGGAAACTTTTTCCCCGGCAGCGCGAAGCTGCTCGCAAGGGCGGATACCATAGAAGAGATCAAAACGATCTGCTGGTGCGGCCGGAAAGCCACAAACAACGCAAGACTGGACGGAAAGGGCGGTATTACAAAGGTCGGGGATCAGGTGCTTCTCGGTGCGAATGATAAATATATCGGACTCTGCAGGAAGCACTGGATGGAAGGAGATCCGGGTCCGGATCTGCGCGGAAAAGTGATTTCCAGCGAGGACTGACAGATATCAAAACAGCAGAAAACTCTTGTTCCGCGAAACAGGGACAAGAGTTTTTCTTATGCGATCGGCATCAGAGATCATCCGGCGAAGGCGCCGGCGGATATCATCAGCCCTGAGACGCCTTCTCAACGGCAACGGCGAGCTGATCGGCGCAGGAAGTATCCTTTCTTCCGCAAAGATTGCCCTTCAGAATGCTGACCAGTTTATCCGCCTCCATCCCTTCGCAGAGTTTGGAGATGGCTTTGAGATTTCCGTTGCAGCCGCCTACGAAAGAGATGTTGCGAACGGTTCCGTCAACAAGATCAAAGTCGATTTTCGAGGAACAGACATTACGGGGATAATACGTGTAGTGCATTAAAGAATCACGATTCCTTTCCTTTTAAACTGGTGCGCATGATCAGCCGGTTCATGGGCTTTTCATACAGATATGTGATCAGTGCGGCAAGAAGCACGGCGCTCACCAGTACGATCCAGGTGTAACGGTGCTGCCACACGGTATTCCCGGACAGGTTCGGGAGCTCGGAACCCTCCCAGTAGGGAAACCGGACAGTTTTCAGGTGTACGGCAAGCCACTGATGCCATATATAAAGATTATACGATATCACGGCGAGAAAGTGCATCACAGGGTTTCCCAGTACAGCCCGCATCACGGATCCGCCGAACGATGCGGACAGGAGGATCAGGGAAAAAACAAGGGACAGGAGAAAACGGTACTGTGCCTGAAAGATCTGGACCGTTTCCGCGCGTGAAGCTGCATGCTGAAGCTTTGTCAGAAGAAAAACGCCGAGCAGGAAGAGAACGCAGCCGCACCAGCCGACGACCTTGGAAACCGGGACGGAACGGATCTTGCCGGAACAGTATACGTACAGATAAGCGGCTGCCATTCCGTTCGCGAACACGCCGAAGAAACCGGGAAGCTGATTCAGCGTCAGCCGCATCAGGGGCTCATGCGTGAGAACGAAAAGACGGAGATATCCGCTTCCGATCAGAACCATGCCGAGATAGGTCAGGACGGGCTTTTTCCGGAAAGCATACGCAAGAAGGGGAAAAATCAGGTAGAACTGCATTTCTATCGCGGCGGTCCAGAGCACGCCGTTGATATGCGTGCCCATATAGACCGACGGAATCAGGGTCTGGATGAAGGTCAGGTTTGCTATCAGATCGCGGGCGGCTTCCGGAGCACCTGAATACATGTGCTTGAATACGGCATAGAGAAACAGGATCAGGACCGCCAGGTAGTAGGACGGAACGATCCTCGCGATCCGCTTTTTGTAGAATACGGAGACAGGAGGAACAGCGCTGCCGTTTACTGCTGCTTTTGCATGCGGAAGAAAAAGACAGAATGCGGACAGAAGAAGCATCATGTCTACGAACAGATAACCGGTCCGCGGAAGAAAATCCAGAGAAAGGAGAACGTTTCTGCCCGGAGTCCTGAACTTGATCAGAGGAGAGAGCCAGCTCTGCTGCCAGACGTGATACCAGACGATGCCGAGCACGGTCAGTGCGCGGATCCCGTCCAGCGCAGGGATCCGGGAACCGGATTCATTTGATCCCTTCGCACTCATTTGCGGACAAAACCGTCCATGATGAACTGGACGATCCGCTCGAGATGCATACCGTGGGAAGCCTTGACCAGAACGGTGTCGCCGGACCGGATCAGGTCCGGGAGTGCGTCGGTCAGACTGTCGGTGTCACGGAAATAACGGCAGCGGTCCGGAGCGGCATCCGACGCGGACGCATAGATGTATTCCGCTTCACTGCCGACGCAGAGAATAAGATCGGCGCCGCTCTCCGCAGCGTAACTGCCGACGTCGCGGTGAAAACCTTCGGATTTTTCACCCAGTTCGAACATGTCGCCCAGGATACAGACCCTTCGGCCTTTGGCATACTGCAGTACGTCGATGGAGGATTTCATGGAGGCGGGATTGGCGTTGTAGGAGTCATCCAGAACGGTAATGCCGTCGATGCGCTTGATCTCGAGCCTTCCCGCAAACGGCTTATAGGAGGCAACGCCTTCGGAGATTTCGTCCGCGTTCATGCCGAATAAAGATCCGACGGCGATCGCCGCGAGTGCATTATAGATCATATGGCGTCCAGGAGCAGGGACATGGATACGTACGGTCCGGTCCCCGATTGCGACATCGAATTCGGAACCGTCCAGACCGCAGTCGCGGATGTTCTCCGCGCGGAAGCGGTTTCCGCTGCCGGTGCCGTATGTGACGGCATCCGGAACGGTGCAGAGAAAATCGTCGTCTCCGTTGACCACTGCATGGCCTCCGGGCCGCATGTATTCGAGCATTTCCGTTTTGCCGCGGAAAATGTTTTCCCTGGAGCCGAAGAATTCAATATGTGCGACGCCGATGTTGGTGATGACGCAGACATCCGGACGGACAATCCTCGCAAGGGACCGTATCTCGCCGGGGTGATTGGTTCCCAGCTCCAGAACGGCCAGTTCGTGTTCCTTTTCGATCTGAAATACAGCCTGGGGAACCCCGGTCTGATTGTTAAGATTCCCGGGCGTTCTGTAGGCGCGGAAATGCCGGGACAGGACCGAATACAGCATTTCTTTTGTGGAGGTCTTTCCCGCACTGCCCGTCACGCCGACGACCGGAATGCGGTTGGCTTCCAGATAAGCTTCGGCGAGTCGCTGAAGCGCTTCCGTAGTGTCGGAAACGAGGATATAGGGAGTTCCTTCGATTTCATGGTCGGACAGAACGCAGAGCGCACCGGCGCTTACGGCTTCGGGAATAAAGGTGTGCCCGTCAAAAACACGCCCGACGACCGGAACAAACAACGTTCCGGGACGGACGGACCTGCTGTCGATCGTAACATTGTCTACGAAGGAGGGAAGCAACTCTCCGGGCCCGCAGAATCTGCCGCCTGTGGCGTCTGCGGCGAAGGAAAGGGAAAAGGGTATCATATATATTTCCTTAATGACAGATCGATAATGTGCTCGCAAAGGGAGGGATAGTCGATTCCGATTTCTGCTGCTCCCTGCGGTAGAAGGCTGGTCGGCGTCATGCCGGGGAGCGTATTGGCTTCAAGGCAATACAGCTCGCCGTTCTCCGTAAGCAGGAAATCCACACGGGCGTACACTTCAAGATGCAGCGTATGATACACGATCTTCGTAAGACGTTGGATCTCATCCGTGATATCGGAGGATACTCCGGCGGGCGTGATCTCATCCGTCCAGCCGGGCTGATATTTGTGGGCGTAATCATAGAAGCCTTCATGCGGGATGATCTCGGTAGGAGGAAGAGGACGTTCTCCGAGAATTCCGCAGGTCAGTTCTCTGCCGCTGATGTATTCTTCGACAAGAACCGCATCTTCAAGAAGGAAGGCTTCTTTTAAGGATGCCTGGAACTCCTCTTCGTTCTGGGGGATCGAGATTCCGAGAGAAGACCCTCCGCAACACGGCTTCACAACGCACGGGAACGCATGAGGCGGGACGGGATCTCCCCTGTGGAGCAGGAATCCCTGCGGGGTTTTCACACCGGCAGCGAGCAGAAGCTGCTTTGTGACCCATTTGTCCATGGCTACAGCGCATCCGAAAGAAGGGCTTCCGGTATATTTGATGTCATGGAGGTCAAGAAACGCCTGAAGGCGGCCATTTTCACCGTCTCCTCCGTGAAGCGCCAGATAGGTGATGTCTGCCGCCTTGCATATCTCCACGATGCCGTTTCCGATCGTGGAAGAAAGACCGGAGTTCCGGCTTCTGCGGACTTCCGAAAGATCCGGAGCATGTTTGGGTACGGAATAGGGAGCGGGACGGCCATCCGACAGGAACAGAGACGCGGGATCGGCGGGAACCGGATCGAGACCCATAAAAAGATCGGCAAGAATCACCTGATGACCGCGGTCGATCAGCGCATTGGCTGCCATAACGCCGGAAGACAGGGACACATCCCTTTCCGGAGAAAGCCCGCCGGCCAGAACAACGATTTTCATAACACAACCTTCATATTGTACGGAAACGTACACATGAACCCTTTCGTTTCTTGCGGTACCGGCTCTGTGCAGAAAATGCCTGCGGGAAAAGCGGATACCCTATCCATTTATATCACGAAACGGCCATAAAGACAACGCTTCCGGGAATGCCGGACGCTTGCTGCGCTGAAGGACCTGCAGTCCTCCGTGAAAATAAAAGCCCCGATTTTCATCAGGGCGCCGCTGTCTGGAAAGCATACTGCCTGGATCAATCCGTTGGAGATTACTGGGGAAAGCTCAGGACTTTCTGAGCGTTTCGTACGCCACCTGAAAACAATCCGGCTGATAATTATCAAAGAGGAATTCGTAGAACCGGACATAGCCGTTCATCTGAGAGAGAAGGCGCAGCGCCTTTTCCGCTTTTTCCGCGCCGTAGGGAAGATAGGTCTGCTGAAGCAGGTACCGGTAAGCCTGCGCAAAGGAGATCTCCTCCATCCGGTTTTTTTCGACGCGTTTCATAAATGCAACCGCCCGAAGCGGGACCATCGTGTTCGTTCCGAGACGTTCTTTTCCGCGCCAAGGACTTCCGCAGATCATGGTTTCGGTTTCCGTGAACCGGAGCAAAGGCTTGTCCCCGTTCACCACATAGGCGTCGGGCAGATGCTCCAGCCACTGCCGGATGTGCGTCGTTTTACCGGTTCCGCTGGGGGCGGAAAACAGCCATGCGTCATTGCCCACAGCTACGGCGGCTCCGTGTATCAGCAGCACGTCGGAATCGATCACATCCTCGAGAAGCCTGCGCAGAAGCGCGATGGATTCATGGCTTTTCTCGTTGCTGACCGGGGGAAGATCCTGCCGGACACTGATCTCCCTATCGATATCCTCAGGCGTGATACTGATATTATAATCCGGGACGCCGGAAGTGCGGTATCCGGCGTACAGATCATAGAGCCGGTCCGATACCGCGCTGATTTCGATATTCAGACCGGCGATACGGATGGTAAAGCGGTGTTTGTCGATTTGATTGGGAATCGGCGAGACAGAAGAAGTCATTCAAAGCATCCGTATGAGTCAAGGGTTTCCAGAAACGCTTTCACATCTTCTTTGGCGGTCGCTTCATCGATTTGATATTCGGAAACGAGTTCTTTTATCAATTCGTCTTCTGCGGATTCGTGCTCAGACAGGATTTTCCACAGAAAAGCGCCTGTGTCGTTCAGAGTGATAATGCCGTGAAGACGGATTCCCTCTTCGGCAACGGGAACGACGAGATGCTCATCCGCAACTTCCTGCAATACAAAATGGCTCTTGATTTTCATATCAAAGGAGTCTCCTTTTCAGCATACATGGTCTTTTTCAGATTCTTTGGCTTTCTGTTCGTTTTCTTTGCGTTCCATCAGAATTTGATAGTGCAAGCGGATGTCCTGACAGACTTTTTCATTTGGATGATCCATGCAGCCGCTTTCAGAGTATATGGCGGCGGGGCATTCAAGGCAAAGATCGATCACGCTGCATGTTTCGCACTCCTTTGGCCGCCTGAGCGCTTTCAGCTCGTCGTTCAAGCCTCGGAAGGCGTCCTCGAGGCTGGTTTCAAACGGATTGCGCCATATGCCGCTGAATGAGTTACACAATGCCATTCTGCCGTCCCAGGTGATGGAAAACCTGATGCCGAAATGCCGGCACATCCAGAACGGATTCATGTACTTGTCACGATCCGGAACCTCGCGGTCTGTCGGTGCCTCATGAAGATCTTCGCCGCTGTTCCGGACGACCTTCAAATGCTCAATGGATCTTCTGGCTCCGCGTATGGGCGTAAACAGAGTAGATGTTGCGACAAAGGGGAATCGGTGTTCTTTTGCCCATGCCCTCATCGCTTTGAGATCGTCAGCGTTTTCTTTGGTGAGTGTCGACGTAATGCGGATCGGGATGCCCGCTTCTTTAATGGAGAGAAGATTTTTCGAAACAACGGTAAATCCATCCTTGACGCCGCATACCTTTTCGTAAGTCTCATCCGACGCGCCGTATAAGGTGACGGAGATCTCCCGAGGCGGGAACTGCTTGAAAAGATCGATCATCTTTTCGTCCAGGAGGTAACCGTTTGAACGGAGGAGAATGAAATAACCCAATTCCGAAAACGCTTTGTACAGCACAGGGAAATCCGGTCTGGTTGTCGGCTCGCCGCCTGTCACTTCCAGCGAGAAGATGCCCATTTTTTTGGCGTCTTCGGCAAGTTTGATCCATTGTTGTGTTGTCAGCATTTTCCCCTGCTGTGCCGCTGCTTGCGGATCCAGACGGATATAGCACATGTTGCAGCGGAAATTGCAGAAAGGAGTCAGTTCAAAAGAAGCGGTATAGGGAACCCCTTTCTCTCTGCACTTGTCGATAAGATGATGGATGTAATCTTCCCCGTTCAAAAATCATCCCTCCTTTAAAAAAGAGACAAACGAATCCGCATTTGTCTCTTTCTGATATGACTGATGGAATCAAAAGTCTGAAAAACGATGGATTAAAAGCCTGCCCGGGTATCGTATGCAGGTGCAGAGGGTGTTGCTTTACAAATTGTTACTCCGTCATTGTAAGAGATGCATTTGCAGGGTTCGGGGGGATTGTCTTCGCCGCTTGCCGTTAAAAGATCGTTGTTCAGTACCAGAAGATCGGCTTTCGGGCTTTCGTATTCTTTCATGATCATTCTCCTTATAAATTTTTTTATAATTTCATGCCGCTGACGAGAAACCAGACGGCAGATATTCCAAATGATGGTCAAGGGGAACCATTTTCAGATTCCGGACCGGGTCTCAAATCCTCCAAATTGATCCGCCCTCATGCAATCATCTTCTCCCAATGGATCACTGCTATAGGTCGGAAACGAAAAACATTTACAGGGCTGAGGCGGTTCATTCTGCTCCGCGCTCGCGGTCAGCAAATCGTTACCAAGTATCAGCAGTTTTGCATTCGGCTTTTCGTAATTCCTCATAATCGTACCTCTCGTTTTTTCAGTGATAACGCGGATCCGCCGGGGAGGCGGGCAAAACGGCATCGT
>JAFZCW010000011.1 GCA_017556125.1 Clostridia bacterium | reverse complement strand
GCGTCCGTGATGCACGGGGGAACGGCAAAATTCATGTCCGCGACCCACATGGGGATCGGATCCGCGACCGTGTCCGGAATCCTCGGCGCGTAGCGGGAACCGTACAGCGCGTCGAGGGCGATCGCGTCTTTCCCTCTGCGTTCGATCACGCTTGTGAAATCAAATTCTTCCGTCATGCCTCGCTGCTCTCCCGGTCCGCTTCCGTTTTTTCCGCAGCTTTCAGATACGTATCCATCCATGCCGTGATCTCCTCCAGCCGCTTTTTCCTGTGCAGCGGCTTCCCGGTTCTCGAAAGATCATGGTTCTCCCCTTTGAACCACACGAAACGCGCGGGAACGCCCTTCTCCTTCAGCGCGGTGAACAGCTGGAGTCCCTGTTCGATCGGGCAGCGGTAGTCTTCATCCGAGTGGATGAACAGCGTCGGCGTCACCATCCTGTCGACGTACCGGATCGGAGACATCTCCCACATTCTCTTCAGTCCCTCTTCCGTCTGGGGACCGTGTCCCAGCTGATTCTTGACAAAGAAGTAGCCGATGTCCGATATCCCGTAGAAGGAGATCCAGTTGGAGATGGACCGCTGTGTGGCTACCGCCGCGAACCGGTCCGTATGCCCGAGGATCCAGTTGCTCATGAAGCCGCCGTACGAACCGCCCGTACAGCCGATCCTGTCCGGATCGATCTGCGGATACCTTTCCAGAACGGCGTCCGTAAAGTCCATGATCCCTTCATACTCCGCGTCCCCGTACGCGTCCGTGATATCCGCGAACGCCCATCCGCGGCCGGATCCGCCCACCGGATTGCAGAAAAAGACAAAGTATCCTCTGTTCGCCCAGACCTGCATTTCATGGAAAAAGACTTCCCCGTAGACCGCCCTCGGCCCTCCGTGGATATCCAGGATCCCCGGATACCGCTTCGATTCGTCGTAATCTTTCGGAAGAAGCACCCATCCGTCCAGCTCCACGCCGCGGGAACAGAACGGAAGTTTGACGCATTCCGCGACATACGTGTCCTTCAGGATATCGTCATTGAAAGAACTGATCTTCCGGATCCCGTCCCCCGCTTCATACACTTCCTGCAAGCGGGTGCCGTATGCGGCGATCAGCAGGATCCTTCCGTCGCAGGATATGTCGAAATCCTCGATCGCGCCGGGTTCCCCGACGAGCTCCGACACGCTCCCGTCCGGATTCAGCCGGCAGAGCCTGACGTCGGTACGGTCCGTTTTGAGATAATACAGACCGTCTTTGCGGGACCGGATCTCATGCGTCGCCCCGTAGCTGCAGTCGCCGCAGACGGAATTCATCAGCGATTCGTCTTCTGCACGGAACACCGTGATCGCTCCTGTTTCCTGATCGACCGCATAGAACGCCATTTCCCTGCTGACATGATAGACGGATTCCTCTTCCGCCACCACGATCAGCCGTCCGTCAAGCTGTTCCACGGCGGCGATCAGAAGCCTGTCTGCGTTCTCTGAAACGGTCTCCGTCTTTCCGGTCTCCGGATCATAGGAAAAGATCCTGTCCGGCTCGGTGAAGAGCACGGGGCAAGCTTTCGATCCCGCATAGTAGATCCTGCCGTTCAGAAGCGTGTAATCCGACACGCTGAGATCCTCGCCGGTGATGCGTTCCGTCCTGCCCGTTCCCGCACGGAACAGGAAAAGCCCGTTTCTCTGCCGGCCGGAAAAGCCCTGTCCGTTCCACCAGAACGGGATCTCCGTCAGCACATGGTAATCCTCGTTCTCTTTTCTGGCCTTGTCGGCTTTTTCCCGCTCCTCCGCGGAGAGGGCGTAATAATCCGGGCATTCCGCGTCGAAGGATCCGGAAACGATCCAGAGGTCCTCCCCGACGCGCTCTTCTAGGGAACCCGAAAGCGGCAGCGTGAACGCCTTCTCGGCCTCTCCGCCCTCCGTGCTGATCCGGTAATAGGTCGTAAATCGCTCTCCCGATTCCGCTTTCTTCTTGTCCTCGTCCGACCTCGCGGCAGGGAACAGGATATGGGTGCTGTCCTCCCAGACGTACCCGCGTTCTTTTCCGAGCCCGGTCAGCTTTGTCCACGTGCCGTCCCGCCAGATCCAGATGGCGGTCCTGTACTCGTTCTTGTCCGTGTCGCATTCCGCGACCACCGCGGCCGCCGTGCGTCCGTCGGGGGAATAATTCAGTTCCGAAAGAAATCTGTACCTTAAAAAATCATCCAGCTGCAGCTGTCTCATCTGTTGCTCCTTCCCTCCCGGCGATCGCAAAGGAATGCCGTGAATGGGTTTTGTCTTCGTCATGCAGACCCCGCCGCCTGCCGTGTCATTCTCTTGAAAGCGGGATACGGAACGAGATCGACCTCGGGGTTTCCATGGAATCGAACAGCACCGTGTATGCGCTCTTGCCGGAATCCACCTCCAGGACGGTCCCGGCTCCGAGATACTTGTGAACGACACGGTCTCCCTGCTCAAAGAGATCGGATTCCGCGCTCTCCGGCAGATACTTTTCCGTCACCCAGATATACTCCCGCGCGTCCGCGATCAGCCGGTCGCAGGGCGGCGCGGTATACTCGAGCAGTTTCGGATCCACGTCCAGCACGAACCGCGAAGGATATCGCGGGGAACCGTCCAGATTCCTTCCCTCCGCTTCGCTGAGATACAGACGCTTCTCCGCCCTGGTGAACGCCACGAAGGCCAGCCTTCGCTCTTCCTCCATCCCCGGCAGCGTTCTCGTCTTCCGGGAGGGAAAGATCCCCTCGTTCATCTCGCAGAGAAAGACATACGGAAACTCCAGTCCCTTCGCCGCGTGAACGGTCATGAGCTTGACCTTGTCGCCGGGCTCCTGTCCGTCCGCGTTTGTGAAAAGCGCCACGTGGCTCAGATAATGCTCCATCGTCGCCTCTTCGCCGCAGCTCGTCTCAAATTCGTACACCGACTGCTTGAGCTCCGCGAGGTTGTCCAGCCTCTCCTGGCTTCCCTCCGTGCGCAGCGCCTCCTCGTATCCGCTTTGGTTGAGGACGGCGGACAGCAGTTCGGAGATCGTCCGGTCCGCATAATCCGCGGAAAAGGATTCGATCAGTTTCACAAAGCCCGCGGCCTTCGTTCCCTTGAAAATGTCATGGTCCAGCGTACGGAGCAGCGCGTCGTACAGCGAGCACTGCAGCTTCGCGGAGGTCTCCTCCAGAAAGCTCATCCTGCGCCTGCCCATGTTCCGCTTCGGCGTGTTCACGATCCTGCGGAAGCTCAGGTCGTCCTTGTAGGCGATCATCCTGAGATAGCTCAGCGCGTCCTTGATCTCCATCCGCCCGAAAAACTGCACGCCGCTGTAGACAGCGTAGGGGATCTTCCTGCGCAGAAAGACCTCCTCGATGGACCGCGTCACATAATGCGCGCGGTAGAGCACCGTCATATCCCGATAGGGGATTCCCGCGTCATGCAGCTCCATCATCTGGAACGCCATCCATTCCGCTTCCTGTTCCGCGTTGGCGGCGTGGTGGCAGAGCACGGACGGTCCGTCCGGCAGCAACGGGATCAGATCCTTTTTGATCCGGTACCGGTTTTTCGAAATCATGGAGTTGGCCGCCGCCAGGATCTGCGGGGTGGACCGGTAGTTCTCCATCATCATGATCGTCTTTGTCCCGGGAAACTGTTTGTCAAACTCCATCAGGTATTTCACGTCCGCGCCGCGCCAGGTATAGATCGTCTGATCCGGATCCCCGACGACGAACAGATTCCCGTGATATGCGCAGAGGACCTCCATAAGCTCATACTGAAGCGCGTCGATGTCCTGAAATTCGTCGATCATGATGTATTCCAGTCGCTTCTGCCATTTGAGCTTCACTTCTTCGTTCTCGCTGAACACATACAGGGTGAATTTGATCAGATCGTTGTAATCCAGCCCGAAGCACTTCTTTTCCTGATACAGATATCCG
>JAFZCW010000058.1 GCA_017556125.1 Clostridia bacterium | reverse complement strand
GACCAGACATCTGGCGACGTCATGGATCACCGCGATATCCCCTTCAGAGGAAAGCAGCGCGTTTCTGACGGAGTCGCGTCTGGTGGCGCCGCCCGCAACGACGGTATTCGGAACGGGGCAGCTCAATGAGCGGACAAAACGATCCGACGCTTCGCTGACGACAAAGATCAGTTCGGAAACGCCTCCCTCGATCAGGGCGTTCATGCTGCGCTCGATGGCGGATTTCCCGGCAAGCGGCCGCTGGAGTTTGTCAAAGCCCATGCGCTGGGAAGCACCGGCACAGAGAAGGATTCCGACGATGCGTTTACTCTGCATCCCGTACCGCCCCGCTTTCCGAAACAACGGTATACATCTCGGCTGCGCCGGCTTTTGTTGCGTATTCGGAAACGCTGTCGACCCGGACCGTCAGGGATCTCGAGCCGAACCGGATCTCGATCGTATCCCCGACATTGATCTCGGCGGAAGGTTTGGCCGTTTTGCCGTTGACGGAAACGCGGCCGGCTGCAGCGGCTTCGTTTGCGACCGTTCTGCGCTTGATGATTCTGGAGATCTTGAGATATTTATCTAGACGCATATGGATACTCCTCGGAATGATAGCTCTTATTCAATCGTATGTGGAAAGACTCGTTATTGTCAAGTTGCGCTCCGCGTGCTATGATTTGAATTGTCACGGGGGCGCCCGCCTGAGAGAGCGGGCTGAGAGGTACTCCTGGAACCTGTTGGGTCATGCCAGCGCAGGAAAGTGATACATAATGATGTTCATTTGACGGTGCTGTGACGCACCGTTTTTTTAAGGAGAAAAAGCAATGAAATTCAAGCTGTTTGAAAAACTGGCTTCCCTGGAGGGGCTGGACCTGATCATGCTGATCGTCGCGGCGGTACTGTTTGCGGTGATTCTGTTCTACGCGGTGAAATACCGCTCGAAGCTTGAGAACCGGAGCACCAAGGTCAACACGACGAGAGCGCTGGTATACGGCGCGCTGTGTCTGACACTTTCATTCGTCCTGTCCTATATCAAACTGTTCTCCATGCCGCTCGGCGGGTCCATCACGCTCGCGTCCATGCTGCCGCTCATGATGTACGCGTCCGCGTTCGGACCGTTTTACGGATTTGCCGCAGCGTTTGCGTACGCCCTTCTTCAGATCATTCAGGGGGCATGGATCGTTCACCCCGTACAGTTCATACTGGACTATTTTGTCGCGTTTACCTGTCTGGGACTGCCCAGCCTGTTCCGGGACAAACTGACCCTCGGGGTGATCGTGGCAGGCTTTTCGAGGATGCTCGTTTCAACGGTATCCGGTGCCGTCTTCTTTGCGGACAGCGGCCTGGACTACGGTTTTGCGAATCCGTGGACATACTCTTTCCTCTATAACCTGCTGACCATCGGCGTGGACACGCTGATCTGCGCCGGCGTTTCCCTTGTGCCTGCCATCAAAAAACTGCGGAATCGGATGTGCTGAATTGAAAAGATTCCGTCTGCTGGGATATAATACAAGGCAGACCTAACAGTAAGGAAGACGACTATCATGTTTAAGGAAGAAATAGCAGAAGCGCTTGCGGAAAAGACAGAGCTCGACACGGCCGCGATCGCAGACATGCTGGAAGTTCCCCCCAATCCCGAACTCGGAGACTACGCGTTCCCGTGTTTCAGACTTGCGAAGACCATGCGGAAAGCGCCGGCGCTGATTGCGGCGGAACTGGCGGAAACCGTCAGGAAACCGGAATGCGTCGAGAAGGTGCTTCCGGCGGGCGGGTATGTGAATTTCATGCTTGACCGGACCATCCAGGCAAAATCCATTCTGGAAGCGGTCAAAAGGGAAGGAAAGAAATACGGAGGAAGCTGCGAAGGCGGCGGAAGGAACGTATGCATTGATTATTCCTCGGTCAATATTGCGAAACCTCTGCACATAGGGCATCTCCCGTCGACGGTGATCGGGAATTCTCTCTATCGGATTTTTGAGCATATGGGATATAACTCCATCGGGATCAACCATCTTGGCGACTGGGGCACTCAGTTCGGCAAGATGATCGTTGCATACCGGCTCTGGGGGAACCGTGAAACGGTCGAAGCAGGCGGAGTGGACGAGCTTGTCAAACTCTATGTCCGGTTTCATCAGGAGGCGGAAAACGACGAAAGCCTGAACGATCAGGCCCGCGCCTGGTTCAAAAAGATCGAGGAAAACGATCCGGAAGCCATGGAGCTTTTCAGCTGGTTCAAAGAGATCACCCTGAACGAAGTCCAGCAGGTCTTTGATATGATGGGGATCCGGTTTGACAGTTACGCCGGGGAAAGTTTTTACAACGACAAAATGGACCGCGTCGTGAATGAGCTCCGCGAAAAGCATCTTCTGATCAAAGACCAGGGTGCGCAGATCGTCGATCTTTCCGAGTATAAAATGCCACCCTGTATCATACTGCGTTCCGACGGAGCGACGCTGTACGCGACCCGGGATATCGCTGCCGCGCTGTACAGAAAAGACGAATATGATTTCGCAAAATGTCTGTACGTTGTTGCCTATCAGCAGAACCTGCATTTCAGACAATGGTTCAAGGTGGTGGAGCTGATGGGATATGACTGGGCAAAAGACCTGATACATGTCGCGTTCGGAATGGTCTCCGGAACGGAAGGCGCGTTTTCGACGCGCAAGGGAAACATGGTGAAGCTCCGGGATGTGCTGCAGGCTTCCATCGATAAAACGAGGGCGATCATGCGCGAAAAAAGTCCCGATCTGGAGGATGCCGACGAGATCGCGAAAGAGATCGGGATCGGCGCTTTGGTCTGGAGCATGCTTTACAACGGAAGGATCAAAGACGTTGTATTTGACTGGGATACCATCCTGAATTTCGACGGGGAAACCGGGCCGTATGTCCAGTATACGCACGCAAGGGCGTGCTCGGTCCTGCGGAAAGCAAAACCGGAAGGCGAGCCGGACTACAGCCTTCTGTGCGACGGGGAGAGCAGGGCGCTGATCGCGGCGATCGGAGCGTTCCCCGGGGCCGTACGCGAAGCGGCGGACAAGTATGAGCCCTATCTCGTTTCAAGAGCGGTGATGGCGATCTGCCAGGCATTTAACCGTTTCTACTATGAACAGCGGATCATGACGGATGACGCCGCGCTTCGCAATGCAAGACTGACACTGACGGAAGCCGCGCGGGACGTGATCGCGGTCGGACTGAATCTAATCGGGCTTTCTGCCCCGGAAAGGATGTAATTTACAGTATGATCGATATCAAACTGATCAGAGAAAACGCGGAACTGGTAAAAGAGAATATCAGGAAAAAGTTCCAGGATGAAAAGCTCGTTCTTGTTGACGAGGTCGCAGAGCTGGATTCGGAGCTCCGGAAAGCCATCAAGAAAGGGGACGACCTGCGCAACTTCAGAACGGTCACCAGCAAGGAGATCGGAAAGCTGATGGCAGCAGGGGAAAGAGAGAAAGCGGAGGAAACGAAGAAAAAGGTCACCGCGATCGCGGACGAGATGGCCGCCCTGGATACAAAGCGGGAAGAGCTTGCCGCCGAGATCCGTAAGAGAATGATGGTGATCCCGAACATCATTGACGACGCAGTGCCGATCGGGCGCGATGACACGGAAAACGTTGAGATCGAGCGGTTCGGCGAGCCGGTCGTTCCGGATTACGAGATTCCCTACCATGCGGAAATCATGGAACGGCTTTCCGGACTGGATCTGGACAGCGCCAGGAAGACCTCCGGAAACGGCTTCTACTATCTGAAGGGGGATATCGCGAGGCTGCACTCCGCGGTGCTCTCCTATGCACGCGACTTTATGATCGATCACGGCTTCACATATTGCATTCCGCCGTTTATGATCCGTTCCAATGTCGTGACAGGCGTCATGAGCTTTTCCGAGATGGAAGACATGATGTATAAGATCGAGGGGGAAGATCTGTATCTGATCGGCACAAGCGAACACTCCATGATTGGGAGCTTCATCGACAGATTTCTGGAGGAGACCGATCTTCCGCAGTGCCTGACAAGCTATTCTCCCTGCTTCCGGAAAGAAGTCGGCGCGCACGGCATCGAGGAGAGGGGCGTATACAGGATCCATCAGTTTGAAAAGCAGGAAATGGTCGTAGTCTGCGCGCCGGAAGAAAGCAGGGCGTGGTTCGACAGGATGTGGAAGATCACGGTCGACTTTTTCAGGACGCTGGACATCCCGGTCAGAACGCTCGAGTGCTGCTCCGGAGATCTCGCGGATCTGAAGGTCAGGAGCCTGGACGTGGAGGCGTGGTCTCCGAGACAGAAGAAGTATTTTGAAGTCGGAAGCTGCAGCAACCTCGGTGACGCACAGGCCAGACGGCTGGGCATCCGGGTCCGGAACAAGGCAAAAGGGAACTATTACCCCCATACGCTGAACAATACCGTAGTCGCGCCTCCCCGCATGCTG
>JAFZCW010000057.1 GCA_017556125.1 Clostridia bacterium | reverse complement strand
ATGGGAAACTTTATGTCGAGTTTCCGGAGAGAGGATTCCAGACAGGGAATGATCCTCCGTCTCGATCTGAAACTGGACCGGACAGACGGAACGCTGGAGATCGAGCCGTCCTATATCGCGACCTATACGGATCAATGGAAGGAGAACGGGATCCGTTTCTGCAGGATCGTTCCGCTCCGTGCGGCCGTGGAAAACGCGGATGACAGCTTCGAAACAGCGGCACCGAGGTCCGTGCTGGAGAGAAATCTCAGGATCATCGAAGAACGGATCGGCACCGACGCGGTCTCCGTCAGGTCCTTCCGGAACGGTACGGATGCGCGTACGTCCTGAGGATCCGTCCGCGGGGACGCGGAACATGCGTGCCCATCTCTCGTTTACGGGAGAGCCCGGCAGTGCGGTCCGGGGGTTTTCCATCCTTATCACCTGTGATATCTTTATGCTGTATGATTTGGTTTTAGGAGAATTCGAATGAACAGTGAATTATTGGAGTTCATCCAACAGTCGCCAACGGCGTATCATGCTGTGGCATCCGTGTCCGCAAGGCTTCTGGAAGCGGGGTTTCAAGAACTTTCCGAGGCGGAGAAATGGAAGATCGACGCCGGAGGCTCTTATTTCACAACCAGGAACGGATCTTCTCTGGTCGCCTTCAGGATTCCGGAGGAACCGTTCGACTGCTACATGATGACGGCATCCCACGGAGACAGCCCCTGCTTCAAAATCAAGGAAAGAGCGGAAAGAGGGCATGACGGATACGTCAGTCTTTCCGTAGAGGGATACGGCGGGATGCTTTGCGCCTCCTGGATGGACCGTCCGCTTTCCGTGGCGGGACGCGTTGCGGTGAGAAGCGGGGACAGGATCTCGCTCCGCCTTGTGGATCTGAAGAAGCCCGTTGCCATTATGCCAAGCGTGGCGATCCATATGAACCGGGAAGCGAATGAAAAAGCGCATTTTGATGCGGCAAGCGACATGCAGCCGCTGTTCCGGGACGTGAACGGAAGCGCGCCGGATTATGCCACGATGATTGCGGAGGAATTGCAGATAAAGAAGGAAGATATCCTTTCGTCCGATCTGTATCTGTACAATCCGCAGCCCGGAATCTGCTGGGGGGACTATGTATCATCTCCCAGACTGGATGATCTTCAGTGCGTTTATGCCTGTCTGGAGGGGTTCCTGACCGCTGGAAAAGGAAAAGGAGCGGGAATCTACTGCCTGTTCGACAATGAAGAAGTCGGGAGCAGGACAAAGCAGGGAGCGGAATCGACGTTTCTTTTCGATGTACTTGACCGGATCGCCCTTGCAAGAGGCATCGGGGCGGAAGAACAGGCCAGGATCCGCGCGAACAGTTTTATGATCTCCGCAGACAATGCGCACGCCGCGCATCCGAATCATTCGGAACTGAAAGATCCGAACCAGACCGCCCGCATGAACGCCGGGATCGTGATCAAACTGAACGCGAATCAGAAATACACGACGGACGCCGCTTCCTCCGCACTGTTTCAGATGATCTGCAGAAAAGCGGAAGTCCCGGTCCAGTTCTATGCAAACAGGGCGGACATGAAGGGCGGCAGTACGCTTGGCAACATCTCGGCGTCGAAGGTTTCGATCGACACCGTGGACATCGGGCTTGCCCAGCTTGCGATGCATTCCGCCTTTGAAACTGCCGGGGCAAAGGATACCGAATACCTTGTAAAAGCAGTCAGATGTTTTTATGAAAGATCGATCCGCAGAGAAGGCGGGGAGATCGTTCTGTCATGATCTAGGAGGGGTTCAATGAAAAAAATCGTTTTATGCCTGCTGCTGACTGCGGCGGTCATCATCATGATGCTTTCGGGCTGTGCATCCAAAGAGACAGCGCAGCCGGTTCAGGAAGAGCCCTCTGCCGTGACCGCGACGCCGGCGCCGACCGCGGAACCGACCGCGGAACCGACCGCGGAGCCGAAACCGCAGGAAAGCGTTCGGATAGACCGACTTCTGGAAGCGAACGATATCTCCCGAATCCTTGAGACACATGAGAACGTGCATGTTGTGGAGACGTGGGATACCGGAACCGGTTATGCGTATACCAATGATCAGACGTTTTTCAAAGCCGATGACGCCATCATCGTCGTTAGCGAGATGACGTTCCCTTCCGATTTGTCGAAAATGAAAATGGTGACCCGTTACGGGACGGGCCGGTTTTCCGTAAAGCTGATTTCGGACTCTGACGGTGAAAGATCCGCCTATGTGACATCTTCTTCCGAGTTTGATGAATCGGTAAGCGCGTTCCTTGTCAACGGGTCGGAGGAAGCGTATGCCGGGATGACGGTCCTCGAAGTGGTCTCGAGCGCGAAAGAGAACGGAAACGACCGGCTAACGGTGATCGGAAAGGATCCGGACAACGGAGAAGAGATGTTTGAAGGCTCTTACCTTGTTGATCCGGAAACGGAGATCGTGATCCGCGGAGAATGCGCAGAATACATGGGACTTGAAGTGGTCGGTATCCGTACCGTTCATGTGACACTGGATGATCCGGAAAAGAGCGTGCCGGAAGATCCCCTTCTGCTGGAAGGAGACACCGATACGCATACCGTGTCCGTTTATATCCTGCATGCGGACGGGACGGACGAGCGCCAGACATACCGGGTGGCGTCAGGCACGCGTCTGTTCTATGAGGACTATTTGAACTATACGGTATTTGATGACGAGGCGATGCACAGAAAGCATCCCGCGGATCCGCTGCATGATTCCGGGATAACGAGCTGCATCGGGCTGGTGAAGAAAGACCTTGCCTTCTATGTGAAGCAATCCGGAAACGACTGATCCTTATCTTCCAGTGGAACCGAAACCGCCGCTTCCGCGGTCGGTTTCCGGCAGAGAGTCGACCTGCTCAAATTCAACGGTAAGAAAAGGCATGATAACGAGCTGGGCGATACGGTCCCCGTTCTGAACGGTCCGGGGTTCTTCCGAATCATTATAGAGCGCGATGATATATTCTCCGCGGTAGTCACTGTCCACGACACCGACGCAGTTTGCGGGACGGAGGCCCTGGCGGACCGCAATGCCGCTTCTGGCGAAGCAGGCTCCGAAGTATCCTTCCGGGATGGCCGCAGTGATTCCGGTGCTGATCCGGACGGTCGTGTGCGGAGGAATGGTAACGGGATCGTCAAGACACGCGTAGAGATCATATCCCGCCGCATAGTCCGAACCGCGCGTGGGGATCACTGCGTCAGCGCGGAGTTTTTTAATCTGGATCATCATAGGAATCACCTGCCGGAAATCTGATTTTTGGTTGAATTGATTATATCATAAATATGCATACGTACGTATTCTGATGCGGGAGGAACAAGATGGCTGAACCAAAACTGATCGCGCTGGACCTGGACGGCACGCTGCTGAACACTTCAAAGCTGCTTACAAAGGGCAATGAGGAAGCACTGAGAAGAGCGGCGGAGGAAGGCGTCCAGATCGTAATCGCGACCGGAAGGACTTACGCGATCATTCCGGATTTTATCCGCGCGCTTGATTTTGTGCATTATGCGATCGTAGCAAACGGCTCCTGGGTTTTGAAACTGTCGGACATGTCCGTCATATATCGGGCGGAGATCCCGTGCGGGAGGGCGATCGAACTGATGACGTATATGGATACCCTTCCGGTCATCTATGACTGCTATATGGACGGAGACGCATGGATGTCGGAATACCAGTGGCGGATGATCGATGATTACATCGATAATATCCACTACAGAAAAATGGTCCGTGAATTCCGGAGACCTGTTCCCGACCTAAAGCAGTTTGTGGCTGAACGCGGTCACGGCATCATGAAAACCCAGTGCTTTTTTAAGGACAGGGATTTCCGGCCGGTCATGCTCCGGGAAGTTGCGGCAAGATTCCCGGATATTGCCGCCAGCTCCTCGCTTCCGAACAATGTCGAACTGAATGACGTCGATTCCGACAAAGGGAAAGCGCTGCTCTGTCTTGCGGAGAAACTGGGCATTCCCCGCGAATGCACGGTGGCTTTCGGCGACGGTCTGAACGACATCACCATGCTCTGCGCGGCGGGAACCGGAGTCGCGATGAAGAACGCCGATGACGAGGTAAAGTCAATCGCGGACGTTGTCGCGGATCACTGCGACAATGACGGCGTGGCGTCCATGATATCGCAAATGATGAACTGGAACTGAGATACTTCCATAAAGCGAGACATGAAAACGGTCCCCGCACAGGGGACCGTTATTGTCAGAAAAGAAGCGGAAACCTACACAAACGGGTTATAGAATCTGCCGCCGTTGACAAAGTTCAGAGAGATGGAAACCACAAGCAGCAGAGCGCTGATCACCATGACAGCGATATCCGCCGGACGAAACGGGCGCGCCTCATACCAGGTGCGTTTTTTGTTTTTTCCGAAGCTTCGCAGCTCCATCGCGTTGCTGACCGTTTCGATTCTGGCCATGCTGGTGATGATGAGAGGGAAAAGGATCGTAACGACATTTTTTAATCGATTGAAAAACTTTTCTTTCTTTGTCATCTCCACTCCGCGTGCCTGCAGGGAAATCGAAATGTCGTGATACTCCCGCTGAATGTCGGGAATATACCGGAGAGCAAGGGATACGGCATAGCAGATTTTGTAGTTGACGCCGATACGGTTAAGAGAGGCGGCGAATTCGCTGGGGTTCGTCGTGGAAACGAAAAGAATGACCAGCGGGATCATGCAGAGATACTTCAATATGACGTTGAGATGATAGAACAACTGTTCCTTTGTCAGATAGTACCGTCCGAACAGATGGCAGATCTCATGACGGGTT
>JAFZCW010000056.1 GCA_017556125.1 Clostridia bacterium | reverse complement strand
CGTGCGGACGGCCGCGCTTTTTATCGCATCGCACGCGGGCCCGCCTCGGAACGGATAATACGGAGCGGGATATGCGGAGGAAAATAAAATGGAATATATGATCGAGGATCTGACAAAGGAAGACGCCGGATACATCGGCGAAAAGATCAACGAAATCGTGCCGCGTGAGGTGGACGCGGATGAGGAAGAATTCGTCCTCAAAATCGAGGACGAAAACGGGGTTACGATCGGCGGATGTATTGCGACAGCTTATGAATACCACTGGTCAAGAGTGCTTCTTAACGACCTCTGGGTGGATGAACGCTATCGTCATCAGGGGATAGGCTCTATGATCCTCCGCGAAGTGGAGCGTATCGCAAGGGAGAAGGGCTGCCGGGTCGTGACGCTCGGCACCGCAAGTTATATGGCAAGACCGTTCTATGAAAAACACGGTTACACGGTTTTCACTACGATAAATACCCCAAACGGCTATATCAGCTATTCGTTAGTTAAATATCTTGACAGGGACACGCCGGAATACATGCCAACAAACAACACCGGCACGTGCTTCAAGCTTTCGCTCGGCAATGACGACGACGCGGAAGTGATCGAAAAAGGTCTTGATACATACAGCGAAGCCTACGTTCATGAAAGCGAAACCGTTGATTTTTACAAGAAGTTTGTGGATCATGACGGCAGGTTCGCGGCCGGCGTGATCGCAGACGCGGAAAAAGGCGACCGTGGTTCCGTTGACGCGCTGTTCGTGGAAGAGCCGCTGAGACGAAAAGGCCTGGGCACATATCTTTTGAAGGAAGCGGAGAGATTCGCAAAGGAAAACGGCGCATCGATGGTCTTCACGAACGCGGGCGACTGGAACGTCGGTTTCTTCCAAAAGAACGGCTATTTGATCAGAGGCGAACTCAAGGACGTTCCGAAAGGACACAACTGCTACGAGCTCTACAAAATGATCTGAAGCTTCGGAAGCAATTCGACAACTTCCGGCTTATCGGGATCGAACGATGGAATGATGATACGGAGGCTGCTGCATGAACGCAAAACGCGGATTTGTCCCGGAGGATGAAAAGAACTTTTCGCCTGCCGCTTTGGAGACCCTGCGGACCGCCGCGGGACATATCGAATACCTGATCAACGAGGGCTATGACCTGAAGCAGGCTTCCGTATTCGTCGGAAATCATTTCCTGCTCTCGGAACGCCAGCGGCTGGCGCTCACAAGAAGCCTGGCGACGAAGGACCAGCTGAAAAGCCGCAGGGAAAAAGAACTGACGGACCTTGCGGGCGGGGAAGCCTGGATCGACGGTTTCAACACGATCATCACCCTGGAGGTTCTGCTGAGCGGATCCGTTCTGTTTCTCGGTATGGACGGAACGATCCGGGACCTCGCGGCATTACGAGGTACTTACAGGATCATTCCGGAAACGGCGTCTGCGGTTCGCGTGCTGCTGGACGCGCTGCGGGAAATGCACGCCGGCTGTGCGCATATCCTGCTGGATGAGCCGGTCTCCAATTCCGGAAGACTGAAAGCGTTGATCGCGGAAATTGGGGAGAACGGTCCGCTGGCGTTGGACATCCGGATCATGAGAGACGTTGACCGTGCGCTTTGGGAGAAGGAGAACGTGATCTCCTCCGATTCCATCATTCTGGATCACTGCAAAAGCTGGGGGAATCCCATGGCGAGATGCGCGGAGAAACGGAATGTGCAGCTGCTCCAGGTCTATAATTGAATCAAAAACCACGAAGGGAGGGCTTCACATGCCCGAACCCATCAGCGGCCGTTTCCTCGGCCTGCCTGTCCATGAACTAAGACGCCTGGGTTATGACCCTGCAAGGCAGATCGTCCCTGCCTGGTTCTGCTTCCGCACGTTTCTGGACGCCGTTCCGGAAGAATGCCCCATCCAGCTCAGCGGACGCAGCCAATATAAGCTGTTCGTCAATGGGGAGAGCATTCTTTTCGGACCCTGCCGCGGTCCGGAGGATATTGCCTATGTGGACCGGCTGGATATCGCCCCGTGGCTGAAAACAGGCGAAAACCGCATACTTCTTCAGGTCTTCTCTTATCCCCGGCATCCGGGCGAGGAAGAGGGCCCTTACCATTGCTTCGGGGACGAGGAAGGCCCCGCCGTATTCCTGCGCGGGGATCTGGGATCGGCTGATCCCGAAGAGCCGGAAAGCTGGCGGATATGGCTGGATGCCGGTCAGGGCTTCAACCGGCATCAGATCTTCATGATGG
>JAFZCW010000055.1 GCA_017556125.1 Clostridia bacterium | reverse complement strand
TCAACTATGCCTCCTTGAAATAATATGCCTGTAAATCTGTTTGTTAGCACTCATATCAGTTGAGTGCTAACCACCTTCCTTATTATATCCACCGCCCGCAGGATAGTCAATCTCGAATTGCGACAGAAATGTGAATTCTTTCCCTGCGAAAAATCCGGTCCGCAAACCGTCCCTGAACCGTCTCTTTTCCCCCCGAAACGGCTCCGTCCGGACCCGTGATCCCCGCTTTCGGGGTGCGGGAACGGCGCCTGACACGGCAGCGGAAGGAACGCAGATATTCCCGAAAAAACAGGAAAAATAATGCTTGCATTCCTCTGATCTATGTACTATAATCCTAATGTTTGAGCATTAAGTAACTGATACAGGGGGTGAATGGGTTTTGGCAAACATCAAGTCCGCTTTGAAACGGGTTAAGGTATCCGAGAAGCAGAATCTCCGCAACCGCATGGAGAAATCCGCTATGAAGACCGCTATCCGTCGTTTTGATGAGGCGCTGGCCGGTGATGACAAGGAAAAGCAGCAGCAGACTTATCTGTACGCTGTGAAGGTCGTTGATCAGACAGCTTCCAACGGCGTTATCCATAAAAACGCTGCCAACCACAAAAAAGCGCAGCTCGCCAAGAAACTAGCTAAAGTGCAGTAAGCCCTGTTTCGATTAGTTGCTACAGCCGCCGGTCATGTCGGCGGTTTTTTTATGCGTTCACGGAAGGAAAAATCCGTTTTTCAGTTGCTTTATTGCGCTAAAGTGTTAAAATGTTTGCGGAGGTGATTCGCTTTGGAGGAATATCAGTCCCGTCTCAAGGACGAAAATATGGATGCGCTGTTCGAAGCCATCCTCAGTCTCCGTACACAGGAGGAATGCTACCGGTTCTTTGAGGATCTCTGTACGATCCCGGAACTGAAGTCGATATCCCAGCGCTGGCATGTGGCCAGGGAACTGGACAAGGGCGTCACCTATCAGGATATTTCCGCAGAGACAAAAGCCTCCTCCGCCACGATCAGCCGTGTGAACCGCTGCCTTGCCTACGGAACGGGCGGATATACCATGATGCTCAAGCGCGTCGGAAAAGAGGAATGACCCTATGTCGATGGACGGTCTTTCCCTGAACGCCGTGCTCCGGGAGATACGTTTCCTGAAAGGGGGACGGATCGACAAGGTGCAGCAGCCGGACCGGGACACGCTGCTCTTTACGGTCAGAAGCGCCGGCAGAACGGCAAGGCTTCTGATCTGCCTGCACGTCGAAAACGGCCGTGTGCAGCTGACGGATCTGCCCGTCGAGAATCCGGCGGAACCGCCCATGTTCTGCATGCTGCTCCGCAAGCGCCTTGTCGGGAGCAGGGTGGCGGAAATCTCCCAGCTGGGACTGGACCGCTACTTCGAGATCACGCTGGACGGAAGGAGCGAACTGGGCGATCCCGTCATGCTCCGGCTCTGCGTGGAACTGATGGACCGGCATTCGAACCTGACGCTTGTGCAGGACGGTCTGATCGTGGACTGTCTGAAACGCGTCACGCCGGATATGTCCCCTGTCCGCCCGCTTCTTCCGGGCGTTGCCTATATCGTGCCGCCTTCCCAGGACAAACGTTCCCCGTTCGAGGCGGATCCCGCCGAACTGGATGCGATCCTCCGCTCCGCGAATCCCGTTCAGGGACTGCAGGCAGCCTACTGCGGCATCTCCAAAAACGTTGCGAAAGCCCTGACCGGAGAGGGTGTCTCCGCGGATACGGTCTTCGGCGTGTTTCAGAAGCTCCGGTCGGATGAGACGGTCCCCGTCATCACGTACAGGGACAGCGGAGAGCCGCAGCACGTGTTCCCGTTTGTCCCGTTCAACGCGGTCAGCATCCGGACGTTCCCCACCATGTCCGAGGCGTACGACGCGTTCTATAAAAGCAGGGACGCCGCCGTCCGGATCTCCCGGAACGGATCGTCGCTCCGCAAAAGTGTGGAGATCAAGCTCAAGCGCGCGAGAAACAAACTCGCCATGTACGAACAGTCCCTGGATTCCGAAAGCGCCATGGAGCAGAACCGCATCAACGGCGAACTGATCACGCAGAATCTGTATGCCATCCGGCGCGGGCAGAGCGCCTGCAGATGCACGGACTACAGCACGGATCCGCCGACAGAGCGCGCGATCCCGCTCGATCCGGTCAAAACGCCCGCGGAGAACGCGCAGCAGTACTTCAAAAAGTACAAGAAGGCAAAGGCGGCTCGGGATTATGCCTCCCGTATGATCGGTTCGGAACGCGCCGAGATCGAGTATCTGGAGGGACAGCTGAACAATCTCGAGAAATGCACGACGCTGAGGGAACTGGCGGAGATCCGGGAGGAACTGGTCGAACTGAAATATCTCAAGTCCGACCACAAAGCAAAGCCCCAGAAGCAGGAGGTTTCCAGTCCGTTCTCGTTCCTTTCATCGGACGGGATCCCGATCCTGGTGGGAAAGAACAACCGTCAGAACGACCGTCTGACGCTGCATACCGCTCAGCCGGACAACATCTGGCTGCACACGAAGGATATCCCGGGTTCCCATGTGGTCATCCAGTATTCCGGAACCCCTCCGGACCGCACGCTGAACGAGGCCGCGCAGCTTGCCGCGTGGTACAGCCGCGCCAGGCGCTCCGCCGGCGTGCCCGTCGACTACACGTTCCGCAGATATGTGAAAAAACCGTCCGGGGCAAAGCCCGGCAAGGTCATCTATACAGACAACCGCACGATATACGTTACGCCGGAGGAATCCCTCATTCTGGCGCTGCAGGAAAACAGCTGAAGGAGTTACCCATGCGTCTCATCATCGCTTCCAACAACAGTCACAAGGTCCGTGAGATCAAACAGATCCTCGGAAAGTATTTTTCGGAAATGAGCACCCTCAGAGAAGCGGGCATCGACATCGACGTCGTCGAAGACGGTACCACGTTCCAGGAGAACGCCCTGAAAAAGGCAACGGAGGTCCTCGCCGCGGCGGACGGCTTTGACGCCGCGCTCGCGGACGATTCCGGCCTCATGGTGGACGCCCTGGACGGCGCGCCGGGGATTTACAGTGCGAGATACGCCGGAGAAGGCCATAACGATCAGGAGAACAACGCGAAGCTGCTGAAGGATATGGAGACCGTGCCGGACGAAAAGCGCACCTGCCGGTTCGCTTCGTCGATCGCGCTCGCGCGGCGCGGAAAGGATCCCATCGTCGTGATCGGATACGCGGAAGGCGTGCTGCTCCGCGAGAAGCACGGGGAAAACGGATTCGGATACGATCCCCTGTTCTACTATCCCCCGCTTCAGAAGACGTTCGCGGAACTCAGCGCGGAAGAGAAAAACGCGGTCAGCCACAGAAGCCGCTCCCTCGCGCTGCTGAGGGAGGAACTGGAGCGGGAACAGTCATGAAGATCGCCGTCTTCTCGGATACGCACGGGGACGTTTCGGAAATCAGGCTGATCGAAAAGGATCTCCCGCCCCTGGATGCCGTGTTCCACCTCGGGGATTATTCCTCCGACGGCGAACAGATCGGCAAGTATCTGGGCGTTCCCTGCTATGCCGTGCGCGGAAACTGTGATTACGCGACGGGGAACGGCGTCCCGTACGAACGGGTCGTGGAACTCGGCGGCGCCCGTTTTTTCCTCACTCACGGACACCGGTACCGCGGCACCTATGAGCTCGGGCTCGCCGCGGAGGAAGCCAACTGCGGAACCGTTCTTTTCGGGCACACCCACGAACCGCTGCTGACCGCGTTCGGTCCCGTCCTGATCGTGAATCCGGGAAGCCTTTCCCGTCCCCGGGGAAGATCAGACGCCGGATACGCTGTCCTCACGGTGGAAAACGGCGATGTCAGCGTCAGGTTGATATCCGTATGAATGCGCGCAGCGTTTTTCCCTTTTCCGCAGAAAAGCCGGGGTCCGATTCGGATCCCGGCTTTCTCTTAAACTGATTCCATGAAAAGATTTTATACGACAGGAAATACCCCGTCGTCGTCCCCTGCCGCCGTATCTTCCACAAACCTGGAAAACTCCGGAAGCTCCTGAAGGGAATGCAGGCCGAATTTGCGCAGGAACGCGTCCGTCGTTCCGAACTGCATCGGTTTGCCGGGCGTGTCCTTCCGGCCGACCACCTGGATAAGCCCCATGTTCTGGAGCTGGGTAACGGCATAGTCGCACCGGACGCCGCGGACCTCCTCGATATCCGCGCGTGTGACAGGCTGACGGTACGCGATGACCGCCAGCGTTTCCAGTATGGACTGGGAGGCGTTTCTCTGACGCTCGGGCTGGAACATGGCCTCGACGGTGTCGATATACGCGCGGTTGCTCACAAGCTGCGCCGTTTCCTCCGTCAGAAAGAGCTGGATCCCTCTTTCCTCCGTCCGGTATTCCTCTTCCATGTCCTGCAGGATCCCCCGGATCTCGGCGACCGGAAGATCGAGCGTGCGGGAAAGCTCCACTGCGGATACGGGATCCCCCGCGACGAACAGCAGCGCCTCGATCCTGTTCCGGATGGCTTTTTTCTCCTCGGTCATGTCTCCTCCTCCTGAATCTCATCCATATAGGCGATATCCGAATCTTCAGTCAGCAGTTTCTTCGCTCTCAGGAAGATCGGAGCGAACGGTCTGCTCTGATGCAGATGGATCTCGCCGCGCCCGGTCATTTCCAGCAGGGCCATGAAGGTCACGATCACTTCCATCTTCTCCGGGTGCTCGCCGAACAGTTCCTCAAACGCGACGTCCTTCCCTGCCTTCGCCAGGATCGAACGGATCTTTCCGGTCTGTCTGCGGACCGTGAAGCTGTCCGCGCGCACATGCTGCAGGCGCTTCGTCTCCTCTTTCCGGCCGGTCTTTTCCAGGATGCGCAGGAACGCCTCGTAAAGGCCTTCCATCGTGGCCCCTTCCATCTCCAGCCTCTTGGGCGGCAGCGGAACATCCTCCGGAAGTCTGGACAGCGCGTCCTTTGCGGCTTCATACAGCTGCTGCAGATTTTCGCCCGCTTCCTTGAACGCTTTGTATTCACGCAGCTGTCGGATCAGCTGTTCCTCCGGATCGGGCTCCTCCTCTTCCGTCCCGTCCTGTTTCCCGGTATCCGGGAGGAGCTGGCGGGACTTGATATACAGCAGCGTTGCCGCCATCGTCAGAAAATCGCTCGCATTGTCCATGTCCACCGTATCCAGTTCCTGCATGTACTGCAGATACTGGGACGTGATTTCGGATACGAAAATATCCCGGATGTCGATCTCGGCCTTCCGGATCAGATGGAGAAGAAGGTCCAGCGGCCCTTCAAACTGTTCTATGCTGACATGATAGCTTTCTTCTTCCATGAACTCCTCTTCCGATGCCGCCGGTCAGGAACCCAGGCGGATCCTCAGCGCCGGACGGACCGCATATTCCGCGGCGACGCTCCCGAATCTGTAATCGATATTCCCGAAAATGTCGACGTTTGTCACCGTCTCCCGGCTGTAGGCAAGCGTCCTGAGCATCCACCAGCAGGTCTCCCTGCCGTCCACCGTATTCCTGTCGGAGGTCGGAAGCCCCTGCGCCTTGGCATACGGCGTCGCGCCGCACGGCCTTCTGGTATACGGTTTGAAGATCTCCTCCGCTTCCTTCACGCTCAGAAGAAACACCCTGTCCTTCGTGTCGGGTCCCTGTTTCACAAATCCCGCGTGCGTATTGGTATGCGCCGGCACCTTCTTCAGCAGGATCCGTTCCTGTTCCGAATCGCTGAACGCGGCGTTGAGGAAGGATTTATTCAGCCATTTCCGGATATAGCATCCGTTCCAGTCGGTTTTCTTCCATGCGGAGTGATACGGTTTGCAGTCCAGCGCGTACCGGCTGATCACGAGCGCTTCGTCCCCTTCCTTCCGGAGCACGAGCCATTCGATCGGTTCCGGACCGTTTTCCGGATCGTTGTCCTGCTCATAGGTCCCGAAGTACAGGATCCCGTCTTCCGCCACGTTGGCGTCCGTCAGT
>JAFZCW010000054.1 GCA_017556125.1 Clostridia bacterium | reverse complement strand
CCCGGCAGTGCACGGGAAACGCATCAGGGGAATCGCATCATGAAACTGATATCTTGGAACGTGAACGGGCTGCGCGCATGCATGGAGAAGGGTTTCTCTTCCTTTCTGGAAGCGGAATCACCGGATCTCATCGCGCTGCAGGAAACAAAGATGCAGCCGGGACAGGCGGAAATACGGACGCCCGGGTATGAGCAGTACTGGAACAGCGCCGAAAAGAAGGGCTACTCCGGAACCGCAGTGTTCTCACGGCTGGCGCCCCTCTCCGTCCGTTACGGGCTGGGACTTCCGAAATTCGACACGGAAGGAAGGGTCATTACGCTGGAGTTCGATCCCTTCTACTTTGTGACGTCCTATTCGCCCAATTCGCAGGACGGTCTGAAGCGGATCGACTACCGGATGGAATATGAAGACGCGCTCCGCGCCCATCTGACGGATCTGGACAGGAGCAAGCCTGTGATTCTCTGCGGAGACCTGAATGTGGCGCATCAGGAGATCGATCTGAAAAACCCCGATCAGAACCGGGAGAACGCCGGTTTCTCCCTTCAGGAAAGAGAGAAAATGACCCGGCTTCTTGCTTCCGGCTTTTCCGACAGTTTCCGCGTTCTGTATCCGGATGCGGTCGGACGCTATTCATGGTGGAGCTACCGCTTCTCCGCGAGGCAGCGGAACGCGGGATGGCGTATCGATTATTTCATCGTTTCGGAACGTCTCATGCCCGCCGTGAAGGACAGTCTCATACTCGATTCGGTCACGGGCAGCGATCACTGTCCCGTCGGGCTTGTCCTGGAGGTCTGAGCTTATGGAAATCATCCTCGCCTCCGCTTCCCCGAACAGAAAAGAACTTCTGGAAAACATCGGGATTCCTTTTTCCGTGGTCGTCAGCCATGTCTGTGAGAATGTTTCCCCGCTCCTGCCGACCGGGGAATACGTCATGACGCTGGCGCGGCAGAAAGCCGAATCCGTTGCGGCCGATTACCCGGACGCGTGCGTGATCGGCGCCGATACCGTGGTCGATCTCGACGGAACGATCCTCGGAAAACCGCACACGCCGGAAAACGCTAAAGCGTATCTTTCCGCCATGCAGGGCAGAAAGCACCTGGTCTATACGGGCATCGCCGTCACCGTACGCGGGAAAACCTCCGTTGGCGTCGAAAAGACGTCCGTCACCTTCGCCCCGATGTCGGAAGAGGAGATCGGCTGGTATGTGGCGACGGGAGATCCTCTGGAAAAAGCCGGCGCGTACGGAATACAGGGTCCCGCAGGCCTGTTTGTCTCCGCGATCGAAGGCGATTACTTCAACGTGGTCGGTCTTCCGGTCCATCTTCTCTACCGGATGCTGCGGGAGGCAGGCGTGCTCGGCCCCGGCACCGTTCTGCGTCATGAATGAAATCATCGAAGAAAAACTGAAACTGCTCCCGTCCGCCCCCGGCGTATACAGGATGTATAACGCTGATGGGGAGGTGATCTATGTCGGAAAGGCGGTCTCCCTGAAAAACAGAGTCCGCCAGTATTTCCAGAGCAGCAAAAACCATAGCGCAAAAGTGGTCGCCATGGTGCAGCATATCGCCGATTTCGAAACGGTCCAGGTCCGAAGCGAAGCGGAGGCGCTCTCCCTCGAGAGCAACCTTATCAAGCAGTACCGCCCGAAATACAATGTCCTTCTGAAGGATGACAAGCATTTCCCCTACGTCAGGATCGATCTCAAGCAGGACTATCCCCGCATCGAGATCGTGCGCAGGCTGAAAAAGGACGGCGCACGGTATCTCGGTCCCTATCTCTCCGCGTCCGCTCTTCGGGAAAGCATGAACGTGGTCCGGGACTATTATCCCGTCCGCCACTGCAAAAAGGATCTGTCAAGAGCCATCGCGCGCAGGGAACGGCCCTGTCTCATGTATCATGTCGGTAAATGCTGCGCTCCCTGCTCCGGAAATGTAACCCGCGCCTATTATCATGATATGCTTCAGGAAGTAATCTCCTTTCTGAATGGCGACACAAAACCGGTGCTGGCCAAGCTGCGCGGTCAGATGCAGCAGGCCTCGGACGAACTGAATTTTGAAAAGGCCGCCTATCTGCGCGACCGCATCCGTGCGATCGAATCCCTTGAAATGAATCAGGTCGTGATCGGAACAGGACACATGGAATCGGACGTGTTCGCCGTTGGCCGTCTCAACGGAGCGGTTCTCGTGTTCGCGCTGTATGTCCGCGACGGGAAAGTCATCGGCACGGAAAAGTTCGCGATGGACGCTTCCGACGAACGGGACGCGGACATTATGAACGCGTTTCTGACGCAGTACTACGGGGAGGATACCCCCGTGCCGCGGGAGATCCTGGTCCACACCATGCCGGACGATCCGGAAAACCTGACCGTCTGGCTGTCGGAACAGGCGGGAAGGAAAGTGCGTCTGCATAAGCCGGAACGCGGCGACAAGCGGAAACTCACCGATCTATGCTACAGCAACTGCATGGACGCGCTCAGAAAGGACGAAGAACTTCAGAAACGGGCATGGGACCGCGGCGAGGGCGCGCTCGCGCAGCTGTCCGCCGTCCTGGGTCTGGATTCCGTTCCGCAGCGTCTTGAATGCTTCGACAACTCCCATATGCAGGGACGCGATACCGTCGCCTCCATGGTCGTATTCTCGGAAGGCGAACCCGACAGGAAGGCATACCGCAGATTCAAGATCCGGTCGGAGGCGGGCGGCGACGATCTCGTCGCCATGCACGAAGTCCTTTCGCGCCGTTTCGAACGGGCGAGGGACTGCGATCCCGGTTTTTCGGAACTTCCCGACCTGCTGATCGTCGACGGCGGTCAAACACAGCTGAACGTCGCCCTTGACGTCCTTGCCGAATACGGCCTTTCCTATATCCCCGCCATCGGTCTAGCGGAATCCCACGAGGTCATCTATGTGCCGGGGGAACCCGATCCGATCGTTCTTCCCCGGAACAGCGCGCCGCTCCATGTTCTGGAACGGATCCGCGATGAAGCGCACCGGTTCGCCTTAACGTATCACCGGAGCCTCCGGCAGAAAAGAGCTCTGTTTTCTGTGCTGGACGATATCCCGGGAATCGGCGAGAAGCGGAAACGGGCACTGTTCGATGCCTTTACCACGCTGGACGCGATCCGGTCCGCCGATGTCGATACGCTTGCAGCGGTTCCCGAGATGAACCGGTCTTCCGCCGAGGCGGTCTACCGTTTCTTTCACTGACCGCGCCGCCCGGCCGGAAAAGCCCTCATATTTGCACAAGAAAACAGCGCGGCACCGGAATTCCGGTCCGCGCTGATTCATGTCCGTTCCGACTGATTCCGTCAGGATCAGTCCTCTTCTTCCTCTTCGATCTTCGCCTGCTCGATGATCTTCTGGGCGATATTGCCGGGAACATCTTCATAGCGGACAAACTCGGAAGTGAAGGAGCCGCGGGCCTGCGTCATGGATCTGAGGTCCGTCGCGTATTTGAACATTTCGGAAAGCGGCGCTTCCGCTTCCACTACCGTTTCGCCGTCAACAGGGTTCATGCCCAGCATACGGCCGCGGCGCCGGTTCAGATCGCCGATGATATCGCCCACGTACTCGCTCGGAACACGGATGGAGTAATGATAGATGGGCTCGATCAGCGTCGGGGACGCCTTTGCGCAGGCAGCCTTGTAGGAGAGACGCGCAGCGGATTTGAACGCGACTTCCTTGGAATCGACCGGATGGTATTTGCCGTCGTACAGCGTTGCCTTCAGGCCAACCATCGGATAACCGGCCAGAACGCCGTGCAGCATCGCTTCACGGAGACCTTTTTCAACAGCGGGAATGAATTCCTTCGGAACAACGCCGCCCACGATCGCGTTCACGAATTCGTAGTCGGTACCTTCCGCCGCGGGTTCAAACCGCATCTGAACAACGCCGAACTGGCCGCTGCCACCGGACTGCTTCTTATGCTTTCCTTCGGCTTCCGCCATGGAGCGGATCGTCTCGCGGTACGGAATGCGCGGATCCGCAAGGGAAGCTTCGACGTTCGATTTGTTCTTCAGCTTGCTGCATACAACGTCGATATGCATCTCGCCGAGGCCGCGGATCAGGACGTCGCCGGTTTCCGCGTTCTTTTCGATCACGATCGTCGGATCCTCTTCCATGATCCTGTTCAGGCCTGCGATGACCTTGTCATCCTCGCCCTGCTTCTTTGCGCTGACGGCAAGACTGATGCACGGCTTCGGGAAATCGATCTTCTCAAATACGACAGGTGCAGCAGGATCGCACAGCGTGTCGTTCGTGGCGGTGTACTGCAGCTTCGGGATCGCGCCGATATCTCCGGCATTCAGTTTGTTGATGCTCTCGTTCTTCTTTCCGCGGAGAAGAACAGGGGCGGTGGACTTTTCGGTCTTCTCGGAAACGCTGTTGTAGAGCGGGGTGTTCACATCCAGCGAACCGCTGAACACTTTCACGATGGAGTACTTGCCGAACTGGTCGATGACGGTCTTCATGACCTGTGCTGCGAACTTGCCGTCCGGCTTGATTTCCACCGGCTCGCCGGTCTTGGCGTCAACCGCCTTGCGCGGCTTGACCTGGTCGGCGGACGGCAGATAATGCACCATGTTGTCAAGAAGCGTCGCAACGCCGATATTGGCAAGACCGGCAGTGCAGCAGACGGGCGTAACGATTCCCTCGCGGACACCGTTCGAAAGGCCCTGGATGATCTCTTCCCTGGAAAGCTCTCCCTGATCGAAGTATTTTTCCATGAGCTCCTCGTCCGTTTCGGCCGCAGCTTCCGTCAGCTTCTCATACAGATCCTGCGCCTCCGAAGCAAGCGATGCGGGAATATCCGCGTCCTTTTCGCCCTTGCCGTCGAACATCTTTGCTTTCATATGAACGATGTCAACGTATCCCTTGAACGCGCCGCCTTCCATGATGGGAAGCTGGATCGGAACGACGGAAGGCCCGAATTTCTCGTTGATGGCTTCCATCGTCTTTTCAAAGTTCGCATTCTCGCGGTCCATCTGATTGATGACCATCATGCGGGCCTTGCCGAGCTTTTTGCACATGGCCATGGCCTTCTCCGCGCCTACGACCGGTCCGGAAACGGCGCCGACGACGATCACTGCGCTGTCTGCCAGCGCCATGGCTGCCGCCACTTCGCCGTAAAAATCAAAAAACCCGGGAGCATCGATAATGTTGATCTTTGTATTCTTCCACTCCAGCGGCGCAAACGCGACGTTGATGGAGATATGACGTTTCGTTTCTTCGGGATCGAAGTCCGTCGTCGTTGTTCCGTTCTGCACGGAGCCGATCCTGTCGGCCAGGCCGGCATTGAAGAGCATGGCCTCGGTCAGCGACGTCTTTCCCTCTCCGCCGTGTCCGAAAATGCCGATGTTGCGAATATCCTTCGCGGTATAGTCTTTCATTATCAAAACCCCCTAATTTATGTTCATTTCTCTATTCAGCACGGGATCTGCGCCCTCACAGCCCAGAATGCCCGATTTTCAGCCAAATTTTATAATAACAGTTCGGCATGGAAAAGGCAACCCTGCATTTTACAGGCCGATATACTCCCGCTGTTCCTCTGTCAGGGTGTCGATCCGGATGCCCAGCGTTCCCAGTTTCATGGAAGCGACCGCCGTGTCGATCTCTCTGGGCACGGGAATCAGCCTCGGCTCCAGTTTTCCCCTGTTTGCCGCCAGATAACCGCATGAAAGCGCCTGGATCGCGAAACTCATGTCCATGATCTCGGCGGGATGTCCGTCGCCTGCCGCCAGATTCACGAGCCTTCCTTCCGCAAGGACATAAAGCCATGTCCCGTTCGGAAGACGGTATCCGCGGATATTCGGCTTCATCTGTTTCTGTTCCGTCGCGATCCGGTTCAGGCACGCCATGTCCACCTCGACATCGAAATGGCCTGCGTTGCAGAGGACAGCCCCGTTCTTCATCTTCATAAAATGCTCTTGCGTGATGACCCCGCAGTCCCCGGTGACCGTGATAAACAGATCCCCCTGTTCCGCTGCTTCCTCCATGGACATCACCGTAAAGCCGTCCATATGCGCTTCCAGCGCCTTGACAGGATCCACTTCCGTAACGATGACCCTGGCGCCGAGGCCCTTCGCGCGCATCGAGACGCCTTTCCCGCACCATCCGTATCCGGCGACTACGACTTTCTTCCCCGCCACGATCAGGTTCGTCGTGCGGTTGATGCCGTCAAACACGGACTGGCCGGTGCCGTAACGGTTGTCAAACAGGTGCTTGCAGTCCGCGTCGTTCACCGCGATCATCGGAAAATGCAGCTCGCCGTTCCTCTCCAGTTTCCTGAGCCTCGCGATGCCCGTGGTCGTTTCCTCGCAGCCTCCGATGACCCCTTTTTCCAGTTCAGGAAACTCCGTGCGGATCATCTGGACGATATCGCCGCCGTCATCCACGATGATGTCCGGGCCCGGTTCTATCACCTTGCGGATATACAGGTCGTATTCCTCCTGTGTGCAGCCGTGCGTCGCGTAAACATGCACGCCAAGCCTCGCAAGTTCCGCCGCCACGTCGTCCTGTGTGGAAAGCGGATTGCTTCCGGTTGCGTACACATCGGCACCGGCGGCGGCAAGCGTCTTGCAGAGACAGGCGGTCTTGGCTTCCAGATGAACGGAAAGCGCGACTTTCAATCCCGCGAGCGGCCGTTCCTTTTCAAATTCCCCGCGCACTGCCCTGAGGAGAGGCATATTGTTCCAGACCCAAGTGATCTTGTCCGCGCCGGACGGCGCGAGTGAAATGTCTCGGATGATGCTGGCAATGCTCATGCGGCGTCCTCCGTGCTGTTCATGCCGATCTGATACTCGGCTGCCCGGATCGCGGTCTCCAGCTGCGTGTCCTGTTCCCGCGGCACGGAAGAAACGATGGCGCCGCGGTATTCCTCCGGCAGATCGACTACGATATCCGGGGTGATGCCGGTATGGTGAATGCAGACGCCTTTCGGCGTGAAATACGCATCCGTCGTGATCTTCACGTATCCTCCGTTGGAACGGAGCTTGAAAAACGACTGAACGATCCCCTTTCCGAAGGTTTTCTCCCCGACCACCACCGCACGGCCGTTATCCCGCAGCGCGGCGGTAAACAGTTCGGAGCCGGACGCGGATTCCCCGTTCACGAGGATCGTGACGGGCAGATCGTACCCGTCCTTCTTCGCGGAGTAGCTTTCTTCCTGTTCGTTCCGCGCCATGATCGTCACGATGAGGTCCCCGCGGTGCAGGAACAGTCTGGAAACTTCCAGCGCCTCGTTCAGCCCGCCGCCTGGGTTGTCCCTGACGTCGATGATGACCGACTGCATCCCCTGCGCGAGAAGATCCTCCATCGCGTTCTTCGTTTCGGACACCACCTTGCCGAAAAAGCCGTCGATCTTGATGTAGCCGATGGAATCCGCGATCATCTCATAGGATACATACGGCGCGTATACTTCCGACTTGCCGACCGTAACGGTAAAGGTATCTGAGCCGCGCAGGAGCTCAAGCGTATCCGTTGCCTTTTCGTCCTTTGTGAACAGCGCGAGCATTTCGTCCATTGTCAGCCCCGCGGTATCCTTCCCGTTGATCTTGAGGACAGTATCTCCCGCGATCACGCCCGCCTGTTCCATGGTGCTTCCCTCAAAGACCCTGAGGATCCGCGCCCCGACGTCGTCCGGCGCCGCGATGGATATGCCGATCCCGACGAACGTGTTGGACTGATCCTTCAGCAGCTCCTTGTATTCCTCCTCGGTATAGTACTCCGCGTACTTGTCCCCGGTGCCGGAAACCAGCCCGTCGATCGCGTTGTCGACCAGCTTGCTTCCGTGCACGCTTTCGTCATAGTAAAAATAATTGTCCTTGATGATCCCGACCGCCTGCATGATGGGAAGATACTCCTTCAGCTTGTACTGCTGGAGTCCCAGAAGATACAGGCCGCAGAGCGCGATCAGAAGCAGCACGCAGAGGACGGTCACGACGATGCTGTATTTGCGGTCAGGATTCATTTGCTCACCCCGAATCTGACGCGGTCCGGCATCTCGTCCAGGCTGCAGACATCCGTATGGAGTTCCGGCTTTCTGCGGAGCTCCTTCAGGTTCGCCGGAATGCCCTTGCCCGTGATCTGCCTGAGACGCTCCGCGTTTTCAAAATCATCCGCGCCGGGCGTCTCGAAAACGGAAAGGACATCGCTCGGGAATTTATACGGGTTGGCAGTCGAGAGCAGGATCGTCTGGGTACTGTCTCCCGTCCGCTCCGCATATCTTTCGTACACCGTCTGCGCCACGGCGGTATGGGGATCCATCAGATACCCCCTGCTTCCGTAAACGCGGCGGATCGTCTGCAGCGTATCCTCTTCGGAGCACCAGTCCGCTTCAAACAGCTCGGAGAGAGCGGCACGCTGCTCCTCCGTGATGGAATAGGCTCCGTCCTCTTTCAGAGAGCGCATCCATTCCGCCACCGTTTTGGTGTCTCTGTCCGTGATCTCGAACAGAAGACGTTCCAGATTGCTCGAAACGAGAATATCGATCGAGCAGCTCATGCTTTTATAGAACGGACGGTTTGCGTTGTAAAACCCCTGCCGGAAGAAATCGGTCAGCACGTTGTTCCGGTTGGAGGCGCAGATCAGCTTGTGCACGGGCAGGCCCATCCGCACGGCATAGTATCCGGCGAGAATATCGCCGAAGTTTCCGGTCGGGACACAGAAATTGACCGGGTCGCCTTCCGAGATCCTCCCGCTTTCAACCAGTGCGTGATAGGAGGTGAAATAATAGACGATCTGGGGCAGAAGGCGCCCGAAATTGATCGAATTGGCGCTGGAAAGACGGTACCCCATGCTGCCCAGCTCCTGCTTCATCTCCTCGGAAGCGAAGATCTGCTTGACGCCCGTCTGCGCGTCGTCAAAGTTGCCGCGGACCGCGCAGACGTCCATGTTCCCGCCTTCCTGCGTGACCATCTGAAGCCGCTGCATTTTGGAAACGCCGCCGTACGGGTAGAATACCAGCACTCTGGTCCCGTCCACGTCCCGGAATCCTTCGAGCGCTGCTTTTCCGGTATCTCCGGACGTCGCCACAAGGATGTAGACCGTCTGATCCTCTCCTGTCTGGACAAGCGATTCCTTCATGAGATACGGCAGGATCTGCAGCGCAACGTCCTTGAACGCCATCGTCGGTCCGTGCCAAAGCTCCAGAACGCTTTCGGTTTCGGTCAGCCCGACGACGGGCGCCACGGCTTCCGTATCAAACCGGTCATACGCCCTGCCGATGATATCCTTCAGCTTTTCGGGTTCCGTCTCCGTCAGATACAGGGACATGACCTGAAAGGCATCGTCGCGGTAGTTCCCGCTGAGCGACGCCGGATCCAGTTTCGGAAAACTCTCGGGCACGAACAGTCCCCCGGAGGGGCTGATGCCCATAACAATCGCCTGCGCAGCGGACACAGCGTCCCCGCCGCGCGTACTCAGATAGCGCATATTACTCCTGTTCCCTCAATTACAAAATGATTTTCCGCAGAACACGGTCAGTTCGGGATCTCCACGATCATTTCCTTGATATAATCGGGCAGATCCGTCTCGCTTCCGCTGATGCTCAAAATAATATTCAGATTATTCTTCTCCGCCACTTCGGCAAGGCTGGTAAAAAACGGCTGCAGTTCGTAAAGGGTATGGTGAATGAAGTTCTTGAATCCGTCAATATAAATGTATTCCAGGTCGAAATCCTGCGCCGCGATGCCGCAGATGAATCCGTACAGCATCTTGGAGCTTTTAATGTTGTAAACACTTGCATTGATAAAGCGGATGCTGGTAGCGAGATCAAACATATAGCTGTTGTCATCGTCCACAAACACCACGCTTCCTTTTGATTCCGCCGCCATTTTGTTCGCATGATTCAACAGTTTCTTTGTTTTTCCCGCACCTTTTTCTCCAATCACAACTCCGATCAAAGCCTTTGCCCTCCGTTTCAGATTATAATTATCTATTGTAATTATATCCCCGCCGCTCCTTCTTTTACAAGCAAAACGAGTATTCGGGCGTCTCCCAAAAACAAAAGACGGCCGACGCTTCCGTATGGTATAATTTTGCTATGTATACACCCTTGGATTTATCAAAACTGAACGGTCCGCAGCGTGAGGCGGTCACCTGTACGGAGGGGCCCCTTCTCGTCCTTGCAGGCGCCGGAAGCGGCAAAACACGGGTCCTCACCCACCGCATCGCCTACCTGATCTCCGAAAAAGACGTCCTTCCGTGGAACATCCTCGCGCTGACGTTCACCAACAAGGCCGCCGGGGAGATGCGCGAGCGCGTGGAGAACCTGGTAGGTCCCGCAGGCAGCGGTGACATGTGGGTGCTGACCTTCCATTCCTTCTGCGTCCGGATCCTCCGAAGGGAGATCGACCGTCTCGGATACGACCCGAAGTTCGTGATCTATGACGATACCGACCAGCAGACGCTCGTGCGGCACGTTATCAAGGATATGAACCTGGACGACAAGGTCTTCACGCCCCGTCAGCTCGCCGCCCAGTTCAGCTCGGCCAAAAACCATATGCCGCACGACCCCGCCGGGTTCCTCCGCGAATCCGGAGCGATCCGCCAGGTGACGGAGGCTTTTTCGGTATATGAAAAATACCTCCGAAAAAACAATGCGCTCGATTTTGACGATCTGCTTCTGAAAACGGTCGAACTGTTCGAAAAAGAACCGGAGGTACTGGAAAAATACCGGCTCCGTTTCCGGTATATCCTGGTCGATGAGTATCAGGACACCAACCTTGCGCAGTACGAAATCGTCAGGCTTCTCGCGGGCGTCCACCGGAACCTGTGTGTCGTGGGCGATGACGATCAGAGCATCTACGGATGGAGAGGCGCGGATATCCGGAACATCCTCGAGTTCGAAAAGGATTTCCCGGGCGCCCGCGTGATCCGGCTGGAACAGAATTACCGTTCAACCGGAAACATCCTGGAGGCCGCCAACCTCGTCATCTCCAACAACCGCGGCAGGAAGCCGAAAAAGCTCTGGACAGAACGGAAAGGCGGCGATCCGGTCGGTCTGTTCATTGCGGAAGATGACCGGGATGAAGCCCAGAACATCTGCAGGACCATCCTCAGCGAAACCCGGCGCGGCCGTTCCTGGGCCGACTTTGCCGTGCTCTACAGAACGCACGCCCAGAGCCGGATGCTTGAAATGTATCTGAAAAGCTATGATATCCCCTACCGTGTCTACGGGGGCGTATCCTTCTTCCAGCGCGCAGAGGTCAAGGATCTGCTTGCCTACCTCCGCCTGCTCGAAAACCCGCACGACGACGTGTCGTTCCGGCGTGCCGTCAATACTCCGAAGCGCGGACTCGGCGATGGCGCGATCTCGCTTCTCGAGTCAAAAGCAGCCGAGATGAACTCCTCGCTTCTTGCTGCAGCCCTGAAACTGCAGGATGAACCCTCCCGCTACGCAGCCAAGCTCAAACAGTTCTGCGGCGTTCTTTCCGGCGCGCTCGGCATGCTCGGGCTTTCCCCCATTTCGGAGATAACGGAATGGCTGCTCGGCGAGATCCGCTATGAGGATTATCTCCGGGACGATAAGAAGGAAAACTTCGAGACCCGTCTGGAGATCGTGAACGAGCTCGTCAGCTACATGGCGGAATTTGAAGAGAGCCTTCCCGCCGAGGAAGTGTCCGACCCCCTTCAGGCGTTTCTGGAAAATGTCGCTCTGTTCACCTCGACCGATGAGCTTGACAGCAGCGCGGGCCAAGTGACCCTCATGACGCTCCACAGCGCGAAGGGTCTTGAATTTCCCGTCGTGTTCCTCTGCGGTCTGGAGCAGGGGCTGTTCCCCTCTGAAAAATGCCGCTACGACCCCGAGCGCATGGAAGAAGAGCGGAGGCTGTGTTACGTCGGCATCACCCGCGCCATGGACACGCTGCACCTCAGCTACGCAAGAGAACGGATGAATTTCGGCAGGATCGAGCCCTCTGTTCCGTCCGTTTTTCTGGACGAGCTCGAACCCGTTCTTCCGGATCAGCCGGCCGGAAAGCGAAGCCGCCGCGCGCCGGCGGGCGGATTCGGTTCCCCCTTCCAGACGCAGGCAGGTTATTCTTTCTATTCCAGTCCGTCTCCGTCTTCCGGGGACATGCACACGCTCAAAAAGCCTGCTCCTGCCGGTCCGAAGCCTGCCCAGCCGGTCTCCGTGGAACTCAAGCCCCCGGCCTTTGCTTTCAAACCCGGGCAGCGCGTTTCCCATGCCAAATACGGCACGGGAACGATCCTGAGCATGAGCGGATCCGGCGGAGGTCAGATCCTTGAGATCGATTTCGACAGCGGACAGGTCAAGAAGTTTTCCGCATCCATGGCACCCATTACCCCTCTGGAGGATTGACATATGACAAGACAGGAAGAATTGACCGCCCTTCTGAACCGGTACGGCGCCGCCTATTATCAGGGAGATGCGCCGGAAGTCTCGGACAAGGAATATGACGCCCTGTATGACGAGCTGCTCGCGCTTGAGCAGGCAAGCGGCATAGTTCTCCCCGATTCCCCGACCCGCCGGGTCGGCGACGCTCCGCTGCAGGGATTCCCTCCCCACACGCACCTCGGCCGTCTGTGGAGCATGGACAAGGTCCGGACGGAATCCGCCCTTTCGGACTGGGAGGCAAGGACCAAGCGCCTCACCGAGGGCATCGGCGTCCCGAGATTCGCTCTGGAATACAAGTTTGACGGGCTCACCGTAAACCTCACATACAAAAACGGAAAGTATGTCCTCGGCGCGACCCGCGGAAACGGGGTCACCGGCGAGACGGTCACCGAGCAGATCCGGACCATTGCCGGGATCCCGATGGAAATCCCCTTCAAGGGAACGATGGAAGTACAGGGCGAATGCATCATGCGCCTTTCCGTTCTCTCCCGCTTCAACGAGACCGCGTCGGAACCGCTGAAAAACGCGAGGAACGCAGCGGCCGGCGCGCTGCGCAACATCGATCCGGCCGTCACGGCGTCCAGACATCTCGACTGCTTCTGCTACAACGTGGGATATATCGAGGGAAAGCGTTTCTCGGATCAGCGTGAAATGCTGGATTTTCTGAGAGAGAACGGTTTTCCCGTCAACCCCTATATCCGTTTCTGCGACACCGCCGAATCGGTCATGAATGAGATCCGCCTCGCGGAACAGGAACGGAGTTCACTGGACTTTCTCATCGACGGAATGGTCATCAAGGTCACCGATTTCCGCCTGAGGCAGGAACTTGGCGAAACGGCGAAATTCCCCCGCTGGGCGATCGCCTTCAAGTTCGCCGCCGAAGAGACAACTTCCGTTGTCGAGCAAGTCACCTGGGAAGTCGGCAGAACCGGCAAGCTGACACCGCTCGCCCATCTCGAGCCCGTGGAACTGGCGGGAGCCACCATCCGGCGGGCAACGCTCAACAATTACGACGACATCCTCAGAAAGCGTGTCGGGATCGGCTCGCGGGTCTTCATCCGCAGAAGCAACGACGTCATTCCGGAGATCCTCGGAAGCGTTCCCGGCGATGTACCGAAGGCACCGATCGAAAAGCCTTCCGTCTGCCCCAGCTGCGGCGCGCACGTGGAGCAGCGCGGCGCGCATCTTTTCTGCACGAACTCCCTGTCCTGCAGGCCGCAGATCGTCGGAAGGATCTCCCACTACGCGTCCCGCGACGCCATGGACATCGAACAGCTCAGCGACCGTACCACCGAACAGCTGGTAGACAGCTTCGGCATCTCCACCATCCCCGAGCTGTATGACCTGACCACCGAGCGCCTTCTTCCCCTTGACCGTTTCGGGGAGAAGAAGTCACAGAATCTGATCGACGCTCTGGACGCCAGCCGGCACCGGCCTCTCAGCGCGTTTCTGTTCGCGCTCGGGATCCCGAACGTCGGCAGCAAGACCGCAAGAGACCTGGCAAAACGCTTCGGAACGCTGGAAAACGTACGCTCGGCTTCACGGGAGGATCTCCTCGCCATCAATGATATCGGGGAAATCGTTGCCGAAAGCATCCTTTCCTTCTTCGGGGATCCGTCCATCTCCGCACAGGTCGATTCGCTTCTGCGTCACGGCGTAACGCCGGAAAGCAGCATCTCGGAAGTCACGGAAAGCGCGATCACCGGCAAGACCGTCGTCGTAACCGGAACGCTTCCCTCCTTCAGCAGAAAAGCGGCGGAAGCCCTGATCGAAAAGCACGGCGGAAAAGCCGCGGGAAGCGTCAGCAAAAAAACGGATTACGTGCTCGCGGGCGAAGCGGCGGGAAGCAAGCTGGACAAGGCGAAAGCGCTCGGCATCCCGGTGCTGGATGAAGCGGCCTTCCTGAAACTGATCGGTGCGGAATAAATCCTGTTTGCGTCCTGCAGTTGTCTCTCCCGAACGAGCTGTGCTATAATGTTTTTTTGAATCGAGGTTACATATGCAGAGTATGACTGGGTACGGCCGCGGCATCGTTTCGGCTGACGGACGTGAAATAACAATCGAACTGAAATCCGTAAATCACCGTTTTCTGGATGTATCCATGCGCCTTCCGCGCCATCTCCTTTTCCTGGAGGACCGCATCCGCAAGCAGCTCTCCGAAACCCTGAAACGCGGTCATGTCGATGTCTTCCTGAATTACAGAAACACACGCAACGATTCAAAGCAGGTGGTCGTCAATACGCCCGTTCTCGCTTCGTATGTCAGCGCGGCACGGGAAGCGAACGAATCCCTGCGCCTTCAGGATGATCTCGGCCTTGCGGCTGTCCTGAGTCTCCCAGGCGTAACGGAAGTCCTTGAGGCGGAAGAGGATCAGGAGGCGGTCGCCGTTCTCTGTCATGATGCGGTCGAAGCGGCTCTGAAGGAACTGGTCGGAATGCGCACGCTGGAAGGAGCGCGGCTTCTTGCCGACCTGTCCGCGAAGGCGGACGCGATCGCCGCTCTTGCCGACAGGATCGAAGAGCGCGCCCCGGGCGTCGTGACCGATTACCGCGACCGGCTCCGCAGAAAAATCTCACAGCTGCTTGAATCGGGCGACGTGGATGAAACGCGCCTTGCGATGGAGGTCGCCGTCTTCGCCGACCGCGCCGCCGTTGACGAGGAAGTGGTCCGTCTGCACAGCCACGTGCGTCAGATGAAGCTTCTCTTCGAAGATCCCGAACCTGTCGGAAAACGTCTTGATTTTATTGTGCAGGAGATCAACAGGGAGTTTAATACGATCGGCAGCAAAGCGAATGACGCGGAACTGACGAATCTTGTTCTTTCCGGAAAAACGGAAACCGAAAAAATCCGGGAACAGGTGCAGAACATAGAGTGACGCAAAAGAGGTGACATCCAATGCAGGAATCAAAGAAAGGTCTTTTACTTGTGATCTCCGGGCCTTCCGGTGTCGGGAAGGGCTCCGTCATCAACATACTCCGTGAACGCCGTTCAAACATCAAGCTTTCCGTCTCCGCGACAACGCGCGGTCCGCGTCCCGGGGAGATCGACGGTGTCCATTACTTCTTTATCGATGAGCCGACCTTCCGGTCCATGATCGACGGGGACGAGTTTCTCGAGTACATGCATGTATTCAACACGCATTATTACGGAACCCCGCGCTCCTTCGTTATGGAAGAACTGGAAGCGGGCAATGACGTCGTTCTGGACATCGATGTCCAGGGTGCCATGAAGGTGAAGGCCTCCTATCCGGATGCTGTCCTTGTCTTCATTGCGCCACCTTCCATGTCCGAGCTGAAAGAGCGGCTGATCGGCAGGGGAACGGAAACCGCCGATCAGGTGGAACGGCGGTTTAAAACCGCTTTTGAGGAGCTAAAGCAGGCCGGAAACTATGATTACATTGTCGTCAACGATATCCTGGATATCGCCGCCGGCAAGGTCGAAAACATTATCGGAGCGGAAAAGAGCCGGATTTCCCGAAATCGCGCTCTGATCAGCGAACTGTCAGGAGGATCTGAAAAATGATGAATCAACCTTTGAACACCCTTATCAAAAAGGCCGGCGGCTGCCGCTACATGCTTGTGACGGCTGTCGCAAAGCGCGCGCGCCAGCTGCAGAACCAGCCGGAACAGCTCGCCGGACGCAAACCTGTAACGGCTGCGGTTGAAGAGCTTTACAGCGACGAGCTTGTCATCGAACCGCCGAAGGAATACTATCAGAGCCAGAACTAAGCCAGTCTTTGCGTATCAGGCCCGCGTCCGCGGGCTTTTCTAGGTTATAAAGCAGACGCTGGAGCATTCTATGTTTGCGGAAGTCATTATCGATATTGCCCACGCCAACGTGGACCGGCTGTTCACATACCGCGTGCCCGAACATTTGAATATCTCCCCGGGACAGCATGTCCTCGTGCCGTTCGGAAGCGGAAACGCTCTGAAGGAGGGCTTTGTTCTTTCCCTCAAAAGCGATTCCGCCACGGATTTTGCCGTAAAGGATATCGTCCGCGTTCTGGAGCCCTATCCCGTCCTGACGGAAGAGCAGATCGAACTCGCCGGCTGGATCAGCCGCAGCTACCACTGTCTTCTCGTCGAGGCGCTTCGGCTCATGATTCCCGCACGGCTGCGTGGCAGCAGGGTCCGTGAAAAATCCGAAAGAACGGTCATGCTTTCACCGGATATCCCTTACGAGGAAATGCTTGCCGCGCTGCGGACCGCCTCAGGAAAGGCGCTTGCCCCGAAGCAGCTGGAAGTCGTAAGTCTTCTCCACAATACCGGCCTTGAGATGTCCGTATCGGATATACGGGCATATCTTCCCGGCGCTGCTTCCGCCATCGCCGCGCTTGTCCGGAAGGGATTCGTTCTTGAAAACGAGCACGTTACTTTCCGCCGTCCGGACTATTCCTTCAGAAAAACAGATATGCCCGTTGTGCTCAATGCCGCCCAGCAGAATGCCGTGAACGCGGTCTCGGACGCTGTCGCGAACGGTTCCGCTGAAACGTTCCTCCTGCACGGCGTTACCGGTAGCGGGAAAACGGAAGTCTATATGCGGTGCATCGACCTCTGTCTCAAATCCGGCAGAGAAGCCATTGTGCTGGTGCCGGAGATCTCCCTCACCCCGCAGACCGTCGGGCTCTTCCGGGCACGCTTCGATGACGATGTCGCCGTTCTTCACAGCCGCCTCAGCGCAGGCGAGCGGTTTGACGAGTGGAGGCGCATCCGTCTGGGCCGTGCGCGCGTCGTGGTCGGCGCCCGCAGCGCGGTGTTCGCTCCTTTTTCCAATCTCGGCCTGATCATTATCGACGAAGAACACGAATCCAGTTATCAGAGCGAAAGCGCCCCCCGCTATCATGCGGCGGAAATTGCCGCGCACCGGTCCCGGTCCTTCGGAATCCCGGTCCTGCTCGGCAGCGCAACGCCGTCCCTGATTTCCTATTTCCGCGCGGAATCCGGCCGGTACCGGCTGCTTGAGATGCCGGAACGGGTCATGAACCGGCCCATGCCGGAAGTGGAGACCGTTGACATGCGCGAAGAATTCCTTGCGGGCAACAACGGGATCTTCTCCAGAAGGATGCAGACGCTGCTTCGGGAATGTCTGGACGGCGGACATCAGGCCATGCTGTTCCTTAACCGCCGGGGCTATTCCACTTTTGTGTCCTGCCGGTCCTGCGGAACCGTGATCCAGTGTCCGAACTGTGATATCAGCATGACCTATCACAAGCACGGAAACCGGCTGAAATGCCATTTCTGCGGCGCAAGCAGACCGGTTCCGGAGACCTGCCCGAACTGCGGAAAGCCGTTCATCAAATTTTTCGGCATCGGAACGGAGCAGGTGGAAGAACAGCTCCACGCCCTGTTTCCGGATGTCGCCTCCCTTCGCATGGACACCGATACCATGCATCATAAGAATGCGTACCAGCAGACTCTTTCCGCGTTTGCCTCCGGTGAATACAGCGTGCTGATCGGAACGCAGATGATCGCAAAAGGCCATGACTTCCCGAACGTGACGCTTGCGGGCGTCGTTGCCGCGGACGCGTCCCTCTGCATCCCCGACTACCGCAGCACGGAGCGGACATTCCAGCTGCTGACCCAGATCTCGGGCAGGGCCGGAAGGGATGAAAACCCTGGGAAGGTCGTCATTCAGACCTATTCTCCGGATCATCCGGCCATCGTGTTCGCAAGGAATCATGATTACAAAGGCTTCTACCGGTACGAGCTCGCGCAGCGCCGTCATGCCCTGTTCCCGCCTTATTCCATGTTCGTGCGGTTTCTTTTCACCGGGCCGGATGAAGACGCGCTGTTCTCCGCGGGCGAGCGTTACGGCAGGGACCTCGAAACGGTGATTCTGGAGCGCCTCGGCGAGGAGGGAAAAAACGACCTCCTGATGCTTTCCTG
>JAFZCW010000053.1 GCA_017556125.1 Clostridia bacterium | reverse complement strand
TTACGAGGGCCGCTCTCGGGGCAGTTCTTTTTGTTTATGTTTCAGGCGGGGAAAGAGTTCAGAAATCGAGACGGGAAGAGATGATTTCGGACGCTTTCGACAGAAAGTCCGCCGTTTCTGCATCGAACCGGCTGAATACGGTGCTGTCAAGATCGAGAACACCAAACGGGCCGCCGTCCTTTCCGAACAGCGGAATGACGATTTCCGACCTTGAATCGGGATCGCATGCGATATGCCCGGGGAACGCATGAACATCGGGAACGATGACCGTTTTCTGTTCCGAAAAAGCCGTTCCGCAAACGCCACGGCCGGGTTTGATCCTTGTGCAGGCGGGTTTTCCGCAGAACGGACCAACCACCAGATCATCCCCGCGCTTCAGATAGAACCCTGCCCAGCTGACGTCGGGCAGAGCGTTGAAAAGGAACGAAGCAGCGTTAGCCATCGTGGCGATCGGATCCGGTTCTTCCGAAAGGAGACCGGACAGTTGTTCCAGTAAAATCCTCATGCAATGAGTATAGCATATTCTTTACACCCTTGATTGCCGCATGATAAAATCAACTTACAATTCAGGCAAAGAAGCATTCAGAATATGACAACACAGCATAAAAAAACAGTTTTAGTCAATATTGCTTATTTCGCGGTCATTCTCGGGATCGCGATCCTGATCTGCAGGAAAGGTCTGTCGATCCTGATGCCGTTTCTGGTTGCGTGGCTTGTTACGGTCATTATCAGGCCCGCAATCAATCTGCTGATAGAAAAATGTCATTTTGGGAAAGGCATTGCCGCATTCCTTGTCACCATTTTTTTCTATGCGATATTCGGATTCCTGCTTTCCGTGATCGGAACAAAGCTGATTGCGGAGGCAAAAACGATCATCGCGGGTTTTCCGAATTATTACAATGACAAGATCGAACCGTTCCTGATCATGGTGACGGATAAAATCCTGGCGTTTTCCGCCAATCTTACACCTGAAGCGAGCGATATCGTCCGTGATGTTCTGACAGGCTTCAGCGCAAACTTTGAATCCATTCTGACCAATGCCTCCGTCTCCGCTCTCAAGTGGCTGACGACCATGGCGATACGCATGCCGACCGTACTCCTGAAGGTGCTGATCACCATCATCGCGACTGTTTTCATTGCCTCCGATTATCCGCTTCTGCGGCGGTTTGTCATGGCGCAGCTTTCCGAGAGAAACCAGATGCTGATGCGGGAAGGACGCACGCATCTGGTAAAGACGGTCGGAAAATATGTCCGGTCGTACGCCCTGATCATGCTGATCACATTTGGCGAGCTTTTTATCGGACTGAGCATCATCGGACAGCCAAGGGCGGCGATGATTGCCGCCCTGATAGCGGTGCTGGACATTCTTCCCGTTGTCGGAAGCGGAACGGTTCTGATCCCCTGGACCATCATCTCCATCGTGACGCAGAATTATCCCATGGCGCTGAAGATTGGAATTCTCTATATCACGATCACGATTATCCGCAATATTATCGAGCCGAAGATCGTCGGAAATCATGTCGGGGTGCATCCCGTCGTGACCCTGATGGCCATGGTGATCGGCACCTATGTCTTCGGTCCGATCGGATTGCTGGGTCTACCGATTGCGATCGCGCTGTTTAAGAGTCTGAACGACGAAGGAATCATCCATGTGTTCAAAACGCCGGAACCGGAGCCGGAAGTGCATACGGTATCCGTGAAAGAGAAACTGCAGCATGTCCAGTTATTGAAGAAGCATTCTTCAGAGGACGATCCGGCCGAGCAGCAGGATCTGCCGGAACAGGATCGTGAAGCTGCCGAAAGCCGGGGAACGGAGGAAAAGAAGTGAGTCTCCGGACAGTATGGGTCACCGGTTCCTCGCGCGGGATCGGAAGGGCAGTTGCCGAACAGTTTGCGAGAAACGGATTCCGGGTCGTTCTGCACTGCCTCGAAAGGACGGATCTTCTGACCGAAGTGACCGTGCAGCTGAGATCCCAAAACCGCGACGTCATGTATACCTGCGGGGACATTTCTTCCGACAGCGATGTGAAGCGCATGTACTCCGAAATCAAAAACGAGTTCGGGCCGGTGGATATCCTTGTAAACAATGCCGGCATTGCGCTTCCGGAACAGCTTCTGACGGACTGTTCTGCGGAACAGATCGACAGGATTCTGTCCGTCAACTGCAAAGGAGCCATGCTCTGCAGCAAGGCAGTCATACCGGATATGGTCTCGCGGAAAAAGGGAAGTATTGTCAACATTTCTTCCTATCTTGGGATCACGGGCTGTTCCTGTGAAGTACCGTATTCCGCTTCCAAGGCCGCACTGATCGGCCTGACGAGATCTCTGGCCTTGGAACTTGCTCCTTCCGGAATTCGTGTCAATGCGGTTGCGCCGGGATTTGTGGACACGGAAATGAACCGGGAATTCACCGAGAACGAGAGACAGGATATCCGGGCGAACATTCCTCTTGAACGGTTCGGCGAAACAGGGGATATCGCGAACGCCGTTTATTTTCTGGCTCTTGAGGAAACGGCCGGCTTTATTACCGGGCAGATATTATGTGTGGACGGGGGAAGTTCTCTGTAAAAAACAGTTGCATTTTCATTTTTCTTGATGTATTATAAAAAATCGATTGGGGCATTAGCACAGTTGGTAGCGCGCAACGTTCGCAATGTTGAGGTCACCGGTTCGAATCCGGTATGCTCCACCAGATATAAGAAATCCGAATCTCAAGCCCTCCGGCAGAAGATTCGGATTTTTTGCTGCGGAGGAACCGGAATTCCGATCGGAACGGATCCGGTTTTACATATGAACATACCCGTCCGCATCCGGATAGACCGGCTCCAGACCGGTTTCCGTCAGCCGAACCACCCGTGTCGCGACCTCTTTCAGAAACATCCTGTCGTGTGTCACGGCAATGATGCAGCCCGGAAAGGACGCAAACAGCTTCCGAAGCGCCGGATTGGACAGGGAGCTGAAATTCCGGGTCGGTTCATCCAGGATCAGCACGTTGTTTCTGTCCAGGATCAGCTTCAGAAGCAGGATCTTTGCCCGCTGTCCGCCGGAAAGCTCCGAAGCGGCATGATCCATTTCCGATGTGGTGTACTTCATGCTCCCGAGGTAGGTCCGGGCATGTGTGACCGCTTCCTTTTCACCGGACGGGGCCAGAATCTCGACCGGTGTTTCTGAAAGGTCCAGAAGGTCGTCATAATTCTGGGGAACATATCCCGTGCTGATATCTTTTCTTGGCAGAAGCATATCCGCGATCTCTTTTATAAGCGTTGTCTTTCCGCATCCGTTCTGCCCGATGATGCAGACTCTTTCCGGACCGCTTATATGAAGGCGGACGTTTTTTGCCAGGCATTTATCTCCCGCCTGAAGCGACGGAAGGTACAGATCCAGAACCGTTTTTCCGTTATTGATGCGGTCTGTTTCTTCAAATTTAGGGAGGATGGCCCATTCCGCTTCCGGAAGGCTGGTCAGCGACTCCTTTTCCTTTTCCAGACGTTTTCCAAGCGACTGCACCGAATGCATCTTCTTCTTTAGCAGACGCCCGCCTGACGGGTCGTCCCTTCCGATCGTCTTCTGCGCATGATCGACCGCCTGATAGATGGACAGGTAGCGGTCCTTCTTTTTCTGGAACTGCTTGTGCTCAAAGACGGACATCTGAGCTTGATGATCGAGTTTTCTTTCCCTTTCCGCGATATACTGGCGATAGGGTACATGTGCGACTGTGACTCTGTCGATCGTTTTCCGCCGGACCTGTTCGATATGGATCAGCATTTCGGCGGTTCTTTCCAGCAGCAGCTCATCGTGGGAAACATACAGGACCGACGCGTCCGTCCTGTTCAGAAACGTTTCCAGCCACTGCAGGGTTTCAAGATCCAGATCGTTGGACGGTTCGTCGAGCAGCAGCAGATCGCATCCGTTTATGAGCATGACAAGGATCTGCAGCTTGATCCTTTCTCCGCCGGAAAGCGTATCCATCGGCCGCGTCTCCCGGATCAGTTCGTCCCTGATCCCGAGCTGGTCCAGGTATCTTCGGACCGTTTTCGGATTTTTCATGCCGATCTCGCAGGCGTTTTCCATATAGACGCAGACGGGCAGTTTCCCGTCCTTGCGGTTCAGTTCCTGGCTAAGATAGCCTATTACATTGTCACAGATGATATTTCCCCGGGCTTCCGCGTATTCCTCTACGGCGGGATCTCCCGCGATCCAGCGCAGAACCGTGGATTTGCCGTTTCCCTCTTCACCGATAAGCGCTGCTTTTTCCCCGTCATTGAGGACAAAGGACAGATCCCGGACAAGGACGCGGTCGTCTTTCTTCTGTGTAATTGTCAGATTCTGTATCTGCAGCATAATTCCTCCCGGAAAACCAGAAAAGCCGTTCTCTGTGCGGAAAACGGCTCAACTTCAAAAACACCCGGAGGGCGGTTCCGATCTTGCATGATCCGTTTTTCCACAGAAAGCAAACCCCTATTACAGGGGGATACTGTCTAGTTGAAAACGCGGATCATTTGCGCATCGGTTCACTTCCTCTCATCTTTCTATCATATACTTTAGCACAGGCCGGGCATCCGGACAACACTGTTTTCCGGAACGGTCAGCACTGTCAGGCGCTTCCGGGTTCTTTTGTGATGAGCAGGGTAAAATATCCTGCGTTATCCGGTATCTCTTCCGCGGAACGGTAGACGCGTTCGTCTTCCATGCCGCAGTTGGTCACGCCCTGAATCTTTCTGCCGCTTTTCAGCAGGGATGCTTTCACGGCGCCGAGGTTCTGTCCTGATTTCATGATGACACAGGTTCCTCTGAGTTCATCAGCCGTTTCCGGCTGACAGGATGCGGGAAGGATGTGCAGGGACTCGTTCCCCTCGGAGAGAGGGATTCCGAGACGGGCTGCCGCCGCCGAAAAGGAGGTGACGCCGCTGACATATTGAAACGGATATCCGTCCGATTTCAAAAGCCTTGCGAGATATGTGAAACTGCAGTAGACAGAAGGATCCCCGAGCGTCAGATACACGATGTTCTTACCCTGGTCCAGAGCCAGCTCCAGTTCGGACGCCGCCTTGCGGTGTGCTGTATCGAGTACTTTTCTGTCTCTGACCATCGGCATGGAGAGCGTCAGGACCTGCTTTCCGGCAATTTCCGGAACGGCTCCCGACGCAATTTTCAGGGCGACGGAATCCGTATCGGGGACCGCGATCAGATCCGATTCCCGGATGAGACGCGCCGCTTTCAGCGTTAACAGTTCCGGGTCTCCCGGACCGGTGCCGATACAGAACAATGATCCGCGCATCGCGATACCTCCAGTTGATGAGCCGGCCGACCAGTGCGCATGATGATCCCGGCGCAAATGACGTCGGCACGAAACGAAGAGTTCTATTTGGTGATCAGCAGAAACAGCATGAGCTTGATTCCGCCGAACAGCAGAAGGGCGAGGGTAGAGGCAAGCAGCATAATGCTGCAGGAGCGGGCGATATCCTCCGGCTCGATTTCGCGGAGAGGATCCCCGATATATTCCTTGTGATGCAGTACGCCGCGGTAATAGGCGCTTCCTGCCAGACGGACCCCGAGAAGCCCCGCCATCGCGGATTCGGTCTGTGCCGCGTTGGGGCTTGCGTGCTTGTAACGGTCTCTGCGGAAGATGTTCATGCCTGCTTTTGCATCATAGCCGAGCAGTCCGCCGGCAAAAAGCAGGAACATGGCCGCGATCCTGGAGGGGACATAGTTCAGTACGTCATCCGCTTTGGCCGGGATCAGCCCGATGTTGGTATAGGGCGGATCCGTATAGCCGAGCATGGAGTCCATCGTGTTGACCGCCTTATAGAGCATTCCGAGCGGACCGCCGAACAGGATCAGATAGAATAGCGGCGCGATGACCCCGTCTGATGCGTTTTCCGCGACCGTCTCGACTGCTGCACGGGCGACGCCGGCTTCGTCCAGTGAATCCGTATCCCGGCCGACGATCATGGATACAGCCTCGCGGGAAGCGGAAAGATCCCCGGAGTCGAGCGCTTTCTTGACTTTCATGCTTTCATCCCGCAGCGACTTTGCCGCAAGGCACTGCCAGCACATAATGGTTTCCACCGCGAAGCCGATCCAGGGAGAGAGCCGGTAGCAGAAGATCAGCAGGGCGAAGGAAATGCCGCCTGTCAGGATCACAACGATCAGCCAGAGCGCAAGTCCGGCCAGTTTTTCCCCGGTATCCGTCTTCGGGAAGATGCGTCGGAACAGTTTTTCAAGCGCGGAGATGAGAAGCCCCATGATCTGAACAGGATGGGGAATCGAACGGGGATCGCCCGCGATCAGGTCGAGAACAAAGCCTGCGAACAGAGCGAGAAGAGAATAATAACCAAACATGTCGAACACCTCAAACGATACCATCAATTGTAGTATCGGGCTCATGCAGTGTCAAGAAAGCGGCGAGGCAGGACGATACGGCAAAAACCCGCTGTCCGGCATTCCGTTCGGACAGATCGCCGTTCAAAGCGTTCCGATTCGTGCTATACTGATAAAAGACCCTATTCACAATCGGAGGATTATATGCTGGAAAGCCCAATCCATGTTACCAGCGAGATCGCACCTCTTAAAAAAGTCCTTCTGCAGAGGCCGGGGAAGGAGCTGGAACACCTCAGCCCGAACACGATGGACGAACTTCTTTTCGATGATATCCCGTTTCTTTACAGGGCGAGGGAAGAGCATGACGAATTTGCCCGTATCCTGCGCGAGAACGGAGCGGAACCGGTCTATCTGGATGAACTGACTTCGGAAACACTGGATCTGATTCCGGATCTGAAGGAGCGCATGATCGGCACGTTCCTCGATCAGGCAGGCATATCCGCCCAGTACTACCGCGACGCGATGACCGATTACCTGAAGAACGTACCGGATTCGCTTGAGCTCGTTCATATGATGATGGCGGGGATCCCGTACCGGGAGGTTTTTCCGGGGAGCAGCGGATCGCTTTCGGAGCTGACGGGCTCCAGAGCCCGGTTCCTGACGCCTCCCATGCCGAATCTGTATTTTACCAGAGATCCCTTTGCCAGCATCGGCTGCGGGGTCAGCCTTCACCGCATGCGGACCGAGACCCGGTGCAGGGAAACGATCTTTTCCGAGATGATATTCAAGTATCATCCGTTATTCAGCGGGAAGGTCCCGTTTTATTACCGGACCGACAACTGCTTCAGCCTGGAGGGCGGCGACATTCTGAATCTCAGTGCGAAGGTGCTGGCGGTCGGCGTGTCCGCAAGGACGCAGCCGGAAGCGGTGGAGATTCTTGCCGAAAACGTGCTGACCGACGAACGCTCGGAAATTGAGACCGTTCTGGCGTTTACGATCCCGCAGACCCGCGCGTGCATGCATCTGGATACCGTTTTTACGCAGGTGGATGTTGCAAAATTTACCGTCCATCCCGGCATATTCCCCGGCCTGCATGTCTTTTCCCTGAAGAAGAAGGGCGGGAAGATCGTGACCGAAGAGGAAAGCGGTTCACTGGAGAACGTACTGTCACGGTATCTGGATCTGGAAAAACCCGAGCTGATATACTGCGGCGGGAACAGCCCGATCGCGGCCGCGAGAGAGCAGTGGAACGACGGATCGAACACGCTCTGCATCGCGCCGGGCACGGTCATCGTCTATGACCGGAATTATGAGACGAACAGAGTTCTGGAGGATTCGGGGATAAGGACGCTGCGGCTGGACGGGTCGGAACTGTCGAGAGGCAGGGGAGGCCCGCGCTGCATGAGCATGCCCCTGATCAGAGAATAATACTGGAGGAAAACATGGCAGATCTTCGCGGAAGAAACTTTTTGAAACTGTTGGACTTTACCCCGGAGGAGATCCGGTACCTGATCGATCTTTCCAAAGCGCTGAAAGAGAAGAAAAAGCGTCACGAAGAGCACGCGTATCTCAAAGGAAAGAACATCGTGCTTCTGTTTGAAAAGACATCCACGCGTACGAGGTGTTCTTTCGAAGTCGCGGGAATGGATCTCGGAATGGGTGTTACCTATCTGGATCCTGGTTCTTCCCAGATGGGCAGGAAGGAGAGCATCGCGGATACGGCCCGCGTTCTCGGAAGAATGTATGACGGGATCGAATACAGGGGGTTCGACCAGAGCCTCGTGGAGATGCTGGCCGAATACGCCGGCGTTCCGGTCTGGAACGGACTGACGGATCAGTTTCACCCGACGCAGATGATCGCGGATCTGCTGACGATCGAGGAGAAAAAAGGACGCCTGAAGGGGATCCGGTTCACCTATTTCGGCGACGCGAGGAACAACATGGGCAATTCCCTGATGATCGCGTGCGCAAAGATGGGTCTGCACTTCACGGCGTGCGCGCCGAAGGAACTGTTTCCCGCGGATGACCTCGTGAAAAAAGCGAAGGAGATCGCGGCGGAGAGCGGCGGGAGCGTCACGCTGACCGAGGATATCGCCGAAGGCGCGAAGGACGCGGACGTGCTGTACACGGATATCTGGGTCTCTATGGGAGAACCCGCCGAGGCGTGGGAAAAGAGGATTGCTCTTCTGGAGCCGTACAGGGTGGACGGAAAGAAGATGGCGATGGCGAAGCCGGACGCGATCTTCATGCACTGTCTGCCGTCTTTCCATGATACGAATACGGTGATCGGGAAAGAAATCGCGGACCGTTACGGCATCGTGGAGATGGAGGTCGCGAACGACGTGTTCGAAGGTCCCCAGTCCGTCGTGTTCGATGAGGCGGAAAACCGGATGCATACGATCAAAGCGGTCATGTACGCCACGCTCCGCGGGGAGGAGGACGACCTTGTTTAAACTGAGAGCATACTGCCCTCCTGATTTTGAAGCGGAGCGGTTTCAAAACTGTCCGGACGCCGTCCTGAAGGAGGCGCCGGCGGACGGCGTGGCGCCGTTTGACTATCACGCCATGAGCATTTTCCCCGAGTATTTCAAATGCGGCGGGGTGTGGCTCCTTGCCAAAGAGAGCAGGATGGACTGCTGCGCGGTTTACCGGGACGGAGCGGTGCATGTGGTCGAGTTCCGGAACCTGAAGAAGGGCGACCTCGTCTTCACGGGGAGAACGGAAGACGGCAGAGACGGGATCTATGTGCATCCGGACGGGTTCCGCGAGACAAGGGCGAACGCCGACGTGTTTGCTTTCCGCGGGAACCGGACAAGAGAGACCGCGTTCTCAAAGGACTACGACGAGATCTACGATCTCCTGAGATACGAGAAGGATCACGGGAAGATCGTCTGGGTCATGGGCCCAGCGTTCGCGTTTGACAAGGACGCGAGGACGGCGATGGAAAAGCTGGTCCGGGCGGGATATGTGCATGCTGTGCTGGCGGGGAACGCGCTTGCGACGCATGATCTGGAGGCTGCCTGGCTCGGGACTGCGCTCGGACAGGACATCTATACCAGCGTTTCCTATCCGAACGGACATTACAATCATCTGGACCTGATCAACCGTGTGCGCTATTACGGAAGCATCGCGAAATTCATCGAGGCGGAGCACATTGACAACGGGATCATTTACAGCTGTGAAAAGTGCGGCGTTCCGTATGTTCTGGGCGGATCGATCCGGGACGACGGACCGCTTCCGCCCGTTTACGGGAATGTATATGAGGCGCAGGACGCCATGCGGAACGAGATCAGGACCGCAACGACCGTCATCGGCATGGCGACAATGCTGCATTCCATCGCAACGGGGAACATGACACCGTCTTTCAGGGTGCTTCCGGACGGAACGGTCCGGCAGGTATACTTTTTCTATGTGGACGTTGCGGAGTTCACGGTCAACAAGCTCGCAGACCGGGGCAGCCTTTCCGCGCGCGGAATCGTTACAAACGTCCAGGACTTTATCGTGAATCTTGCAAACGGGCTGAATCTCTGAAAACGGCAGAGACAGACCGAATCGACCATAAGTTTTCTGACTGGAGGAATCATGATGAAACTATTCAGAAAAGGAATCGTCTGTATTCTAATTCTTTCCCTGACCCTGACGTCTTTCGGCGTCCGGGCGGCACTGGCGGAGACATCGGACGGCTCCCCGGAAGGAGAAGATCCTGGTCCGGAGCAGACCGTCGGAATGCCATCTCCGCTGAAAGAGGCGGCGTCCGTCGATGAATTGAACGCTGCTGTGGGATGCTGTCTTTTCCGGCTGGATCCGGAACTGTATCCTGTCACGGATGAAGTGTTTACGCTGATCGACGGGGAAAAACAGATCGCGGATTACAGCTTTTCCTGGGATGGGATGCCCGCGACGCTTCGTGCGGCTGTCTCGCAGGAGGATATTTCCGGCATCTATATGGATGACGGGAAAATGCCGTTCGAACATCTTGAAGAAGGCAGTCCCTATGCGATCCTGGATACCGGATACGGTCTCTGGACAAGATGGTTTCTGGGCGGGATGCAGTATTCCCTCTGCGTGAAGAATGCGGGGACCGATGCCGAGGACGCCGTGATCCTCATCCGTGATCTTGAGTCGCTGACGTATCCGTGGTATACGGAGATGTTTGAGGAGCTCACGGTGGAGCCGGATCCGGAACAGCACGGTTCCAGCGAGATCGCATACTATTACAGAAACGAGATAGGCGAATGGAATGCCGGATCGGATACACCGTTCGGGACGGGAACGGAAAAGCCCTTTAACACGGTAGCCATTCTGGCGGAAGGGGACGAATATCTGCACGCGCCCGAGGATACCCGTCCTGTCGTCACCGTATCCGATGTGAACGAGCTGATCGCGGCGCTGGCGCCGGATACGATTATCCGGCTGGAACCCGGCGTGTACAATCTGTCCGACGCCGAGGGCTACGGAGCGGCATCCGGCGAGCATTACCGCTGGATCGAAACATACCTCGGATATGAACTGTATGTGGAGAACGCGGACAATCTGATGCTGGTCGGGTCCGTGTCGGAAACGGAGGGAACGGTCTCTCTGGATTCGGAGATCTGCACCGATCCGAGATATGCGAATGTCCTGAATTTCAGGAATTCCGACGGTGTGACGGTGGTCGGGCTGAAGATCGGCCACACGGAGACAGGGGAATGCATCGGGGGCGTTGTGAATTTCGTAAACTGTGACGGCGTAAAGCTTTCGGGCTGCGAGCTGTACGGATGCGGTACGGTCGGGATCATTGCAAGAAACTGTGACGGCCTCAGAGCGGTTGACCTGCTGGTACACAGCTGCAGCATGGGCATGGTCGAAATGACCGCCTGCGACAGCGTTTCCTTTGAAAAGATCTCTTTTCTGAACGTGTCGGGATACAGCGGAATCACGCTGGACTGCTGCGGAGACGTAGCGTTCAGCGGGTGTGATTTCGCGTTCAACCAGGTCACCGCGCTGTTCTACCTGCAGGATTCGAAGGACATCAGGGTAAATGACTGTCTGATCGCCTACAACAGCGCCGATATGCTGCTGTATACGGGAACGGACGGAGCAGCGGACGGCAGCATCGTTTTTGAAGGCGGAGCGATTACGGGGTACTCGATGCCGTACGGATGCTATGAGACGGTGACCGCGGGATAAAACGGACGGAAAAAGAAAAGGATTCAGCCGGAGGGCAACGCGGTTGCGGCTCCGGCTGTTTTTTATGGCCGGTTTATATTTTCAGAAACGTACAAAATGACGGAACGCGGCGGGAAAAATGCAGCTGTTGTCCGCCCGGATCAGTTCCGCTCGGAGAAGATGCAGGCTGCGATGATCAGGACGGAACCGACGATAGCGGCGGGGGTGATCGGTTCGTTCAGGAAGAAAACAGACAGCAGGACCGCGACAACAGGGTCCGCATAGGCAAAGATCGATACGGTCCGTGCGGGGATCCTGACGATCACGGCAAAATAGCGGATGTAGGCGAACGCGGTCAGAACACCCCCCAAAACCAAAAGCAGCAGAAGATGTCTGAATTCCAGCGAAAAGGAAGCGCCGCGGTTCGTCAGCAGGATATAGGGCGTCATCAGAACAGCCGCAGCAGCAAGCTGGACCGTCGTCCTGACAACAGGATCGCCCGCCGGATATTTCTTGTTGATCAGAACGATCGCGGCGTAGGACACGGCGCCGATCAGGGCAAACAGGATGCCGCGGATATCCCCGGCTGCGCGGAAACCGTTCTGCAGGACGCCGGAGACAAGCACCATGCCGAGAAAGGCGACGCCGGCACACACGGCATGCCTGATTGTAAAGCGTTCTTTCAGGATCAGCGGAGAAGCGAGAAAAACAAATATGGGCGCCATGTAATAGCACACGGTAGCGGTCGCGACCGTCGTATATCGGTAGGCCTGGAACAGTCCGATCCAGTCTCCTGTCAGGCATGCGCCGGACAGCAGCATGGGAAGCAGGATGCCCTTGAGGGAAGCAGCCGATATCCTGCGCCGTGCAAAAAGATAGACTGCAAGAAGCACGAAAGAGATCCATGCTCTGAGGCATGCGGTCACGGCTGACGGGAGCGGGATGGACTTCACGACCGGCCCCAGACAACCGAACAGAGCCATGACGAGGATGTATTCGATTTTCAGGGACCAGGCGCTTCTTTCTTTCATGCAGAGCCTCTCAGAAATCATAACAATTCATTCTAATGCTCTTTTCATATGTTTGCAACATAACCGGCAGGAATCCGTGCCCGACAGTCAAACATGCGTCTTTCTCTGACAGACCATGAAAAAGGACCGCACGGTTTGATCCGCACGGCCCGGTTCAGATTTCATCCCGTGATGATGGGGGCTCAGAAATCGGAAGCAAGCTCGAAGAGCAGTGCAAAGAGTTCCTCCCTGCGGTTTTTCATGATCTCATCGATGCCGGTGTCCGTGACTTCGGCGGTCATGCCGGTACAGTAGTTCGCGATGATTCCGATGGCAGCATATTCTATTCCCAGATCCCGGCAGAGCGGCGCCTCCGGAACGAGTACCATTCCGGTCGTCTGTGCGCCAAGCATCCGGATCATGCGGATCTCTGCCGCGGTATCGAAACGGGGACCCTCCGTGCATGCATAGACCGTCCTTCCGGCATAGGGATAGCCGCGCTTGAGGATCAGTTTTTCGATCCTGTCGCTGAGCTCGGGACTGAAGACATCCTCCATACCCGTGTGACGGGTCGAACGATGCTGCATGGAAAAGGACTCCGGTCTGGACTTCGTGAAATCGAGAAAGTCCGATACGAGACAGAAATTGCCGAGGTGGAAGGAGTAATCACAGGTACCGACGGGGGTGAGGCCGATGACGTGCGTCACGCCGAGTTTGTGCAGCGCATAGATGTTCGCGCGGTAATTGATCTGACCGGGATCGCGCGGGGTAAGCACATCTTGGCGCGACATGAAAATAAAATCCTTGCCATTTTCGAGCTTGGCAAAAAGAACGACAGCGTCGCCGTAGGGAGTGGAGACCGCTCTCTCACGGTATGGAATGGACAGGGTGTCCACATTGGTTCCACCGATAACCGCCAGTTTCATAAACGCAACCGATTGCTGTCCGCTTCGGAAAACGGATAGTGAGCTCCTTTCGATGAATGATACCATCATGATAACACATCGCCCGGAGAAAAGGCATCAGTATTTGTGAATCCGGAGTCCTTTCGGAAGATGGTTTTTCATGAT
>JAFZCW010000052.1 GCA_017556125.1 Clostridia bacterium | reverse complement strand
CCAAAACATCCAAATCGGCGAGCGCCACGGATTTCAGCTTTGAGTGGGAATATGAAAACATCAGAGCGGAGTAAAGGACAGAAGCCCTGAAGAAACAGAGGAGCATATCGGCGTATGATATGCTCCTCTTTATTTCACATGCTGCGGAACGGACGGTTACGGGTCCGGGATCTCTTCCGCGTCCGGACTGAGGCCGAGATACGCGGATATGAAAGTGCGGGCGCCGGTCTCGTCGGGTTCCCCGAGTTTTTCGCATTCCCTGACGGCAAGCCTTCCGAGCCTGATGACGGAGTAAAACGGAGAGGATCGTACGGCTTCCGGCATGACGCCTTCCCTGCAGGCGTATTCTTCCGTCAGGGCTTCCCTGATCTTTGCCGATTCATAATCATAGTTGACCTCATAGTCAAACAGATGCATCTCCAGATCGAACAGAGGCACCGGCGCGACATAGAAACGTTCAAACTCCAGGATCTTGGAGACCAGAACGAACCAGTTCCTGCCCTTTTCATCCGTTACCATGATCTCCGCAAACGTGCTTCCTTCTCCGATTCCGCCTGCGCAGTCGTCCCCTTCATAGCCCCATCTCATACCGCGGACAAGCATATGGCGTACCTCCCGTCAAAACTGGTTCTAACGTAGCATAGAGAAAAAGGAAATGCAACGCCTGCCTCTGCTTTGCGGGAACGCGCGGTGCGGCGGGACGGGACAGACAAAAAAACACGGCCGTTTTCCGGCCGTGCGGGGGAGAAAGGGATCAGCCCTTGATCGGGATGATCAGCTTCCAGCCGATCTTGATCAGGTTTTTGTCTTTGATTTTGTCGCGGTTCAGGTTATAGATCGCGTCAACCGTTGTGCCGAAGCGCTTTGCGAGTTTGGTCAGGTTATCGCCTTTCTTTACGGTGTAGACGTAGTATTTTGTGCCTGCTCCGCCGGATACGCCCGCGAGTTCTTCGGAAGTTGCTTCTACGAGATCTTCAAACATGCTGTTGTCCTCCTCATCGATGAATTCATTGCTTTCGGGCGGTCTTCACCCTGCGATTCCATTGTATGATTCGGGCAGGCGGGTTTTCTACTGCTGATACGGTGAAAAACACCGCGGATTTGATGAAAACCGGGGGGACGGGAGGATCTGTTTATTCCGGATCCTTCCCGACGGAGAAGAGGCGCTCCGGGATGTGGCAGTAGCCTCCCGGATTCTTTTCGAGATATTTCTGGTGGTATTCTTCGGCGTCGCAGTAATTCTCCAGTTTTCCGACCTCCACGGCAAGAGGAAGCGCGTATTCTTTCCGCTTTTCAGCCATGAAAGCATCAATTACCGGCAGTAGGTCCCCGTCGGTGAAATAGATCCCCGTCCGGTACTGGATGCCGGCATCCCCGCCCTGCCGGTTGACGGAGGTGGGATCGATCGCCATGAAGTAGTATTCGAGAAGGTCTGTAAGGGAGAGCTTCTGTTCATCAAAAACGATTCTGACGGTCTCCGCGTGTCCGCTTCCGAGGCATACGTCCCGGTAGCAGGGATTATCCGTTCCGCCGTTCGCGTATCCGACGGACGTACTGATCACGCCCGCGAACTGGTCAAAGAATTTCTGGGTCCCCCAGAAACAACCCCCGGCAAGGTAGATCGTTTTCATGCTCACTGGTCCTTTCCCTGGCCGATTTTTTCAGAACCCTGCTGTTTGCCGATGATCATCTGGACGAGATCCAGCACGGCCCGCTGGATTTCCTTTTTGTCGGACGAACCGCTCAGCTTCTCGAGGATCGGTTTCGCTTTTCCGAGCACGGAGTCGCTGATCCTGGCGTCCATGAGTTTTTTGATCCAGTCGGTATCCTCCATGGATTTCTTTCCGAGGAAGACCTGTTCGAACGCGTAGATGGAGCTTTCGCCGATCACCGCGACGATCACACCCGCGATGATCGCGTTGAGCACGCTCGCCGCGATATTGATGCCCGGGACGGCTTTCAGCGCCGCGATGATCGATTTGGCGACCAGACCGACCGTGCCCGCCTCGATGATGGAGCTCAGGAACCGCTTGCTTCCGTCCTTCCGGTCGATCCCGTAGATTCTGGCGAGGCTGTTGACCTCCATGATTTCCGTCGGCGTCAGGATCGCGCCGTCCGGAATGGGGAGGGGAACGGCGCCGACTACGACGGCGCCCGCTGTTGCGGCGCCGACGACGGACTGCGCGAGCACTCTTTTCCGGCCGAGGACAAACTGCGCGAGGTCATGCGCCGAAGCCCTGCTGCCCTCCGGCATGAGCGCGTTGGTCGCGTCGATCAGCTGCGGGATTCCTTCCGGTGCCGCATAGGCGTTATCGTTGATCGTATAGATCTGCGCAACGACCGGAATGACCTCCTTCAGATTGTCCCGGAACGGTTTCTGCCGGTCAAACGCCGTGCGCACCATTTCGATGTTTTTTTCGCGGTCCGGAACGGAATAGGATTTGGTGATCACCGCGATGACCGGAACGGATTTCCACATGGCGACGGCCCGTGTCATCCGGCGGATGTCCTCCGGAAACAGTTTGGACCGGGTTCCGTCCACGCAGAACCAGATCACGTCGATGCGGTTGTTTTCCCCGCCTTTTTTGGCGCAGTCCCGGGACCATTTTTTGACGGCGTTGATCGCCCTGCGCTCCTTCAGGTAGTTCGGTTCGAATCCGATCGTGTCGATCACGCGGAACGGGACCTGACCGTCTTTTGATTCATAAATCTCCAGCCTGGTCGTGGTTCCGTGCGTGCCCCAGTCGGTCCTGGCGGCTTCTTCGCCCAGAACGGAATTGATCAGCGTGGATTTTCCGACGCCGGAATTGCCGATAACGAGTACGTTTCCTTTTTCCATCTTCATGCCTCCTCATTGTTTTGCCCTGTCATAAGACGGGGTTTCTGAACAGGAGATGTAGTTTTTGCGGGAACGGAATGACATCCGGATGATCATGGGAGCGCGATGCCCGGGAACACATCCCGGAAACGTTCCGCGGATCAATTTGATTCGGAATAGGCAAGCGCGATGATACCCCAGATGACGACGGTGATGATCAGTTTATAGACGGTTGAAAGCTTTTTGCTTTTCCAGACGGTGATCGTTCCCATAATGGGAAGAAAGTAGATCCAGAGCAGGACGAGGCCGAACGTGGCCCAGCCGCTCCGCTTTTTTTTCGGCGTTTCAGCCGGAACGGTCACGACGCGGACGGTGGATTCCTCCGGCCGCTGCCGGGTATATCCGCAGTTCGGACAGGCGTTGGTATAATATGCGGTCCCGCATTTCGGGCAGATCTGTCTGACGGACCCGATCCGGACTCCGCACCGGGAGCAGTACTGCCCTTTTTCGATCTCGCTGCCGCAGTTGTCGCAGATGAACACGAAATCGCTTGCAGAACATGCCTTGCAGCTGGATGCGGGATTGTCATTCAGTGTTCCGCAGTATTTGCATTTTTTCACCGCTGTATGTCCCTCCTGTGAAAGACGGAATCTGACGGAGCGTCCGCTTTCCTGTTCCTATCATAATCGTTTTTCCGCGGTTTGCATATGGGGAATACCGTTCCGGACCCGGAACGGGGAGGAAGAGGGAAGATATCGGGACGGGAAGACAGGCGTTTCGGGGTCGTGAGGAGCATTTTCCGTTGTGAAGGAACGGGAGCGATGATAAAATGATTTCACAGCCGCTTCTATTGCAAAGCGGCAATGAAAGCCGGATGGCAGAGGGACCGCGGCGCGGATGCGAAAAGAACGGACACGGCCCCGGAAGGGAAGAATATGAAGGGAATCACGATGGATCAGCTGGAACGGTTCCGGAACCGTGAAAGCGGAAGGAAGGAGATCCGGACCCTGCAGGCGGCACTTGCGAAAACGGAGATCAAGGATCTTGCCTTTGTGCCGTCAGAAGCGGCAAAACTGAACGGTGATTTTTCCGTCGAACTGAAGACGAACGGGATCACCTGGCAGCAGCAGAGCGGAAGATGCTGGCTGTATGCCGTCATGAACATCCTGCGCGAACGGGTGGCGGAGAAATGCGGACTCGAGCATTTCGAACTGTCGGGGAATTATCTTTCATTTTACGATAAGCTGGAAAAGGCGAACAACGTGCTGGAAATGGTGATCGACAACGCGGACAAGCCCCTGAATGACCGCATGATGGAATTCATCCTGGAAGGCATGTCGGACGGAGGCTACTGGACCATGGCGGCCGATCTTGTGAAGAAATACGGCGTCGTCCCGGCGGATGTCATGCCGGAGACCTGGCAGTCCACGCATACGGAAAAGTTTCTGAAGCTTTATAACAGCCTCCTCCGCAAGGACGCTGCCAGGCTGCGCGCGCTGGCGGCGGAGGGCGCCGATCTGGAAGCCGCCAAGGAGGAAATGCTCGAGGAATTCTACAGGATGGAATGCATCGCCTTCGGAGAGCCGCCCGTCTCGTTCTCGTTTGAATACCGGGACAAGGACAACGCGTTCCATGCGGAACACGGGCTGACCGGCAGATCCTTCTACGAAAAATACGCCGGGACCGTACTGGAGGATTATGTCACGGTGACCAATCATCCGACAAGCGGTCTTCCGATGAACTGCCATTACATATTCCATTATTCGGGCTCCATGGCCGACAGCGACATCACATGCCTCAATCTGACCATGGACGAACTGGAGACGCTGGTCATCCGGCAGCTGGAGGACGGCGAACCGGTCTGGTTCGGCTGCGATTCCGGCGCTTACGGTGACAGGGACAAGGGGATCTGGGATCCGGACAGCCTCGACTTTGAGGGGCTGATGGGCGGGATCGATTTCTTTATGGAAAAGGGCGAGCGTCTGCAGTACCATGACAGCTTCGCCACGCATGCCATGATCTTTGTCGGGGTGAATTTCGATGAAACAGGCGTGCCGAACCGCTGGAAGATCGAGAACAGCTGGGGCGAATCGGCCGGGAAGAAGGGCTATTTCGTATGCAGCGAGAAGTATTTCCGGGAATATGTGTACGAAGCGATCATCAACCGGAAACATCTGAGCGAAGCCCAGAAAGCTTTTCTCAATCAGGATCCCGTCCGGATCAATCCCTGGGAGAGTGACTCCCTGTGAGCGGAACCGTATGGTATGAAAAGGTAAAAGAGCGCCTCATGCGCTATGCCCGCGTGGACACGCAGTCCCTGCCGTTCAGAGGATCCTGGCCGACGACGGAAAAACAGGCGGATCTTGCGCGGATGCTGAAGGAGGAGCTGATCGCGGTCGGCGTTCCGGACGTGTTCCTTGACGAAAAGGCTTGCGTGGTATACGGCAGGATCCCTTCCAATCTGCCGGACGGGAAGGGCAGCGCGGTGGGTTTCATCGCCCACATGGACACAGCTCCGGACGCGAGCGGAACGGATGTGAAGCCCTGGTTGCTGGCGCAATACGGCGGCGGGGACATCGTTCTCAACGAGGAACGGAATATCGTGATGCGCGCGTCGGAGTATCTGAATCTGAAGCGGTACATCGGACAGGACCTGATCCTGACGGACGGCACAACACTGCTCGGCGGAGACGACAAGGCGGCGATCGCCGCCGTGATGACCATGGCGGAGCACCTCTGTGCCCATCCCGGGATTCCGCACGCGGACGTCTGCATCGCGTTCACGCCGGACGAGGAGGTGGGGGGACTCGCGAGAGATCTCGACCTGGTCCGGTTCGGAGCGGAGGCAGCGTTTACGATCGACGGGGATCATCTCGGATGGTATGAAGACGAGACGTTTTACGCTTCGCAGGCGGTTTTTGAATTTACGGGACGGTCCGTTCATACCGGAACGGCAAAAGGGATCATGATCAACGCGGCCGACCTTGCCGCCGAGCTGATGGCAAGGCTGCCTGCCCATGAAAAGCCGCAGTATACCGAGGGCACCGAAGGCTTTTTCCATGTCGTATCCTGCAACGCGGACTGTGAGCACGCCCGGGTCACGATGATCATCCGTGACTTTGACCGTCAGCGTTTTCTTCAGAGGGAAGCGTTCCTCCGAAACTGCGCGGAAGAACTGCAGAACGCCTACGGAAGGGACAGGACGCAGCTTCGGATCGAACATCAGTACAGCAACATGAAAGAGATCCTTCAGACCGTTCCGTGGCTGACGGAAATGCTGAAAAACGCGATCAGAGAAAGCGGGATCGAGCCGGTCTGCGAACCGTTCCGCGGAGGGACGGACGGAGCTGCGCTCTCGTTCCGCGGGCTCCCGTGCCCGAATCTCTCTGCCGGGTATGAGAACGCGCACGGACGGTTTGAATATGTTCCCGTTCAGTCGATGGAGAAAAATGTCGAGATTCTGCTGCGGATCGTAGCGGCGTTCGCGGAGCAGAGCGCCTGACCCCGGAACCGGGGAGCAGTCCGTGAAGGAATGACCCGGATCAGGACAGCCCTGAGAGCAGCGCGTACGCTTCGCGGAGGAAGAAAACAACAAGCACGCCGATCATGACCGGTTTTGTGATCTTCAGCCCTCTGTTGATGAACAGCGTTGTTCCGATCCAGTTGCCGAGAATGCTGAAGCAGCCCGCAGCAAGCCCGAGAGGCACCAGAACGTTTCCGCTGAGCAGGTAGACCGAGAGAGAGGCGGCATTGCTGGAAAGGTTGATCACTTTCGTGACTCCGTTCGCCTCGTGCAGACGCAGACGCACGACGGCGGTAAAAAGGATCAGCAGGAAAGCCCCCGTTCCGGGCCCGTAGAAACCGTCATACATCCCGATGCAGAACGAGATCGCCGCACCGAGCAGACAGACCGCTTTCCGGGACCGCGGCTCGCGTTCACGATCCAGGATCCGCCCTTTCAGAACGAGAACGGCGGTCAGGGGGAGCAGGAACAGCATCACGGTTTTCAGAACGGTTTCGCTGATAAGCAGGGAAAGCCTTGCGCCGAGTGCGGAGCCCGTGAGCGCGAATGCGGCGCAGAACAGCGCATAGGTCCAGCGGATATAGCCCGTCCTCGCATAACGGAAAACGGCCATGGACGTCCCCATGGTGGAAGCCAGTTTGTTTGTCGCGATCGCCGCATGGGCGGGAAGCCCTGCGATCATGTAGGCAGGCAGCGTGATCAGACCGCCTCCTCCCGCGATGGCGTCGATGACGCCCGCAAGAAGAACGAGCGGGCAGACGATCAGATAAGGGAGGATGCCGGCGTTCATCCGCGTGTCCCCCGGAAGATCCGCTTCCAGTCAAATTCCAGAGGGCGGTTCCGGAACCCGGTGGCGACCTCTTCCGCGGACAGGACCCCGAAAGCCCGCTTCGGACATCTCCGGTTCCACTCACAGCGGAACGTCTCGGCGAAGACGGCGCATTCCGGCTGTTCCGAACGGAGAAGCATCGGAATCAGGAACATAACGATCCGGATCCGGTCGTTTTCCATTTCCGCGGACCGGGTAAAAAATGACAGACTCTTCCATCTGGCCTCGAGCGCGTCCATCAGTTCCTTTGCGGCGGACGCGCAGTCCGCGGCAAGGAGCTGCTCCTCACACGGTTTTTCATGTCTTCCGGCGTACCGATCCAGTACGCCGGTATAATTGCGCCGGGTCTCGGTGCTTGACCAGTCGACCGGATCCGTGACGGCGTCCAGCAGCGCGTTCATGTCAGGTCCCTCCTTGCAGGAAGGCAGAGATCGTTTTCTCTGCGCTTTTCCGATTCCAGTATAGCGCATCCGGGCGGATTCTGTTCCCCGTTTGCAGGCCGGAGAGATGCAGAAAAGGGGAAGGGCGGAAAACTTGTCTTGAAACCTGGCCGGATCTGACGCAAAATGAATAGATAATACCGGCAATACCGTTCGGAGGTCATCAGAGATGTATTCTTCCGTATACGAAAGGGAAATGCAGATCCTTCTGTCCGTCTGCGACTGGACAGGAAAGCTGTCCGTTCCGGATACCTTCGCGCTGTTTATGGATATCGCGACGGAGCATGCGGACGAGCTCGGCAGCGGGCTGAAAGACCTTGCGAAGGACGGCCTTTTCTGGCTGACCGTCAAAACAAAAGTGCATTTCGGGAAACGCCCGAAAATGGGGGACACGGTCACGGTCTCGACCTGGCCGGAGCCGCCGAGCCATCTGCGCTGCAACAGGGATTACGCCATCTCGAGAAACGGAGAGACGATCCTGGCCGGTAAAACAGAATGGGCGATCCTGAACACGAAAACGGGCAGACTGCAGGAGGCGAAGGATGTCTATCCGCCGGAACTGGTCCTGTCGGACCGTCAGGCGATCCCGGAACCCTTTGCCAGGCTCCGTCCCGAGGGAGAAGAGGAAACGATCGGCACCTATACCGTACGGTCGACGGATGTCGACGTCGGCGGACATATGAACAACACCGCCTACGTGCGGGCGTTTGCCGGGCTGCTGGACAGCGAACAGTGGAACAGCATGGCTTTTTCCGATATCGAGGTGCATTACCGCGCCCAGTGCTTTGAGGGGGATACACTGACGTTCCGGAGGAGCGCGGCTGAGAACGGTTTTTTGACGCAGGCGTATCTGCCCGACGGACGGATCGCCGTGCAGATCCTGATCTCCTGAACAAACTGGATTCCGGAGGGAAACCGTGGAAACGGAAACGATTGAAATCAGAGCATACGCGCCGGAGGATCTGCCTGCCATGATCCGCATATGGAATCAGGTCGTGGAGGACGGAGAGGCGTTTCCGCAGGAGGAAATGCTGGACGGGGAGACCGGGAAGGCCTTTTTCGCGTCCCAGTCGTACTGCGGCATCGCGGCAGACGCGGACGGCACGGTCCTGGGACTGTACATCCTTCATCCGAACAATGTCGGCAGATGCGGGCATATCTCGAACGCGAGCTACGCCGTGGAACGCGGCATGCGCGGGCTGCATATCGGGGAAAAGCTGGTCAGGCACTGCCTTGCGGAAGCGAAGCGGCAGGGCTTCAGGATCCTTCAGTTCAACGCGGTCGTCGCCTCCAATGAACACGCGAGGCATCTTTACGAAAGGCTGGGATTTACGCCTCTCGGAACGATTCCGGACGGATTCCGGCTGAAAAACGGCAGATATGACGATATATGTCCGTATTTCATCGATCTGCAGGCCGCGCCTGCGGCAGGCTTTTCCGGACCGCAAAAAGACGGGCTTCTGGAAAACGTGCGGGCGCGCTACGCGGCGCTCACGTCCGCGCTGATCGCGAGGCGGATCACGGTGACGACCATGGAAAGCTGCACTTCCGGCCTGATCGCGTCGCTCATCACGGACATCGATCACGCGTCCGAAGTGTTCCGCGGGAGTCTTGTCACATACTGCAACGACGAAAAGATCCGCAACGGCGTTCCCGCGGAGACGATCCGTCAGTACGGAGTCTATTCGGAAGAGACCGCGGCGGAGATGGCCAAAGCCTGCCGGAAAACCTTCGGGACGGATATCGGGATCGGGGTGACCGGCTCTCTCGGCATCCGGGACCCGGAAAACACCGACAGCGTTCCGGGCAGGGTCTATTACGCGGTCGACTGTTCCGGCACCCTTTCAGTGCGCACGGCTGAGCTTCCGGATCTCGGCTCGAAGTTTCTTGCGAAAGTTTATACGGCGGATCTGGTAGCCGCCGAGGTCGAACATCTCCTGTCCGGGTGCTGCGCTCCGGAATCCGCGGATCCGCAGACGGAGGGCTGAGACGGAGAGATATCCGGCATCTGAGCAGGTTCTACCTGCGCGGATTCGCGGCGGTTCATTATGGCCGGAAGGATAAAGAAAGGAAGAAAGCATGGCGACGATTCTTGATTATCTTGTATGGCGGGGAGACCTGACCTTCAATACGGACCCGCTGAATGAAGTGGATAACTATATACTGGCCAAGGTCGGATGCCCCGATTATTCCGGCATCGTGCCCCGCAAAGGAGGAGCCGTGCTGCTCCGTGACGCGGTACCTGCCTTCTTCGGGAGCAGAAGCAAGGAGGAGGCATCTTTCGGGGTGCTCGCCTCCGGCGCAATCGCGCCGGTTCTCAAAAAACTCTGCGGGACACAGCGGTTCGGGGAGATCCATCTCGCGGGATTTACCAAGAAACTGAGGCCCTCCTCAACGGAACAGTTTTCCGCTCTGACGCTTCTTTTGCCCGACAAGACAGCCTATATCAGCTTCAGGGGAACGGACGATACGCTTACCGGATGGAAGGAAAACATGATGATGTCGGTATCGGACTCCATCCCCGCGCAGCAGGACGCGCTCGCGTATCTGACCGCTGCGTCCAAATGGTGTTCCGGGCCGCTGATCGTCGGCGGCCATTCCAAAGGCGGAAATCTGGCGGTCTATGCTGCCGCCATGGCGGATCCCGCGATTCAGAGAAGGATCCGTGCCGTCTACAACAATGACGGGCCCGGCTTTACGAAAGAGTTCCTTCAGCAGGAGGGGTATCTGCGGATCCGTCCGAAGCTTCATTCGCTGCTTCCGCAGTTTTCACTGGTCGGGATGATGCTGGAGCGGGAAAAGAACGTTTCCATCGTCAAGAGCCCCCGTCCGGGACCGTCGGCGCACGACGGATTCCTGTGGGAGGTTTCGGGTCCGAGATTCGTCCGGTGCGAACAGTTCAGCAGAAGCTCCCTTTCGTTTGAGGAATCGCTTCACTCCGTGATGGACGGAATGGATACCGAGGCGAGGAAGACGTTTATCAGCCAGCTGTTCGACACGTTGGAGGAGGCGGGGGCGTCGACCGTGACGGATCTTTCGGAGATGCAGGCGAGAAAAGCGCTGGAGCTGTTCCGGAAAGTGCGGAACCAGCCCGAGGTCGGGAAATTCCTTTCCTCTCTGATCGAACTGATGATAAAAGACTATGCTTCCAGCACGCCCGCAGGACGTGTGATCGACAAACTCTGGGACAGATGATCCCGCGGAGGAACGGCTCTGTTTTGCATGATGTCCGCGTCAGCGCGGACATTTTTTCTTGATTTCCGCGGCGGTTTCGGTTATATTCCTTTTTGACTGCATGCTACGTTTTTACGGACGCCCGTGCCGGCGGATCCGGGAAATAGCATGCGGGATGCATTGTACAGAACGGGAAAAGGAGACACAATGGAAAACATTACTGCGAAAAGGCCCTGGGCGAATTATGTGGGCGACGTACCGCTGAATCTGGAATACTTTGAGGGTTCCATGTTTGACATGGTCGCCAATGTCGCAAAAAAGTATCCGGATAATATCGCGTTTACTTTCATGGGCAAGTCTACGACCTACCGGCAGATGATCCAGGAGATCGAAAACTGCGCGAAAGCGCTGAAGACCATCGGCCTGAGAGAAGGCGACAAGGTCACGATCGCCATGCCGAACTGTCCGCAGGCGATCTACATGTTCTACGCGGTCAATCTGGTCGGCGCCATCGCCAACATGATCCATCCGCTTTCCGCGGAAAAGGAGATCGAGTTCTATCTGAACGAGAGCGAATCGGTCACGGCGATCACGCTTGACCAGTTCTACGGAAAGTTCGAACGGATCAGGGAGAATACCAAAGTCGTCAATATCATCATCGCATCCGTCAAGGACGCGCTTTCCAAACCGATCCGCGCCGGCTATATGCTGACGGAGGGGCGCAAGATCAAAAAGATCCCGAAGGACGCGCCCGTGATCCGCTGGAATGAATTCATGCGGCTTTCGAAAGCCTGTTTCTACAAGTATAAGGTGGAGCGCAGGGGGGACGATCCCGCAGTCATTCTCTACTCGGGCGGAACGACCGGCACGACGAAGGGCATCGTGCTCACCAACAAGAATTTCAACGCTCTCTCCCAGCAGATCGTCGCGACGAATCCGATGTACCGGATCGGCGATTCCATGCTCGCAGCCATGCCGCTGTTCCACGGTTTCGGACTCGGCGTGTGCATCCATTCGATGCTGGCACAGGGCGGCCGCTGTATCCTGATCCCCCGCTTTACCGCGAAGAGCTACGCCAAGCAGATCGTCAAATACCGCTGCAACTTTATCGCCGGCGTTCCGACGCTGTATGAGGCGCTGCTCCGTCTTCCGGACATGGACGGCGCGGATCTCAGCAGCCTCAAAGGCGTGTTCTCCGGCGGGGACAGCCTCAGCATCGAACTGAAAAGAAAACTCGACCGGTTCCTTTACGCGCATAACGCCGTCGTCCAGGTACGGGAAGGCTACGGCACGACAGAAACGGTCACGGCCTGCTGCCTGACGCCTCCGCACATGTTCAAGGAGGGCTCGATCGGCGTTCCGTTCCCGGACACGTATATCAAGATCGTGGAGCCCGGAACGGACCGCGAACTGCCTTACGGAGAAGAGGGAGAGATCCTGCTGGCCGGTCCCACCGTCATGAAGGAGTACATGAAGCATCCGGAAGAAACCGCGCAGACGCTGCGGCATCATGAGGACGGACTGACCTGGGTCTATACGGGCGACCTCGGCACGATGGACGACCAGGGATTCATCTACTTCAAGGGCAGAGCGAAGCGCATGATCGTTTCCTCCGGATACAATGTCTATCCCGGGCAGATCGAGAACATACTGGACGCGCATGAAAAAGTTCAGATGAGCTGCGTGATCGGCGTTCCGGATCCCTACAAGATGCAGAAGGTCAAAGCCTTCGTGAAGCTTGCCGCGGATGTGCCCGAAACGGAGGAGACCAAGCAGGAGCTGATGGAGTACTGCCGCAAGAACATCGCCAAGTATGCCATGCCCTATGACATCGAATTCAGGGAGGACATGCCGAAGACGCTGGTGGGAAAGGTCGCCTACCGCGTGCTGGAAGAGGAGGAACTTGCGAAGGTCAAGGCGGCTGAAGAAGCCGCGCCCGCACAGGAACAGGGCGCGGAGACTCCCTCCGCTGACGCATAAGGTTCCCGGTTCAACATCATGAACGCCCCGTGACGGCCGGCATGGCCTGTCCCGGGGCATTTTCATGTCCCGACGGGGAAGGAATATCCCTTATATGCCTCCGGAACAGGATTTGGTATACTGTATTCGGTGGGGTTTGGGCCTTTGCATCCGCATAGCCTTACGGCAGGAACGGATAAGGGACGAACCGGCGCGTTTGCAGGAAAAACAACGGATACCGCATGACCTGCGGCGAAGGAGAACAGCATGGATTTACTGAACGGTCTGAACAGCAGCCAGAGGCTTGCCGTTACCTCCACGGAAGGATTCGTCCGTGTCATCGCGGGCGCCGGCACCGGAAAAACGCGCGCCCTGACGCGGCGGTTTGCGTTCCTTGTGAACGAGCTGGGCATCCTTCCCGGGAATATCCTCTGCGTTACGTTCACGAACAAGGCTGCCAACGAGATGCGGCAGAGGATCCATAACCTGACCGGCGACAACGATACGGGATATATCAATACGTTCCACGGCTTCTGCGTTTCCGTCCTTCAGGAGGACAGCTTCGTGGTGCAGTACCCGAAGAGCTTCCTCGTACTGGACAATTCGGACATCGACGCGATGCTCCAGATCATCTATGAGGAGCGGGGGCTGACGCTCAGGGACATGACGTTCTCCAAGGCCAGAGACATGATCGAGATCCAGAAACTGTTCCGCAAGCCGGAGTACTATCTGGACATGATCACCATGGACCTTGATACGCTGCGGGACAAGTACCAGGCAGCGAAATCGGTCGACGACATCATCTTTTACGGATATCTGTATCAGGAAAAGAAGTGCTTCGGGCTGGATTACAACGATCTGATCAAATTCACCCTGTATGTGTTCAGCGAGAACGAAGAAGTGAAGCTCAAATGGCAGAAGCGACTGGAATACATCATGATCGACGAATT
>JAFZCW010000051.1 GCA_017556125.1 Clostridia bacterium | reverse complement strand
GGCAATATCGACTGCAGCATGCTGCTGTTCTACGCGGCGCTGGACAACAGGATCACCCTGCCGAGACGATCCGACTGGCAGGCAGAAACGCTGAAAAAATACGAGGTAAAATATACCGATCTGAAGCCCGGGGATTTCATGTTTTTTGCGTATAAGCCGGGCGTTGTCTGCACCTGCAGCACGGCGCCGTACTGCAAGCGGTATATGGGCATCCATCACGCGGCTGTCTATCTTGGGAAGGTGAACGGGACCCATTACATCGTGGAGGCGAGCAGCAAGGTCGGCCGCGTCTGCGTCCGGGAATGGGACGGCAACTCAGACCACGCCGGTATGGATATCGTCTTCTGCGGAAGGCCCGGAAAGCTGAAATAACCGCCGAGCGGTCTTCGGATTCCCTCCGCTGTTTCGTTTTTTTCACATACAAAAAGGCTGTCTCCGTCTTGCGGGGACAGCCTTGTTCTTGTTTTGTTTCCGAAAGACCGGTTATCCGGCTTTGACGACGGAGGTGATGTGCGGGTTCGCACCGTTGTACCAGTACAGGAATCCTTCCAGATCGATCTTGTCGCCGATACTCAGGCCTTCAACCGCCTTGTAAACATCCGTATCCTTGCCGCATTCGTCGGACTCTACGCACATGTTGTACTCGACTCCGTTCACGGAGATGTTGAAGTACAGGTCGGAATTCTCGCCAGCCTGTGCGGTGTTCTCCCAGCCATACCAGAACACGTATTCCGTATCGTCTCCCTGGATCGGAGAAGCGACGACTTCCGCTCCCTTGATGGCGACACGCTGGTTCATCTTCTGGATCAGCACGTCTTCCGCGTCCAAATCATCGGTGATGTCAACCGCGGGCGCGATGTAATTCCCTTCCTGGAGCTCATATTTGGCTGTTCCTTCCGCGACTTCCAGCTCGCCGGACCAGGATCCCCTCTGACCGGTGACCTTGATCTTTGCGCCGGGGGTCAGCTTTGCAGCGTCCGCATCCGTGCAGGGCATTCTGTATACATAATATGCGCCGTCTTTATCCGCAAGGAACAGAGACGCGTTGCCATAGGTCGCGTTGTAGGCGATGGCCTGTACAAACGCTTCGATCGTAATGTCGGCTCCGTCTTCCGCCGCGACATAATCCGCATAGGACATCACGCCCTCGGATTTTGCGAAAATATCCTTTTCCGCTGCCGGCGCTTCTGTCTTCTTGGCACAGCCGACCGCCGCAAGAATCATCATCAGAACAAGCATAACTGCAACTATCTTTTTCATTTTCTGATTCCTTCCTTCCGTTTATATGTTTCTTCGAACATTTTCATTATACTGAAAAGAATCGACAAATCAACAATTGTCACATGAAATTCAGCATTATTTCGCATTTTGGCGGTCATAAGCGCCCATGCGCGCCGCTGAAGTCCACGCCGATTTCTCTCAGTTTTTCGCGCAATTCCTCCGCGTCCTGATGAAACACGATGCCGTGCATCCCCCACCGCGTGCCCGCTTCCACGTTCAGCGGAAGATCGTCGATGAACACGCACTCCTCCGGCAGGAGGGAAAAGCGGTCGATCAGAAGGCCGTAGATCTCGCGTTCCGGCTTGATGCATCCGACCTCCGCCGAAACGAGCAGCCCGTCAAACAGCTCGTTCCCCGGAACTCTCCGCCAGTATTCGCTGTGGTTGCTTCCCGCGTTGCTGAGCAGGTAAATGCCGTAGCCCGCCGCCTTCAGCTCGCCGATCAGTTCCGCCATGCCGGGCATCGGCAGGATCTGGTCCCCCCATCCGCAAACCAGTCTGTCCACAAAGGGCCGTAGCCGTTCCGGAACGCGCCGCTTCATGATTTCCGCAGCCTCTTCCGGTGTCAGGGAGCCGCGGTCGGTCTTCGCCCATTCGAGAGAGCGGAAAACCTCCCTTTCCATCCATTCCCTGTCCGAGGGATCCGTCAGTCCGACACGGTCCATAAAAATGTCCGTATCAAACCGAAGAATCACATTTCCCATGTCCAGAACGATATTTCTGATCATTTCATTCCTTTCGGGTTCCGGTTTATTTCTTGCGCTGTTTCTCTTTCAGCCGGCTGATCACGACATATAGACCGATCAGCACCCATGCGGTGCAGAGCGCCGTCAGAAGCGCGACCGATGTTTTCGGAAGCGGTCCGAGATCTTTCCGCCCGATCGCGTTCGCGGATGACAGCTGATTGAGTCTGTACAATGCGGTCACGTAGCTGAACAGTTTCTCAAGATACGCGTCATCTATCGTCTCTTTTCTTCTGACCGATTTGGTCACGTTTTCGATCATCTGCCCTGCCGCGTCCCGGAGAGATGTCGAGCCGTTGAAGACCGGCGTCACAAACGTGTTGGCAGTGTTCTCCATCAGAAGCTTCGAAGCGCGTATCTTCACGTCATAATAGGTACTGTTGTCTTCCCCTTCCCTTGAGAGATAATCCTGATACGCGTCTGAATTCTGCGCCCGAAGCGTCACGGGGACATATCCCTCCGTTTCGGCGTAAGCGGTCTGCACCCCGTCCGTGAGCAGGAACTGGGCGAACAGCCACGACGCAAGCACCTCCTGAGAGTCCTTTTTGTTGAAGATACAGATGGACGGTCCCTGGGAGATCATCTTCGGGTTTTCCGGGTCGAACTGCGGGATCATCCGGACTTCTGTCTCAAACGGAACGACCTTGTCCGCGCTGATATCCATGAGCGGCGCGTTCGATCCCATCCAGGTCGCGCCCGCCGTGGAGTCGATCGCAAAGATGCACTGCCCGGCGTTCAGGAAGTTCCCGGGATAACTCGAGATCTTGAAAGTGGAGAAGGCGCCTTTCCCCGCGTGCTCTCCCACCGTGCGAAGGATCTCCTTCGTCGTGTCGTTGAAGATCTCGATCCCGCCTTCCGGATCGGAATACCCCGCACCCCGCTGTTTCAGCATCTGGATCATCATGTTGTCCGTGGACTTGTAGATGAACGGGATCATGACCTTCTGACCGTTCACTTTGTACACGCCTCCGGAATCCTTTTCCGTAGCGGCATCCGCCACTTCCCAGACGTAATCCCAGGTCAGGATGTCCGGGACTTCATAGCCGAGCTTTTCCACATAGGTCCTGTTGATGTACAGCGCCTCGGTCGACCGCATGAAAGGAATCGCGTATGTATGCTCCCCGATTCGGCATTCGCTCAGAAACTCGGGGACCAGCTCCTCGGTATACGGGGAATCAAAACGGACTTCGCTTCCACCGAGGCCGTACTTCCCATCCCGGAACAGCTCCTCCAGTGGTACGACGGTGTTGACGCCGGTCAGATAGGTCGCGATGTGGTCCGGATAGGTGATACAGACGTTCGGCGTCGTGTTCGTGGCGATGTTGCTGATGACGTCGTTGTAGATCTTTCCGTAATCCGTATACAGCCTGAGGTTCACGGTGATATTCGGATAGTATTCCTGGAAATCCGCGATCGCCTTCCTGTAGATGGCGACCTGGGTCCGGTTCGTGTCATTCTTGGCCCAGAACGTGACGGTATACTGTCCTTCCGTGTCGAATTCCTCCGGAATGGCAAACGCATCCGCGCCGACCGACCCGTGACAGCCGGCAAAAACGCTGCACAGCACGGCAAGGACGAGCACCGCGGCAGCTGATTTCCGTATTCCGCTTCTCATCCTTTCGTACCCCCTCTCGACACGCCCGCCATGATTTTTTTGTGGAAGATCAGGAACAGCACGATCAGCGGCACGGAGATGACCACGACCGCTGCCATCATGGCGGGAATATTCTCGCGTCCGAATCCGTTTTCCCGGATCTCCTGGATCCCGTTGGAAACCAAAAAGTACGCCTCGTCGTCGGTGATCAGGCGGGGCCACACGTAGGAGTTCCAGCACTCGATCACCTTCAGGATCACGATCGTGACGATCGTGGGCTGACAGATCGGAATCATGACTTTGACAAGATACTTGAAATCCGATGTCCCGTCCACCTTTGCGGCTTTATACAGCTCCTCCGGGACCTGTTCGAAGTTCTCCTTGAGAAGATAGATATAAAAGACCGACGTCACGGACGGAAGGATCAGGCCCCAGAACGTATTCCGCATCCCGAGGTTTGTGATCGTCTGGAAATTGGTAATGATCACCAGCTCGTTCGGGATCATCATCAGGGCAAGAAACGCCGTGAACACGATGTTCTTCCCCTTGAAATCCAGCCTCGCGAACGCAAAGGCGGAAAGCACGATCACGATCAGCATCAGAAGCGTTGTCGCGATCGTGAAGATCAGCGTATTGGTAAAATATCTCGCGAGCGGGACCGTTGTGAACGCGTCGATATAATTCTGGATCGTCGGGGACAGCGTGAAAAAGCTCGGAATATACTCCCCGTTGTAGGAACTGTAGCTCTTCACGGAGCTCAGCACCATCCAGTAGAATGGGAACAGCACCATGATCGCCCAGAATGTCAGCAGCGTGTAGGTGACCGTGTTTCCGACCCGTTTCCTCGTTCTGGCTTTTTGTTCGATTCTGTCGTACTCTGTCTGTTTTTCCATGGCCGTTTCCTCAATACTGGACGTTTTTTCTGCTGACCAGCAGGTTGATGCAGGTAATGGTCAGCACGATGGCAAACAGGATCAGTGCCGCAGCGGATGCGTAGGACGGATATCCGCCGCTGTTTCCGTACAGCATGTCGTAAACATATCCCACGATCGTGTTCATTCCCGCGGCGTTCAGGTCCGTTCCGAACAGGGCGACCGCGTCGCTGTACGCCTTGAACGCCCCGATGAATCCCGTGATCACGAGATAGAAGATCATGGGAGAGATCATCGGGAGCGTGATCTTCGAGAAGATCCGCCATTTGGATGTTCCGTCCACTTTCGCGGCGTTGTAATAGACCTGGTCGACGGATGCCAGCGCGCTGGTCAGGATCAGGATCTTGAACGGGAGAACGACCCAGATCGTATAGAAGCACATGACGAACATCTTCGCCCAGTAGGGACCGTCAATAAAATCGACCGATTTCCCGCCGAACAGATTGATCAGAAGATTGACCATGCCGTCCGTATACGCCGTTTTCTTGAACAGGATCATAAAGACAAGCCCGACCGCGAGCGTGTTCGTGACGTAGGGAAGGAAAAACACGGTCTGATACAGTTCCTTCAGTTTTGTGATGGAATTGAGCCCGAGCGAGATCAGAAGCCCCAGTCCGGTCGAGATCGGGACCGTGAAGATCACCAGGATGAACGTGTTCTTCACCGCCTGCAGAAAGTACGGATCGTGCAGCACGTAGGAATAGTTGTATAACCCGGTCCCGAAGAACGTCTGCGAAGCGGAGTTGTAACCCTCTTCAAAGGAATAGACGACGACGTCGACCAGCGGATAGATCATGAAGGCGCCGAGAAACAGCAGCGCCGGCAGCAGATACAGCCACCCTTTCAGCTGATTGTTCTTCATTGTCTTACCCCTCAGGCTCTGAAGCGGATGCGTTCTTCGGTATCCCGTCTGTAGATCAGGGTCTTGTACGGTTTTACGAAAAAGCGCACCGTCGGGAGGGACGTATCGATCCTGCATTCGGTGCTCACGATGGAGCGGATGATGGCGCCGGGCGCGGCCGGATGCGAGGAAATCACGCTGGTATCGCGGCCCATGACTTCCACGCCTGTCAGATCGCAGCAAAGAGGTCCGTTCTCGTCCGGAACGAATCCCTCCGGACGGATGCCGGCATATACCTTCTGATCGGGGATATCCCCGACCGCCAGAATACAGTCGTCCCCAACATACAGTTTCCCGTCCCGGATCTCTCCGTCAAAGACGTTGATCGCGGGCGTTCCCAGAAACTTCGCGACGAACAGGTTGACGGGATCGTCATAGACCTCCTGCGGCTTTCCGATCTGCTGGAGGATCCCGGCTTTCATGACCACGATCATATCGGAAATGCTCATCGCCTCTTCCTGATCATGCGTGACAAACAGGGTCGTGATCTTGGTCTCTCTCTGGATTCTCCGGATCTCTTCCCTCGTCTGGAGACGGAGACGCGCATCCAGGTTGGAAAGCGGTTCGTCCAGCAGAAGGACTCGCGGTCTCTTTACCAGTGCCCTGGCGATCGCCACGCGCTGCTGCTGACCTCCGGACATCTCGCCCGGTTTACGGTCCATCAGCTGTTCGATCTGAACAAGCCGCGCCGCTTCCAGCGCCTTTTCAGCCATCGCTTCCTTCGACAGTTTCTGATCTCCCTTGAGATTCTGCAGAGGGAACATGATGTTCTGGGCCACGGTCATGTGCGGATACAGGGCGTAATTCTGGAACACCATTCCGACTCCCCTGTTTTCCGGCGGCAGATCCGTCACGTCGTCATCGCCGAAAAAGATCCTTCCCTCGGTCGGCTTTTCCAGCCCGCAGATCAGATTCAGCATGGTGCTCTTGCCGCATCCGGACGGTCCCAGAAGAGCAACCAGCTGCCCGTCCGGAATCTCAAAATCGAAATCGTTGACAGCTATCACATCCGGACCGCCTTTTACGCGGCTCTTGAAGCGTTTTGTGAGATCTTTCAGCACTACCTTCATATTGGTTCCGCCTTCCAGTATTGATGTGTTTAATCCAGTCATCGTATGAAAACTTGTTCTGATTATATCATATCCGATTTCCGTTGAATCACATTTCATGTGCGCGGATACCGATGAAAAGCGCGGTCCGGCGCGGTTTTTCCCCGTTTCGGCGAAAGACTGTTCCCCGGATTCCCGTCCGTGGTATCATAAAAGAAAAACGGAGCGAAAACCCATGAACCCTGCCATCAAACCGGTTCTCTACAACAAAGGCGATATCATCTTCCGGGAAGGCGACTACGGTTCCTCCATGTACGATATCCGCTGGGGCTCCGTCGGCGTCTATGCGGGATACGGCGGCCCGGACGAGAAGCGCCTCACCACACTGCGCGCAGGTGAGTATTTCGGGGAACTCGGCCTGCTGGATACCATGCCCAGGTCCGCCACCATTGTCGTCGAAGAAAACGGAACGCAGCTGATGGAGATCACGATCGACGGATTCAGCGATTATTTCAACAACAAGCCGGAAAAGATCCTCAAGATCATGGAACACATGAGCCTCCGGATGAGAAAGCTGACCGACGACTATCTGGACGCCTGCCGGACGATCAGCGAGTATCTCGAGAAAGCAGAGCAGGAAGGCCCGGAAAAGAACAGCCTGCTGGAGAAAATGAAGCGTTTTGCGCTGCGTTACAAGCAGCTCGGGAGATAATCCATGTTACAGATACAGCCCTCCTATCATGAAAAAGAAACGTGGGCCGGTCTGGCGGCCAGGCTCTCCTGCACATTTGAGGTGCACGAACTGACCAGGCTCCAGGCGACCGAATCCGCCGAAGAGTTCGAACGGTGCCTCGACTGGTATGCCTCCTGCGGCCTGACCGGATCCGTCCACGGCGCGTATATCGATATCAATCCGTTCAGCGCGGACAGGGATATGGCGGCGCTCTCCGAAAAGCGGGTGCATGAAAGCTGCGCGTCGGCCGTACGCGTGAACGCGTCCGATATCGTTTTTCACTGCTCCTGTTTTCCTTTCCTGCGGGGGAACTATCTGGTCCAGCACGCGGAACGGGCCGCTGCGTTCTACATGGAAATCGCCGGGCAATACGGCCTGCGTGTCTTCCTCGAAAACAGTTTCGACCTGGATCCCGATCCGCTTGCCGCCATTATGAAACACGCCGACCCGCGTTTTGTGAACTGCTGCCTTGACATCGGGCACGCCAACTATTCCCGGGTCCCGCTGGAAAAATGGTTCGACGCGCTGGGAGACAGGATCGGCTACCTACATCTTTCGGACAATCACGGCCAGTTTGATGAGCATCTCCCGCTCGGAGCCGGGACCGTTCCGTGGGAGAAAGCGGACCGGCTGTACAGGGACCTGAATCAAAAAGTCCCCGTCACGCTTGAGACGGGGACTGTGGAAAACACGGAGCGTTCCGCGCGGTTTCTTTCGGAACACGGTTACTTCATCTGAAGCAGTCAGTTCTTCAGGCTCTGAAGAGGAGCGGGAATCCTTCCTCCGCGGCGGATAAATGCTGCGGAGGATTTTTTATGGACCGGCATGACGGGAGCGGATCCCAGGAGTCCTCCCATCTCGATCCTGTCGCCGACGTCTTTCCCGACGACCGGCAGGATCCTGACCGCCGTCGTCTTGCTGTTTACCATCCCGATGGCCGCTTCATCCGCAATAATGGCCGATATGGTGTCGGCGTCAGTATCTCCCGGGACTGCGACCATATCGATCCCGACGGAACAGACGCAGGTCAGCGCCTCCAGTTTATCCATGTTCAGCGTCCCGTCTTCCGCCGCGGCGATCATCCCCTCGTCTTCCGATACGGGAATGAACGCGCCGGAAAGTCCCCCTACATGCCCGGACGCCATGACGCCTCCTTTTTTCACGGAGTCGTTCAGCATGGCAAGTGCGGCCGTGGTCCCGTGCGTCCCGCATGTTTCAAGCCCCATCTCCTCCAGGATCCTGGCAACGCTGTCTCCGACCGCGGGTGTCGGCGCGAGCGACAGATCCACGATCCCCATCTCCGTTCCGAGACGTTTCGAAGCTTCCGCGGCCACCATCTGCCCCATTCTCGTGATCTGGAACGCGGTCTTTTTCACCGTTTCCGCAACGACGTTCAGGGGCGCCTCCCTGCATCCCTGCAGAGCATGATACACCACGCCCGGTCCGGAAACGCCGACATTGATGACCGTATCCGCCTCGCTGATCCCGTGGAAGGCGCCGGCCATGAAGGGATTGTCCTCCACGGCGTTGCAGAACACCACCAGCTTTGCGCATCCGATCGAGTCCCTGTCCGCGGTAAGGCGCGCGGTTTCCTTGATGACTTTTCCCATCATGGCGACCGCGTCCATGTTGATCCCCGCCTTCGTGGACCCGATGTTGACGCTGCTGCAGACAAGTTCCGTCTCCGACAGCGCCTGCGGAATGGACCGGATCAGTTTGAGATCCCCGGAAGCGAATCCTTTCTGCACAAGGGCGGAAAATCCTCCGATGAAATTCACCCCGCATGCTTCAGCGGCCTTTTCCATCATCCGCGCGAATACCGAATAATCATCCGTATCACATCCGGCTGCAGCCAGTGCGATCGGGGTCACGGAGATCCGCTTGTTCACGACCGGAATTCCGTACTCCCTTTCGATCTCTTCCCCGACGGTCACCAGGCGTTCCGCCCTTTTCGTGATCTTGTCGTACATCCGCTGCGCGCACCGGCCGGTATCCTCGCATGCGCAGTCCAGCAGGGATATCCCCATCGTAATGGTGCGGATATCCAGATGCTGCTGGTCAAACATGGCAATCGTATCGAAGATGTTGTTATGGCTGAGCATCGTTTACTCCCTTACAGCTGATTCATGGCGTCGAACGTGTCCTCGCGCTGTATCCGGATGGACAGCCCTCTGGAATTCCCGTATGCTGACAGCGTCTCGCTCAGCT
>JAFZCW010000002.1 GCA_017556125.1 Clostridia bacterium | reverse complement strand
TTCCGTTCTGGAAGCATCCAACGGAGAGGATGGCCTCGCCCTTGCCATGCGTTATAAGCCCGACCTGATCCTGTTAGACCTGATGCTCCCCGGAATGGACGGACTGAGCGTCTGCCGCCGTCTGAAGTCCTCGCCGGACACGCAGATGATACCGATCATCATGCTCACGGCGAAAAGCGACGAATCCGATATCGTCATCGGACTGGAAATGGGCGCGAACGATTATATTACCAAGCCGTTCAACCGGAAAGTCCTGACGGCGCGAATCCGCACGCAATTCAGGATCGCGGAACAGCAGGACCAGTCGCAGGTGCTTCAGGTCTCCGGCCTGACCCTCAACAAAGAGCAGCACCGGGTCACCGTTTTCGGAGAAACCATCGCGCTGACATTCAGCGAATTCGAGATACTCGAACTTCTTTCGGCGCATCCGGGACGCGCCTTCACCCGAGGACAGATCATCCGCCGGATCAAGGGGGAAGACTACCCGGTCACGGACCGTGCTGTCGACGTGCAGATCGTCAATTTGCGCAGGAAACTCGGCGAATGGGGCACGGCGCACATCGAGACGATCCGCGGGATCGGATACCGCCTCACGCCGGAGGGAATCGTCCGATGAGGAGCGAATCCTCCGTTTCTCCCGGAAGGATCAAAGAGTATCTGCTGGTCCGTCTTCCCCTGATCCTGATGCTCGTCATGGATCTTCTGCTGCTCGCCGCATGGTGGGGCGAAAACCATTTCCGGCAGGTTCTCGATCAGGAAGTCATGAAGAACCTGGCGCAGAAAGCGGACCTGACGTCTTCCGTCATCCGGGACAGGCTTCTGGCGGGAAATACCGAATCCGCGATCAAGTTCTGCCGCGATTTCGACAACCGCATCTTCCGGATCACGCTGATCTCTCCGCAGGGAACCGTGCTTGCGGACACTACCCCGAGCCATCTCGCCTTCGACAATCATTCCGGCCGCAGCGAATTCCAGACTGCAAAAAGCGGGAAGATCGGCTTTGCCAGAAGATACAGCGAGACCTTGAACGAGCAAATGATCTATTACGCGGTTCCGGTGCAGACTCCGCAGGGGCTGTATGTCATCCGTTTTGCGCAGGAAGACTTTCCGTATATCGAAATCTTTCCTTGGATCACCGGGTGCATCATTCTGCTCCTGGCGGTTTCGACCGGACTTCTGTGCTGGCTGCAATCCTATCTGCTGAAAAGAGTCTATCGTCCGCTGGTCGAGGTCGGACGCTGTGCAGGGGATATCTTTGAAGGGAAAACGGAAGTTCAAATACCCATTCCTGACAGCGGACCTGTCGAACCTCTCGCAGAAATGCTTTCCAATATGACCGAGCAACTGAAAAAGCAGCTTGCCGAGATGAAGAAGCTGGAGTCCTTCCGCAGTGAATTCATTGCGAACGTTTCCCATGAACTGAAAACGCCACTGACCTGCATCGTCGGCGCGGTCGAGACCATTCAGGAGGACCGGGATCTCCCGAAGGAGCAGTACGACATGCTTCTGAAAATGCTGGGCGAGCAGTCCGGACGGCTGGACGCTCTGATCAAAGATATTCTGAGCCTTGCCGCGCTCGAAAACGATCCCGAACGTCAGCGCCGGGAGTTCCTGCCCGTCGATTTGCAGGATCTGCTGAAAATATGTGCGCAATCACTCCGGCAAGAAGCGGCCCAGCACGGCCAGACGATCAGGATCGTCCATACGGAACCGCTTTCCGTATCGGGCGACGTCCAGCTTTTGGAACAGGCGCTCTCCAATCTGATTTCCAATGCGATCAAATACAGCGGTAGTCCCGACATCGAATTATCCCT
>JAFZCW010000050.1 GCA_017556125.1 Clostridia bacterium | reverse complement strand
GGATGTTCTTTCCGGGGAACGGAGCCGGACGCGTTCAGATCGAACCGGTCCTCGTCCCATTCGCGGAAAAGCTCCTTAAGGTTCTTTTTCATGTTCCTCCTCCTTTCTGCGAATGCTCTTCAGCTTTCTGAGCGTCAGGAAAAGGAGCAGGCTGGATACGCCGGCACCGACCGCAGCTTCCGTTACGGCGAGGTCCGGCGCTTCCAGAAGCGCCCAGATAACGGACATGATCACGCTGTACGCCATGAAAATGATCAGCGAGGTCAGAAGGTTTTTCGACAGGCAGGTGGTGATGCCGCAAATGACAAGCAGCCCGAGGAGAAGCAGCTCAAAGTACATCATGTTCATGTTCCTCCGCTTCTTTCGGGATGACGATATACTGTTTCGCGTCGTCGTCCGTCAGCAGTTCCGTCCTGCAGACAAGGTGAGAGGCGACCGGGCTTCCGATCCAGAGAAAAGCAAGGATCCCCAGCAGTTTGAAGAAAAAGACCGGCGCACGGGCAAACACCATGAGGGAAGCCAGGATCAGAAGAGAGCCGAGCGTATCGATAATGGCCGCGCAGTGCATTCTGTTCAGCACGAAGCGGAAGCGGTAGAATCCAAGGATCGAAATGACGATCACCGCGATTCCTGCCGCCATGAGCAGCGCCCCGATCACGAACCGCACGATTTCAGAGATCATCCCGGTCCGCCTCCTTTCTTCCGCTGCCGTCCGTCTTCGAATCGATATGGAGCATGGAGAGCACCGTGACGGCAAGAAAACTGATCATGCCGTAGATCAGGCAGACGTCCAGAAGCCAGCTCTCATCCAGAAGGAAAGAGCAGACCGCGAGGCACAGCATGGCCAGCGTGTTCGTCATATTGATCCCGACGACGCGGTCCATGGGCCTGGGACCGCGCACGGCGCGGAAAAGGGAGAAGAACATGCCGACGCCGAGGCACAGGAGAACTGAAACATACAGGATCCGTTCCGCGTTTTCCATATCACGCCTCCAGCTTTCTGAGCAGCCTCATCAGGGTGCCGTCCTCATATCCGTCCATCAGGGAGCGGTCGAGACAGTGCACCGTGAACCGATGCTTCTCCGCCCGGACGGTGATGGTCCCGGGCGTCAGGGTGATGGAATTGGCAAGGATGAACCTGGCCGCGGCAGTCCTGAGGCGCGGCTCAAAAAGAACGATGCCCTGGCTGATCTCCTTCTCCGGATGGAGAATGATATGGATGACCTTCAGATTTGCCTTGAGGATCTCAACAAACAGCGCGCCGAGATAGAGAAGAAAGAAAGGAACCTTGGACAGGATGCGGATATCGCGCCGCGGCGAATACCGGAACAGGACATACATCAGAACGCCCGACAGCAACGTTCCGGCAAGGCCGATGAGACAGATCTCGGCCGTTATTTTTCCGTTGAGAAAGATCCAGAGGATGAACAGCAGAAGATACAATCCGGCGCAGTTCCTTTCTGACAGATCACGAAGCATAGCTTTCAATCATTATAACCTTTTTTATTACCCGTGTGCAATTTCAGCGGAGGATATACAGAGGGATGAGACTGGTCACGGCGGAATAAAGGTAGTATACTGAAAAAAACGGAAGAAAGGGCACAGCAACATGGAAAAACAGCCGACTAACAACAAAAGCGCATCCGGCATCCTGAAAAACTACTGGAAGCTCATTGTGGGTATTTTCCTGATCATCGCCTGGATGAACAACGCCGGATCGATCTTTTTCTTTGCGGGCATGGCCATGATCATTCTGTACTTTGCGGATCTCAGGAAAAAAGCGAAACAGGGACAGGGACAGGAACAGCCGGAAGAGCAGCAGGCTCAGTCCGCGCCGTCTGTCGGGCAGCTGTTTTCAGCGCCGCCCGCTAAACCGGAGGAGTATCAGGATGAGTGGGTGTGCGACAAATGCGGCGCCACCAACAGGGGACCCGTGTGCGAGTACTGCGATTCTCCCAGGGAAGAGCCGAAAAAGTGAACCGGCAGGCTTCCCGGCGGCAGTCTGCGGCGGAACGATGCGCAATTGACGATTCTTTCCGTCACAACGTATAATAAAGATACACCTTTCACGAATGGATGGAGGTATTGAGAATGAGAAAAATGAAAGCGGTAGTTGCCGTGCTGACGGCGGCGTGCATTCTTCTTTCCGGATTTGCAGCGCTGGCGGAAACCACTCCCTCCGCTACGCCCGTGCCAAGCGGCAATGAGGTAGAGGGAACGGTCCTTTCGGTCGGCGAGAACGACATCATGATCAAGATGGAGAACGGCAACGTTTTCAATTTTATCATGGACAACATCTCGGATACGATCGCCCAGGTGGGGGATGAAGTCATCATCGGCTATGAGGGAGACATCCTGAAATATCCCCAGGCCACCTCGATCACGGTGACCAAGGTAAATCCGGTTGCCACCGTTTCCGGGAAAGTCCTCCAGCATGACGCCACAACGCTTTTCCTGGAGATCTCTTCCACAGAGGCGCTGGGATTCTGGATCACCAAGGATACGGCGGTCACCGGCCTTTCGGACGTGATCATGGTGGGAGACACCGTCACGGTCACGTATGAAGGCGACGTTCTGGAAGGCGCTACGGCGAAACAGATCGAAATCACGGCGATGGAAAACGCCGCCCGCGCCAATGACGTCAAGGAACCGGAAAATACGGAGAACAAGACGCTTAACGGAGAGGTCGTACAGCTTACGTCCAAGATGATCAAGATCAAGACCAGCAGCTCGCACTCCTACTCCTTCAAGATCACGAAATCCACAAGCATCAACAAGAAGAAGGGAAAACTGGAAGTCGGATGCCGCGTCCGCGTTACCTACGACGGTTACGCTTCCAAGAGCCCGAACGCCAAGGAAATCAAGGTCACAAAGCCGTATGAGCCGACCCCCACGAAGAAACCGGTCGTTCTGAAGACGGTTACCGGCACCGTGACCTCGTTCGGTGGCATGTGGCTGGAGCTGAAGAACGGATACGGGTTTGACGTGACGTATGCAAAATACGCCGGGAACGGACACCGCGTGCCCGGAGAGAGAGCGAAAGTCACATACTATACGAAGGGCGGCATCAATTACGCGGTCAAGGTCGTGTTCTCGATCCCCGTGAACAAGCTCCCCACGCATAAAAAACCTTGACATAGCTTCACGGATTCTGGCTTTTGAATGAGTCCCGGGACCGCTTCGGAAATGCCCGGGACTTCTCTATGCGGCGCGGGAAGCGTACCCGCCGGAAGAAGGGAAAAGGATATGGATTTAAGAGTGTTTTTCAAATTGAAGCAGGCCTGGGAAACTTTTGCGAAGAATCATCCGAAAGTTCCGCCGTTTATCAGCGGGATCCAAAGCAAAGGAGCGGCGGAGGGGATGGAGATCGCGGTCGCGGTCCGCTATCCCGACGGGACGGAATATAAAACCGGCGTACGTCTGACCGATTCGGACATGGAGATCCTCCGGGATCTGGGGGCGGTCAACCCGTCCGATCTTCAGGGCTGAGCTCAGGGACGGCGACTTCGGAAGGTAAGAATCAGAAAAGCAGGCTGTGCCTGCTTTTTTGTATCGTATGAAGCTGCGGATCATCCGATATCCGGACCGGGAAGCTCCGTCAGCTCGCCGCGGAGATTCTTCATCATGAGCGAACGGATCCTCTCGACCGGTTCGTGCCGGCTGAACAGATAGATCAGCTTCGTCATCGCGGCCTCTGTCGTCATGTCCCCTCCCGTGACGGCGCCGATATCCAGCAGTGCCCTGCTGGCCTCATAGGCGCCCAGGGAAACGGTGCCCTGCATGCACTGCGAGCAGACGATGATGAGCGTCCCGTTTCGGTAGGCCTTTTCGATGATGGGGATCAGGCCGCCGGAGGAGGAGGCGGGGATGTTTCCCGCGCCGAACGTCTCCAGCACAACGCCTTTGTACTGTTCCGTCATGATGGACTCGAACAGCTCGAACTGGATGCCGGGGAAGATCTTGATGATGCCGACCGGGATCTGTTCGAATTCCCTGAAAAAGAACGGGCCTTCGGCAGGGGGACGGTTTTCGCTGCCGTGGTAACGGATGTGGATCCCGACTTCCGCGAGGCTTTCCTCGTTCGGGGAGTCAAACGCCGTGAACCGGTCGGAAGACGCCTTGGTGCTTCTGCATCCGCGCAGAAGACGGCCGTCGAAATAGATGCATACCTCCGTCACTTTTGCTTCCGCGGCGATGAGGACTGCGGAAACAAGGTTTGCCGCCCCGTCGGACCGGATCTCGCACAGCGGGATCTGGGAACCGGTGAAAATGACGGGTTTACCGAGGTTTTCCAGCATGAAGGACAGCGCGGAGGCGGAATACGACATGGTATCCGTGCCGTGCAGGATGACAAACCCGTCGAAACGGTCGTAGTTTTCCGCGATCGTTCTGCCGATCCGGTTCCATTCCCTGACTGCAATGTTGCTGGAATCGAGAAGGGGGTCGAACTGGATCACTTCCAGCTCGGGCATTCCCGGCTTCAGCAGATCCGGGATGGAGGGGAAGAATTCCCTGAAATCCTGACCGGACGGGACATACCCGTTTCCGCTGGGGATCATGCCGATCGTTCCGCCGGTATAAATGATGCAGATCTTTTTTTTCATATCGTTTCCGCGGGGCCCGTGACCGCGTTTCCTGATGACGGGCGGTTGCTGTCTGCTGCTGACGTCAGCGCGCAAGGACGCTGCGGACGGATTCGATATCCCGTCCGACCTGTTCTGTAACTTCTTCCAGCCCGCCGGTGAATTTCCGGATCTCGCGGATCCATTCCCGGACTTCAAGCGTCAGCCCCTGTCCGTAAAGGTCTCCGTCAAAATCCAGGATGTACGTTTCGATCGTGGGGACGGGAATATCGTCCACGGAAGGCCGCGGCCCGATATTGGTGAGCCCGGTCCTGACGGCGCCGTCCTCCAGATGAACGACGGAGGCGTACACGCCGAAAGGGGGCAGGATCTTGTTTGCGGGAAGCCCGAGGTTGGCGGTGGGCATGCCGCGCGTTCTTCCGAGTCCCTTTCCGTGAACCACGGTGCCCTGCATGACAAACGGGTGGCCGAGCAGATCGAGAAGAGAACGGAACGGACCGTTTTCGGCGTACCGTTCCAGCAGCGCTGCGGATACGGGCGAACCGTCCGAACAGACGGACGGGACGGAAACGACCTGAAAAGCGCCGCCGCAGCTGAGTGAAAGGAGTTCTTTCCGAAGGGGAGCGCATTCCCCCGCGACAACGACGCACGCGTGCAGTTTCTCAACAAGGATCCCGCGGATGAAGTCCTCCGGAGAGAGAGTCTCCATCTGTGCTGCCGGGACGGAAAGAAGACAGTCCACGGGGGAATCTTTCAGGAGGAACGCTTTTTCGGATTCTGTCAGAAAGAAAGGGCGGTCCGTGCGTTCGAAACTGAGCAGGATCTTCCGGAGGCATGTCTGTTCCGCCATTCTGTCGATGACGGCGCGGTGGCCGACATGAAGCCCGTCAAACGAACCGAACGCGACGCAGCTTTTTCCGCCGCGAAGCGATTCCAGACCGCGAAGATGATCCAACTTTTTGCGCCCCTTTCTGCGATTGCGGACAGCACGGCGCTGCCCTGCTTATTGTATCCTCTCCGGGAGGGAAATGGAATACCTCCCGCCTGCGTCCGTCCGAAAGAAAACGGTATGACCCGGAGGATCATACCGTACGGAACCATAGACGGAACGGGATCATTTCCACGGGAACGTGATGAGCCCGTAGATATAGATGAAGAGAACGGCGATGGGAACGACGAACCGGAAGACAGGGCGCATCCAGTCCGCCACCTTCATGCCTTTTCCGGCGTTGGCTTCCTTGGTAAAGGCGTCCCAGCCCCAGCCGTAGCGTTTGCCGCAGACAAACAGGATCATGATGAGGGACCCGAGAGGAAGCAGGTTGTAGTCCACGATGAAGTCCCAGAAATCCAGGAACCCGCTCCCGGCAGCGAAAGGCTGGAAATGGATCAGCGTACCGCTGAACGCGGTCGTCAGGGACAGAAGGAAGATGCCGATCCCGCAGATGAGACAGCCTTTCGGCCGGCTCCATCCCGTCAGGTCGCGGACACACGCCAGAATCGTTTCAAACACGGCGAGCACGGTGGACGCCGCCGCAAAGACCATGAACAGGAAGAACAGCATGCCCCAGAACCGTCCGCCTGCCATGTTGGCGAAAACGGTCGCCATCGTATCGAATAGGAGGGACGGTCCCGCACCGACGTCCAGCCCGTAGGTGGAACAGGCGGGGAAGATGATTAGGCCGGCGGTGATCGCCACGAACGTATCCAGGAGAATGATCCTGACGGATTCTCCCATCAGCGCGCGGTCCCTGCCGATATAGCTCCCGAAGATGGCCATCGCGCCGATGCCGAGGCTCAGCGTGAAGAACGCCTGGTTCATGGCGGCGACGACGGTCTGTCCCGTCAGCTTCGAAAAGTCGGGCGCCAGATAGAACGCGAGGCCGGCGGCAGCGCCGGAAAGCGTCATGCTCCGGATCGCGAGAACGACCATGAGGACGAGCAGCAGGACCATCAGGATCTTGGTCACGCGCTCAAGACCTCCCTGCAGATTGAAGGAGAGGATCCCGAAGCAAACGGCAATCATGATGAAGGAAAATACCGCTCCCTGGACCGGGCTCGCGCTTATGGCGGCATAGGAAATGCCGTCCACCGCGCCGACCACATATCTGCAGAAATAGTTCAGGAGCTGTCCCGCGACGACCGTGTAGAAGGCCATCAGACAGATGTTGCCGAGCAGCATGAACCAGCCGTGGATATGCCATTTGCTTCCCGCGGGTTCGAGCGGGCGGTACATCTCGACAGGACTCAGCTGTGCTGCCCGTCCGATCGAAAACTCCGCGATCATGACCGGAAGGCCGAGCACGAGCAGGCAGATCAGATAGATCAGCACAAAAATGCCGCCGCCGTTCTGACCGGTCATCCAGGGGAATTTCCATACGTTGCCGACGCCGATTGCGCAGCCTGCGCTCAGCAGGATAAAGCCAAGCCGGCTGCTCAGGTGTTCACGATGTTCCATTTATCCTCCACTCCCTAAAGAAAGGATTGTCAGACTGTCCTGACGTTTGAGATATAGTCTATCACAGCGCGTTTTCCTGCGCAATCGGAGAGAGGAAAACCCGGCCCGCGACGGCAGCGGTTCCTCTTTTTTCGGAAGACGTACTCTGATATACTGTTGGCAGGAAGTGAAACGTGCGGAGGGAAATTCATGAAACGCGGGGCAGCCGTATTCTTTCTCGTGCTGATGATCCTGCTCGCGGGATGCAACAGCACGGATTATAAAAAGGCGGGACAGCTGTTCAACGGCGGCGCTTATGAACGCGCGATGACGATTTATCAGAAACTCGGGGATTACAAGGATTCCGCCGAAAAAGTTCCGGAGTGCCTCGAAAGGCTCGGATCCGAAACGATGTCCGCTTCAAAATACAAAGAAGCGTACATCTGGTATACGCAGCTGCTGAATTATCCGGAATACCGGGAAACGGCGTCGCAGGGCCTGTATGAGATCGGAAAGAATTCCATGGAGACCAAGAACTGGTCTCTGGCCGTCAGCTGCTTTTCCAAGATCCCGTCCTATGAAAACAGCCAGGAACTGCTCCGGAGGAGCAAGGGGATGAAGAGCGGCTCCAATTTTGCGGACAGCGCTTTTCTGGAAGACGCGGCGTCCGCCGCGATCTCCCGTGTACGCGCGTCAGCAAACAATGAAAAGCACCGTCTTGTGCTGATGGAGCAGGGCTATATCGAAAAGTACCGCACCTATGAGTTTTATGACAGCAGTCTGAAAGAGATCGCGGTCCGGTATTCCGACGTGCTCCGCAGGGAGTTGACGGCCGCGGGTCTGAAAGATACGGCGGGCCAGCTTGCGTGGCTGCAGTCGGAGGTGGAGCGGTACGCCGTGCTGAACGTCCTGTACCGTGATTACGATCTCTGTTCGGACAGCGCCCCTTTCATATCCTGCTATATCGACGGCTACGATGCGCTCAAGACTTCCCTGCAGGGTCTGGCCGCGATCGACGCCGACGTCCAGAACCAGGTCAACGGGGGGCTGGCGAAAGTGCGGATGGATTCCAGCAGCGTGACGCTGACCCTTACGAACAACACGTCCTATACGTTTGACATGAAGGTTCAGTTTTCCTTTTCCTACAAGGTCAAGGGCGCGGACAGGACGCTGGAGACCGTGGAAGCCGTCACGCGCAATATCGAACCGGGAAAGACCTACAAGGTGACGGGCGCCAAAACATCCAAATCGGCGAGCGCCACGGATTTCAGCTTTGAGTGGGAATATGAAAACATCAGAGCGGAGTAAAGGACAGAAGCCCTGAAGAAACAGAGGAGCATATCGCCGTATGATATGCTCCTCTTTATTTCACATGCTGCGGAACGGACGATTACGGGTCCGGGATCTCTTCCGCGTCCGGACTGAGGCCGAGATACGCGGATATGAAAGCGCGGGCGCCGGTCTCGTCGGGTTCCCCGAGTTTTTCGCATTCCCTGACGGCAAGCCTT
>JAFZCW010000049.1 GCA_017556125.1 Clostridia bacterium | reverse complement strand
TCCGGCGTCTTCGCTGTACAGTGCTTTGGCACGCTCCGCACGCAGATCGGTGAAATTGCGGACATCACCGCTCTGGTGGGGCTGACCGCCGCCGTTGACGCAGCCGCCCGGGCAGGCCATGACTTCGATGAAGTGATACTGACGCTCGCCGCTCTTGACCATGTCAAGAAGCTTCTTGGCATTGGCAAGACCGGAAGTGACGGCGACTCTGACGACCGTTCCGTTCAGATCATATTCCGCTTCCTTGATATCTTTCAGTCCGCGAACTTCATGGAATTCCGGATCTTCCAGTGTTTTGCCAGTCACTATCTCGGCGACCGTACGGAGGGCCGCTTCCATAACACCGCCCGTCGCGCCGAAAATGTGACCTGCGCCGGAAGCAACACCGAAAGCGGGATCGAACGGTTCATCCTTCAGATCGCGGAAACGGATGCCTGCGCGCTTGATCATTCTGGCAAGTTCGCGGGTCGTCAGGGAAACGTCGATATCCGGGATCCCGTCGCCTGCCGCGCTCATATCGTCACGGGTGATCTCGAATTTCTTCGCGGTGCACGGCATGACGGAAACGACAAACAGATCTTTCGGATCGATATTGTTCTTTTCCGCATAGTAGGTCTTCATCAGAGCGCCATACATGCCCTGCGGAGATTTGCAGGAAGAAATATTCGGGATCATATCCGGATAGTATTCTTCGCAGAATTTGATCCAGCCCGGAGAGCAGGAGGTCAGCAGCGGGAGCGGTCCGTTGTTCTGGAGACGCTCGAGGAGTTCGGTTCCCTCTTCCATGATGGTCATATCGGCTGCCGTATCGACGTCGAATACCTTTTCAAAGCCGAGACGGCGGAGCGCGGCGGCAAGTTTACCCTCGACATTCGTTCCGATCGGATAATCGAAGCATTCACCGATCTGAGCACGGACGGAAGGCGCCGGAGCGATGACGACGTGCTTGGAAGGATCATTGAGAGCATCCCAGACCTTATCGGTGTCATCCCGCTCACGGAGAGCGCCCGTCGGGCAGACTGCAACGCACTGGCCGCAGTTCACGCACGGCGTTTCCGTCAGAGGCATATCGAACGCGCTGGCGACATGTGTTTCAAATCCGCGGTCATTCGCGCCGATAACGGCGACATGCTGATTATGACGGCAGACGGCGATGCAGCGGCGGCAGAGGATACACTTGCTGTTGTCGCGAAGGATGCGCGGCTCAAGTCCGTCCGAACCGACTGCCACGACTTCCTCTTTGGGAAGCTGTTCGTAACCGGTGTATCTGTTCTGATCTACGCCGTATTCAGAAGCAAGCCGGCGGAGTTCGCAGTCATCGCTTCTGACGCAGGAGAGGCACTCCATGCGGTGGTTTGAAAGCATCAGTTCCAGAGTGGTTTTTCTGGATTTGCGAAGTTCGGGGGTGTTGGTCTTGACTTCCATTCCGTCAGCGACCTGCTGGACACAGGCGGCAGCCAGATTGCGGACGCCGGTCGCCTCGACAAGGCACATGCGGCATGCCGCAATGGCATTGATATCCTTAAGGTAGCACAGGGTGGGGATGGTGATGCCCGCTTCGTGTGCAGCCTGGAGGATCGTATAATTGGAAGGGACTTCAACCTCTATTCCATCAATTTTTACATGTACGTTTTCCATGTTGCGACCTCCTTATTTCTTGAGTATTGCGCCGAATTTGCATGTTTCCATACAAACGCCGCATTTAACGCATTTGCTCTTGTCGATGACATGAGGCTGTTTTACGGTGCCGGAAATAGCTCCGACCGGGCATTTCCTGGCGCACGCAGTGCAGCCGCGGCACTTGTCGGGGTCAATCTCATAGGAGATGAGCTTCTTGCAGACACCGGCCGGGCAGCGTTTTTCGACGACATGCGCTTCGTACTCTTCGCGGAAATATTTCAGCGTGGAAAGCACAGGATTCGGAGCAGTCTGTCCGAGTGCGCACATTGCATTCTTCTGAATGTAATGGCACAGGTCTTCCATCTTGTCGAGATCCTCAAGCGTGGCCTTTCCTTCCGTAATGTTGTTCAGCATTTCCAGAAGCCGGCGTGTGCCGATACGGCAGGGGGTGCACTTTCCGCAGCTCTCATCAACGGTAAACTCAAGGAAGAATCTTGCAACGTCGACCATACAGTTGTCTTCATCCATGACGATAAGACCGCCGGAGCCCATCATGGATCCGATTGCCTTCAGGCTCTCATAGTCGATCGGGGTGTCAAGATGCTTGGCAGGAATGCAGCCGCCCGACGGTCCGCCTGTCTGCGCCGCCTTGAACTGTTTTCCTCCGGGAATTCCGCCGCCGATATCAAAGAGGATCTCACGAAGGGTCGTGCCCATCGGGATTTCAACGAGACCGGTGTTCGTGATCTTGCCGCCCAAGGCAAAGACCTTTGTGCCCTTGCTGGTTTCCGTGCCCATGGAAGAAAACCATTCGGGCCCTTTGTTGATGATCTGGGGAATGTTGGCCAGAGTTTCAACGTTGTTGATAATGGTGGGCTTTTCAAACAGACCCTTGTTCGCGGGGAACGGGGGCTTGTTCCGGGGCTCGCCGCGGTTGCCTTCGATGGACGTGATCAGAGCCGTTTCTTCGCCGCAGACGAAAGCGCCGGCGCCGAGGCGGATATCAATGTCAAAATCAAAACCGCTGTCAAAGATGTTCTTGCCGAGCAGGCCGTATTCCCGTGCCTGTTTGATGGCGATTTCAAGACGCTTGACGGCGATCGGATACTCTGCACGGACGTAGATGTAACCGTGATGGGCTCCGATTGCATAACCGGCAATGGCCATCGCTTCCAGTACGGAGTGCGGGTCGCCTTCAAGAACGGAACGATCCATGAACGCGCCGGGGTCGCCTTCGTCCGCGTTGCAGATGACGTATTTTTCATCGCAGACATTCTTTGCAGCGAATTCCCATTTCAATCCGGTGGGGAATCCCGCGCCGCCGCGTCCGCGGAGACCGGATGCCTTCATCAGATTGATGACTTCCTGAGGGGTCATTTCCGTCAGAACTCTTCCGAGAGCCTGATAGCCGTCAACGCCGATGTATTCATCGATGTTTTCAGGATTGATGACACCGCAGTTGCGGAGCGCTACACGGAGCTGTGTCTTGTAGAAGCCGGTATCCGCAAGGGACGAAACTTCATGCTTGACATCTCCCGCGGGTTCATTGTATACCAGACGCTCGACGACTCTGCCCTTGAGCAGATGATTCTCGACGATCTCTTCTACATCATCGACTGTAACGCGACTGTAGAAAACGCCTTCCGGATACACAATCATGATCGGACCAAGCGCACAAAGACCAAAGCATCCGGTCTGGACAACTTTGATTTCATCCGCCAGGCCATGCGCGGCGAGAGACTCTTCCATTTTTTTGCGGATAGCGGGGCTGTTGGAAGAGGTGCAGCCGGTACCGCCGCAAATGAGTACATGTGAACGTATCATGGTCTACCTCCCATTATTTCTGAGCTTCGCCGATTGTATACTCGTAGACGGGACGACCGCCCTTGATGTGCTCGGCGACAACGCGTTTTGCCTTTTCGGAATCCATTTTGACATATGTTACACGGTCTTTTCCTTCTTCAAAGACCTCAACAATCGGTTCAAAACGGCACATGCCGATGCAACCGGTCTGTGTCACGGTGGCTTTCCCGACGAGGCCCTGCTTCTCGACTTCCTCAACGAAAGTATTCAAGACGGGGCGGGCTCCTGCCGCGATTCCGCAGGTTGCCATACCGACAACGATGCGGATGTCTCCGCTGCCTTCACGCAGCGCAACGCTGTTCTTCATCCTGTCACGGATGGCTTGGAGTTCTGCTAGAGATTTCATACTAATTCATCCTTTCCGCAATTATAAATTGAAGTTTCCTTATATTCTGAAAAACTATTCGGTCGAATTCTCGGCGTCAAACGGCTCACGGATCAATTCGGCGACCCACATCAGAACGGGCGGACTGTCAAGCGGTACGTCTTCTCCCAAAATCTCGCGCATTTCGCCCGTGTCCAGAGTCTTGCGGCCTTCCTCCGTGTCATAGACGAGGGAAAAGTCAAGATTCGGACTTCCCTGAATCAGAGTTACCATGGTCGACGCAAGATCTCCAAGCGGGACACAGTCAATGTGATCCGTGAAAAACTGCGCGCAGACACGCGTCCCGTGATCCGGACCCTGGCTCGAGGAGATATCAATGTGCCCGCCCGTCTGTTCCGCGGCGAGTTTCAGGAGAGGGATCCCCATGCCGACAGGTCTTGTCGTTCTGGAAGTAGTGAACGGATCCGTCACGGTTGCAACCATTTCTTTCGACATTCCGCATCCGTCGTCCGTAATGACAAGTTCACGGGAGTTTCCTCTTTCCGTGATGGATATCTCTATATGGGAAGCGCCTGCCTTGACGGAGTTTTCGGCGATATCCAGAATGTTCAGCGACAGTTCCTTCATAATAATCCGTTCTTTATCTTCTTCAGCAGCTCTTCGCGTACACGTGCGCTGCTGTAAGGCTCATCGTCAATTTCGAGACTGTATGTTCCGTCTCCGATATCCCACAGGTGATGTGCGTCACTGGAATGAAGCACAAGCTTTCCGGGGAAGTTCTTTTCGCAGTCCTCGCCGGCAAGACGACTGAGTTCGATCGTCCGGAACTCAGGATCCTCGGGAAGACCGCCCAGCACGGCAACAATGCCGTGCGATTCCCGGTCGATGTGTGCCGGGAAACAGGCGCCGGAATGCCGCAGACACAGACTTACGGCTTCCGGGAGGCTCAGGGTGCTTGCGTTAATCAGCAAGGTGTCCATAGCCTCGAGAACATTGTCTTCCGCATCAACAACCAGCTGGTTCCCGAAGATGTCGGGTTTATTGCTGATCGGGAGCAGGTGCTTTTCCACGTCGCTGCCGAACGCCATTGCGTCGGCAAGGGAGGAAAACAGACAGACGACGTGGATTTCCTCCGCTGTGCACAGTTCCATGCCCGGAACCGGCACGATTCCGTATTGCCTGCAGGCTTCAAAGAAGGCTGGGCAGTTTTTGCAGCTGTTATGATCGGTCAGGGCCAGCAGCTGGAGGCCGTTCAGATGCGCCATGCCTGCGATGTTCGCGGGCGTCATGTCGTCATCTGCGCACGGTGATAAGCACGAATGAATATGAAGATCATATTTGTATCGCGTCATATCACCGAACCGATACGGGTTGCGAGCTCAAACGCGGGCAGCTTTGAACCGTACAGGTTAATTCCCCTGCCGGCGGCGATTTCGGCCACACCTTCATCCGGACGGACACCTTCGGCCAAAACGATCATTGCGACATCCGTAAGCGTAGCGACCGCAACAATGTTCTGGTTGGACATGATCGTGATCCAGACCTGGTCTGATTCGGCACGCCCCATTACCCACGACAGCAGATCTCCGACATATCCGCCTGATACCGTCCGGTCTTCGTTTGCGACGGAGAAGGGAGTCAGGTCTAACATTTTACTGAGCTCACCGACTGTCATGACTTGTCCTCCGTGTGCTCGGGTTTTACCAGAAACTGCTGCACGCTGTCGGGAACGTTGGAAGCATCGAACGATTCGATAAAAGGCTTCATGTGTTCGCGCATCCGCACAATGCATTCGTTCAGGCTTCTGGTGCCCTGAATCACGTCCTGAGCGAATGCGCGGCAGTTCGGCGCGCCGCATGACCCGCAGTCCAG
>JAFZCW010000001.1 GCA_017556125.1 Clostridia bacterium | reverse complement strand
GAGCGCGGTGATCTTCGGTTCGGGATCATCATCCGCCAGCAAGATCGGCTGCAGAAGCCGTACGGGAGACAGGGCGATGCCGTTCCGGAACAGACCGGTGCCCGCCAGGGCAGTATGATCCGCCTCGTTTTCCGTTTCCGAAGGCAGCGTGCTTTCATATTCCTTCTTGGCGTATTTTTTATATTGCTTTTTATCCTTCTCGATCTGATAGATCAGCGATTCGATCTTCGAACTCTTCAGCTCGAGGTCGATGGCATCCGCGGTGGCGTCATACTGATAGAGCGGATCCCCTTTCGCTACTTTATCGCCTTCCTGCACGAATACTTCCAGGATCGTCCGGTCCTTTTCATACGGAACATTCTGCCAGCTGTCGGATGCGGCCGGCCCGATCATCTGGATGTCGTCGCTCATCCACCCGATGCTCCAGTCGGCAACGGAGACAACGGGAACTTCCTTGCCGGGCAGCAGTTTCAGCACGGCGAACAGAATGCCGCACGCAGCCAGCAGGCCGCCCAGGGAAAGAAGGATGATATTGGTCTTCTTCGTCGGTTTTCTCATTTTATGTCTTCCTCCGTTCTGGGACGGAGATCCCTGTCTGAAATGCACCCGTCGTAAATATACTGGATGCGGGACGCGCGCTTGGCCACGCTGTATTCGTGCGTGATCATGACAATGGACACGCCGTCCCGGTTCAGGGAATCGAAGATTTCCATGATCTGGAGCCCTGATTTGGAATCCAGCGCGCCGGTCGGCTCATCGGCAAGAAGAAGCTTCGGATTGGTGCAGATCGCCCTTGCGATCGCGACCCGCTGGCACTGGCCGCCCGAGAGCTGCCTCGGATAAAAATCCATCCTGTCCTCCAGGCCGACGCGTCTCAGCGCTTCCTCCGCCATTTCGCGGCGTTCCCTTCTGGAAATGCCCCGGAACGAAAGCGGGAGCGACACGTTTTCCCATGCCTTCTGGCGCTGCATCAGATAATAGGTCTGGAACACGAATCCGATGTATTCGTTCCGGATGCGGGCCATTTCCTCATCGGTCGCGTGGGAATAATCCATCCCTTCCAGCAGATAGGTGCCGGAAGTCTGGACATCGAGGTATCCGAGAATATTCATCAGGGTCGTTTTGCCGGACCCGGAAGGGCCCATGATGGCAACATATTCGCCCTCCCTGACCTGCATGTTGATATGATGCAGGACCGGAACGATCTGCTCACCCTGAATATAATCCTTGCAAAGGTCTTTTATTTCAACGATCAAACTGCTTACCCCGCAAATTCCGCTTCTTCAAGGTATTCCGCTTCCGGATACTCCATGCCTTCTTCAGGCTGCGCTTCCGAAGCCTCCGCGGCGTATCCCGGATCCGCCGCCTTCATGCCGGAATGGATCCCCTCGCTCGGATAGGCGATCCTGTCCGATACGCTCAGTCCCGAAGTGATCTCATAGGTGTCCGTCTCTTCATCGTAATTCCCGACGGATACGCTTCTCTTTTCGATCCTGTCGTTCCGGTCGGCGGCATACACGAAGAATCCTCCGTTTTCTTCAGCGAGATAGGAGGAGAGCAGCCGGATCCCGGAACCGGAACCGGAACCGGAACCGAATTCAATATACAGGTGCTGGCCCATCATAAGGTCGTCGGTGCTGTCCAGGGAAACATAGAAAGCATATTTGCTGGTGTTCTCCCCGACGCTGTCGGAATAATAGCCCTCTCTCTCGACGGGCTGCTCCGTATTCACCTTCACGATCGAACCGGACCAGGTCTTTCCCTCGTCCACCCTGGAGCGAAGCGTCATGGGCGTTCCGACCGAGAGCTGATAGGCGCCCTGCTCGGAAATCGTGCCCTTGACCCAGAAATCGGCGTTGGATACGATCACCATATAGGCGTCTTCATTGGAAGAAGGCATTTCCCCCGAGTTGTCCGAGGTCGGCGGATTGATGGCCCGCACGGTCCCCGGGGAGGTCGCCCGCACGATATTGTCATGGATGATCGCTTCGGCTTCATCGAGGGCTTTCTTCTTCTCCTTCGCGTCATACTCCGCTTTCATGACGTTCAGTTTCGCCGTCTGCAGCTGGACGTTCAGCTCCGCCTTCGCGGATGCCTTGGCCTTTTTCAGCTGTTTTTCCAGGCTCTTGATCTCGTCGTTATAGCTGGTGATATTGTTCAGCAGCGTTTCATAGTCGATCAGCAGCTGCTGGGACGTCATCTGCAGCTTGTCAATATCATAGGAAAACAGAGGCGTGCCCGTCTCCACGTCGTCCCCGACCTCGACGAAGCACTGATCCACCGTCCTGTCTTCCTCCAGACGGATCTTTACGGTGTTCTTTGCTTCCACGACGCCGGAATAGCGGTCGCTGAGCACAACGCCGCCGTTTGCCTGGATGATCTCCGCCACGCTCTGGACGTATGCGTAATCATCCGTTCCGGATCGGTTCAGAAGGAAAAAGGCGGCGACGCCTGCGCCGATCAGCGCCAGAACGATCAGAACGATAACAGCCGGTTTCAGTTTCCTTTTTTTCTTTTTCTGAGTATCCAATTTATCTGCTCCATTACGAATGATAGTCTTTGTATGCGGTCATGCGGGACAATCCGTCAGTCGCCGCGGATCCCGAACAGCCCCTTGAAGAATTCTTCAAACCGTTCGAACACGTCCGAAGCGGTCGGTCCGGATTCCGGCGACGTTTCCGCCGCCTCCGCTTCCTCCTGCGATGACTCGTCCTCCGCGGGCGCTTGCACTTTCGGCACGTAGATGCTGTCCGTTGTGTACATGAATTTCACGGAACCCTTCTCCACAGGCTCGGAAGAATAGGCGGTATATGCCTCTCCCAGATCCAGGATCGCGTCCTTGCGGTCCACCGCGACGGAGAGCCCGTCCGTCTGTTCATCCAGTTCCTGAAGGCCGTCGTTATAGAAATCCCGAAGTCCCCTGTACAGCGATCTGGCGCCGCTTTCCAGCTTCCCCGCGCTGGATGTCAGCGCGGAAGCGCCCTTGTGAAGGGTTTCAACGCCTTTGGCAAGCTTCTTCGTTCCGTCTTTCAGGTCGTCAAGATCGACGGACGGGATCTCTTTCAGGATGCCTTCCGCCGTCTTGGCGTTTCTCAGCGCGTCTCCGAGATCGGAGAGCGCTCCGGAGATCTCCGCAAGCACCTCGGGATCAAGGCTGCTCTGGATTTTCCCGAGTGCGGAGGAAATGTCATCCGCCGCGTCCCCCGCTGCGTCCTTCGCTGCGGATACGGCTCTGTTCAGTCCGCTCATGTCAATGGACGAAACGGCGGAATGAAGGGAATCCGCCCCGTTTTCCAGATCCTCGATCCCGTCGGTGAAATCGTCCATGCCCTCGGCGTATTTTCTCAGCCCGCGGTACAGCGCTTTCGCTCCGTCCGTCAGATCCTCCCCCGCTTCGTTCAGGTCATCCACGCCGGTAACGAAATCCTCCAGATCGTCCATGCTGCCGAGATCGTCCGCGTTCAGCAGTCCGGTCACGACCACGGCCGTGATGGACTCCATGGAAAACGATTTTGTGTTCGCCTCAAAGGAAAAGGTTTCGGAAAGGGAATCCTTCGCATCGGTATCCAGGCTTTCCGCGAGGCCCGGGAACGTGGTCCCCATCACGGTGGAAGCGCCGGCGTCCGTCATCAGTTTCGCGTTCTGAACCGTGATGTTCTTAAAGGAATCGTCCAGCTCTATCATGGTGATCACGGTCAGTGGCGTGCAGAGTTCGACCTGTTTGCCCTTCAGCGTAACCGTATTCCGGAGATTGTTCGAATACCGCACCGTTACGCGGACATGTCCGGCCTTCCCCGCGATCTCCTCCGGGGACATCTCGGCACCGTCAAGCGAATAGGTAACGGTCATGGATACAGGCAGTCCCGCGGCATCCGCGGTCCCCTGATAGCTGACGTCTTCCCCTCCTGCGGCAAACGACCAGCCGGAATCCGTCCTGACAGGCGTTTTGTTCTGCGTGAGACACTTGACGTCCGTCAGGCTGCTGGCGTCCTCGATGGTCTCCCTGCCGTCCGGATTGACCAGATAGACGCTGGACAGCACCTCGCGGGGCTTGCCGGAAGCGTCCGCCGTCACGTAGACAGTCTCCGTCCGCTCAACGGAAACACCGTCCGCACTCTCCGCGGCCGTGATCCGGAACGGAGAGAGCAGCAGGGCGGCTCCCGTCAGCAGGCAGATGATTGTTTCAGAGACGCGTTTCATCTGAAGATGTAGACGGCAAACGTGGATATCAGAAACAGCGCCGCAAAAATAATGCAAAGAATTCTGACTGTCTTTTTCATTTCATTTCCTTTCCGTCCGGTCCCGGAACCCGGTAAAAATCTATTGCTCAATTTTTTATTATATCATGCCTGCACTGCTAATTCACAGCTTTCTCTACTCGGCGCTCTTCATCGATTCGACCATGTTGATCCTGCGCACCTTTCCGCGCATGAAAAGATTGACGATCATGGCAAACGCCAGGGAAAGAACGGCGGAATACACATAGCTGTGGGGATCGGCCTTCCGGATAAACATGACCATGTCCACCTCGACCGTCGTCACGACGAACCGGTGCAGATATTTCCCGAGCACCAGGCCGAGCGCCGTGCCGATCACGGCGAGCGCATTGTTCTCGCGGAAGACGTAATCGTACATCTCCTTGTCCGTGAACCCGAGGACTTTCAATGTCGCGAGCTCTCTTCTCCGTTCCGTGATGTTGATGTTCGTCAGGTTCAGCATCACGACGAAGGACAGCGCCGCCGCCGCGATGATCAGGATCGCCACGACATAATTCAGAACGCTCAGCGTATCGTAGATATCATGGTGGATCCCCGACAGGAATGTGGTCAGATAGACCCTGCTGTCCGCGAGAAAACGGGTGTTCCACTCGTCCTCGATCGCTTTCTTTGCGTCCGCGTCCGCCTCCTTGTACCCGGACACGTTCGCATACATGCAGTTGAAAAGCGTTTCTTCCCCCGTGATGCGTTCATAGTAATCGGAGGTCATGTAAATATAGTGATAGACATAGTTCTCCGCGATCCCGATGATATCCGCGTCATAGGAATCGTCTCCCAGTTTGAACGAGATTCTGTCTCCGACCCGGAGCCCGTGATTCTCCGCGATCTTCTTGGTAACGATGGCTCCCCCGTTTCCGAACGGGATCGGATTCCCGTCGTCGTCATTGAAGCATATCAGTTTGGAGAGCTCCTCGGGATTCCCCGTCACGAACAGGTGAAGGTCCGATGTCGTTTCATCCCCGGCTCCGCCGGAAACGCTCTTGTCGTAGCAGTAGGCCACGTTGTACAGTTCGCCCTGCGGATCCAGGTGCTTCACGAGCCCGTCGATCTCGTCTTCCGGCATCGCGTCATAGAGATACGCTTCAAAATCAAGACGCCAGAGCCGTTCGAACTGCGCGGGGATCATCCCGAAGATGGAGTCTGAAAGCCCGAACCCCGTTACCAGAAGGCCGCAGCTTCCGGCGATCCCGATCACGCACATCCAGAAGCGCTTTTTATACAGGAACATGTTCCGGATCGTGACCTTGGTCGTGAAGCCCAGCCTGTTCCAGATGAAACCGACATGCTCCAGCAGAACCCGCTTGCCGGGTTTCGGCGCCTTGGGCCGCATCAGGGAGGCGGGCACTTCATGCAGAGCGGAAAACGTGACGGCCGCGGCGGCAAGCGTGACGCTCCCCACGACCGCGCAGACGGAGATCGCCGCGAGATCCGGCCAGTACTGCACATGAAAGTCGGGAAGACGGTACATGATCCCGTAGGAATTGACGATGACGGTCGGGAATATCCAGAACCCCAGCCTTGCGCCGATCAGGCTGCCTGTCAGGCTTGCGAGGACCGCGTACATCAGTTCCTGCATGACGATGGAATTCTGCGAATAGCCCAGGGCCTTCAGCGTTCCGATCTCGATCCGCTGGTCCTCGACCATTCTCGTCATGGTCGTCAGCGCGACAAGCATCGCCACAAGCAGGAAGATCAGCGGGAAGTAGATGCCGATCGCCTCGATCCGTTCCGTGTTTTCGGAGTAATCGCGGTAGCCGGGATTGCTTTCCCTGTCCTGCACATACCAGGTCGCGTCCGTCGTTTCCCCGTACGCCTCGATCCGGTCGCTCACGGCGTCCACGAGTTCCTTGTATTCATCGGAAAAACAGTTCAGTTCTTCCGCGCCCTTGACCTTGATATCCGCTTCGGAATACCGGACGGAAAACAGCGACAGAAGCGGCAGCTTGGACCCCAGCCTGCCGATCGTGTTGCCCGACACGTACGCAAATCCGTTGCTGTCCCCGTTTCCGATCGTGCTGTTGCCGCGGCCGAACTCGGAGATGTATTTCGGGGAATCCAGAAAACCGCAGATGTACAGTTCTTCGCGGACTCCGTTCGCGGAGAGAACGACCCTGTCCCCCGTCCGAAGGCCCGCAAGGCGCCTGAGTCTCGTATCGACGGCGATTTCATGATCGTCCTCCGGGAACCTTCCTTCCGTGAGGTCCGGTATGTTCAGCGTAAAGTCTTCCCCGCTGATCCCGTAATCCGGTCTCAGCGACCACTTTGCGGCGTGTTCATCCTGCTCCGAAAGAGGCATGGAGATCAGATGGATGTTGTAGTCCGTGGTTTCTCCGTCCGATTCCCTGTGCATCATGACGTCCGAGGAAAGGAGCGGGACCACCGTTTCCACGCCCTTGATCGCCCGGAGCGCGTCGAGATCGTCCTGCGTGATGCCCGCGGAGGACATGACCGTGATATCGGCAAGATGCGCCTTGTCCAGATACCGGTCGGCGGTAACCTTCATGTCCGGGCTCGCGGCACGGACTCCGGCGAAAAACGCCACGCCGATCAGTGAAATGAAGAATATGGAAAGAAACCGCGTCATCGTACGCGCGATTTCTCTGAACAGATTGATCCACAGATACTTCGATCTCATCCGGTTACCATTCAATCTTTTCTATCGATACCGGCTCCGGATTGCGCATGTTGTCGTCGATCCTGCCGTTTTTGATGGTGACGATCCGGTCCGCCATGGGCTTCAGCGCAGCGTTGTGCGTAATGATGATGACCGTCATTCCCTGCTTCCTGCAGCAGTCCTGCAGAAGCTTCAGAACCTGTTTGCCGGTCTGGTAGTCCAGCGCGCCGGTCGGCTCGTCGCAGAGCATCAGTTTCGGATTCTTCGCGAGCGCGCGGGCGATGGAGACGCGCTGCTGTTCGCCGCCCGAAAGCTGCGCGGGGAAATTCTTTTTCCGGTCGGCAAGGCCGACCAGTTCCAGAACCTGGTCCGTGTCATACGGATGGCGGCAGATCTGCGTCGCAAGCTCCACGTTTTCCCTGGCGGTCAGATTCTGTACGAGATTGTAGAACTGGAATACGAAGCCGACCGTCTCCCGCCGGTAGAGCGTGAGCTGCTTCTGGGAGAACCGCTCGATATGCACGCCGTCCACGATGATCTCGCCGCTTGTCGCCGTATCCATTCCCCCGAGAATATTCAAAAGCGTGGTCTTGCCCGCGCCGGAAGGCCCGACGACCACGCACAGTTCCCCTTTTTCTACGGAGAAGTCGATCCCGTCCAGGGCGTTGATCGTGACCTCGCCCATACGGTACTGTTTTCTTACGTCTCTGATCTCGATATATGCCATCTTTCCGTCACTCCCTGCTGCACCATATCATATCAAAACGCATTTCGCTTAACAATAAACGCGCGTATTATGTTGAAAGGATTTCACATTCGGACATAAAAAAACAGGCGGGGAAAAGCCCTGCCTGTCTGAACAAAACGGAAGTCTCATTCCGCGATGCTTGCGTAGTTTTCCGGATACCTCTTGACGGAATCCTCCTGGAGCCAGCCGCTTACCAGATTGTTGTAGTATTCGGACTCGTGGTTGCTGACCGCCATTTCGTTGAACTCGTCCTTGACCTCCTCATAGGGGACGGGACCGCTCGGGACATTGCCCATTCTCTTGATGATGTGATAGCCGTGCTCGGACTGGACGACGGGCGAGACGTCGCCCTCGTTCTCCAGCGCCAGCGCCGCGTCCAGAAACTCTGTCACGAAATTGGCGCCTTCCCCGATCACATACCCTTCCGGGTTGGTATCCATGCCGGGATCCGTATTGTACTCCTTGAGCAGAGCTTCAAAATCCTCTCCCGCCTGGATCTTCCCGAGGATCGTATTGGCCGTTTCCTCGTTGTCGACCAGGATCTGGCGGACATAGAAGAATCCCTCCGGCACATAGAGCGGCATGTACGTATATCCGTAGACATGGTACTGTTCCATCACGAAGTAGTAGGACGGGTTCTCCGTGAGTTCCTGCTTCTGGAGTTCCAGTTCGTCCTCGTACATTTGGACGAGGTCGGCATCGGAAAGCGTCGCGCCCTCGAGCAGCTGCTCGCGGTATTTGCTGGTGCGGATGGAATCCTCCTGCTCCCGCAGGAACTCCTTCTTCACTTTGGAAAGAGACGTTCCGCTCTTGGCAAGGGATTCCGCCATGATCTTCTTCGCGTATACTTCAGGATCGGTGGATCCGGCCTGTTTCGCGTAATCCACGAACTGCTGGATGAACTGATCGTATGCGCTGTCGGCGGCTGTTTTTGCCGTTTCCTTTTCTTCCGCCGTCAGCTGGACGCCGGCCTTTTCCGCCTGATATGCCTGGACCGCGTTCGAAAGCTGCTGATCCAGAATGAGCTCCAGAAACTCCTGTCTGCCTTCCGCCGTCGTTGTATCGAAGCCGTATATGGATGCGTACGACTGATTGCTGTCATAAATGTTTTTCAGTTCCGTTACCGTGATGTTTCTGTCGCCGACGGAAGCGGCGATCTTCCCGGAAGCGCATCCGGTGGTCGCAAGCGCCATGCATACCGCAAGGACTGCGGCAATCATGATTCTGCCAAACCGTTTCATGAGTGTTTCTACCTTTCTGATCCCTTATAATGTATTATCGCAACCTAAGTATTATACTTGCCAAAAATCTGTCTGTCAAACATCCGGGGACAGGATCCTGAGATAGGCCGCCATGCCGCCCGTCTGGCCCCCGTCTCCCCTGTAGGAATACAGCCGGGCGTCCTCCACCGTGCAGACGCCCATCAGGGAGATGTGCTCCGGAAGGATGCCGGATTCCAGAAACTGGCTGACCGCGACCTTCCAGAGATCCACATACGCCTTTCCGGGACGCTTCCCGGGCAGCAGACAGTCCGCCGCGGGAAACGCTTCCGCGAAATCCCTGCCCAGCGACTCGTCCACTTCAAAGCAGTCCGCGCAGATGGACGGCCCGAGTCCCGCCACGATGTCGGCCGGGTCCGATCCGAATTCCTCCCGCATCTTCCTGACGACCTCGCATCCGATCCTGGAAAACGCGCCGCGCCACCCGGCGTGGCACAGGCCGATGCTCCTCGTCTCCGGATCCGCGAAATAAAACGCCATGCAGTCCGCGTGACCCGTCATCAGGGTTACGGCAGGATCGTTCGTCACAAGCCCGTCACAGTCCGGAAGCGGAGAACGCGTGTATCCTTTTCCCCGGTCGTTTCTGTCCACCCGGAGAACGGTCGTGCCGTGCACATAGGCGTCCATGACCATGCTTTCCACCGGGATCCCTTCCGCTTCGCAGAAGATGCGGTAGTTTTCCATGGTGATCTCCCTCGGCTCTTCCTCCCTTGTAAAGCTCAGGTTCAAAGAGGCGAGATATCCTGTACTGATCCCGCCCGTACGTGCAGAAAAGCCATGAGCAAGCCATGGCATTTCAGAAAAAACCGGTAATGTAAAGCTCCCGACCCCGCTGTCATTCTCGTGATACGAATACCCGCATCTGACCAGCTTCCAGGATGAGAGGAATTCCTCTTTGTTCATCAGTTCTTTTCGTCCAGAAGGCGCTGAAGCTCCGCCATAAACGTCTGCGTATCCTTGAATTCGCGGTATACGGACGCAAACCGGACGTAAGCGACCTCGTCGACCTTTTTCAGGTTGTTCATCACGATCTCGCCGATACTGGCCGTCGACACCTCGGAAGCGAGCGTGTTGTACACATCTCTCGTGATATCCTCCACAAGCTTGTCCTGCGTCGCGGCGGAAATGGGCCGCTTTTCGCACGCCTTGCGGATCCCGCTGCGGATCTTCGCGCTGTCGAACGGCTCCCTGCGCCCGTCGCGCTTGACGACCATGATCGGGATCTCCTCGATCTTCTCATAGGTCGTGAACCTTCTCCCGCATTCCAGACATTCCCTGCGGCGCCGGATCGCGCTGTTGTCCTCTGTCGGTCTGCTGTCGATAACCTTGCTCTCGGTACTGCCGCAATATCTGCACTTCATATCTAAGGCTCCCCTTTTTGAATGGACTTCATCTTGTATACTCCAACAAAAGGAATATACCATATCTGTTCCGCAAGCCGTGACGCGAAATGTCAGAATTAAAACATTGTTCAAAAAGCGTTCCGACGCCGCGCCGGACTACGCCGGGGCAGCAAAAATGCACAGGCGGATGCCTGTGCATTGGATGTGTTTCCGTTCGTCCGGAGCCTGTTTACGGTTCCGGTGTTACGACCGGCGCCGTGTACATCTCCAGCTTCCCGTCTCCGACGGGGATCGCCGCATACTGCCCGGTCATCATCGAATAATCCACGTACGCGCCGCCGCTGATCCTGTACTTTCCGGTATTCCCGCCGAAGAGGCCTTCTTCCATGTTGTTGTAGGCCAGCAGGCAGTTGTTCAGATGCACCGCGTCTGTCCCCTCTTCCGCCATGAACAGATTGCCGGCGGAATTGAATGCGAAATCGCAGTCGCTGAAGCTGACTCCGTCGCATCCGGAGAAGAGGTTCCCGATATATCCGAATGTTTCGAAGAAGGAACACTTGTCAAAGCGCACGTCCTTGCAGCGGTACATCTCCACATGCCCGTAGGAGCACGAATGGATGATCGTATCCTTCGCGTCGATCCCGACGGTGTCTTCGGCCGTGATGCCGAAAGTCCCGCAGCCGAACAGTTCGCAGGCCTGCACGGATACGCCGGTGCAGTCGTTGAAGTCCACAACGGCGCCGGTGCATTCGCCCTGCTCCGTATGCCCGACGACAAGACCCGCGATCCGCACGTTGGAACAGCCGGAGAACTGGAGAACGATGGCATAGCGGGATTCCGCAAGCAGCGTCGACAGAAGATTGACCGTGCCGTCAGCTTCTTCATATTCGCCGCGGATGGAGAAATTGTCCACGCCGCGGATCTTCAGCTGGAATCCGTCCCAGGAATCCTCCCAGACGTAGTACGGACGCACGCCCTTGCCGTAATCGGAAGCGCTTGTCAGAAGATATTCGCCCGCCTTCAGAATGATTTCCGTATCCGGGGCGATGGCGGCGAGCAGTTCGTCCATGCTGGAAACGGTGACCGTATGCTTATATTCCGGTCCGTTCTCCTCCGCAAGGCTGCGGAACGGGATCAGGTTCCCGGTTCCGAAGTTTCCGGAAATGGACTCGTTCAGTTCCCGCATCAGCTGCCTGTCGCGCATCATGAACTCATAGCGGCCGGAGCCGTCATCCGGGTAATCCACGATCTCTTCATCCGCGTACCAGGGCAGATACGCGTAGGCCTGATAATCCCGGAACATCAGAACGACGTCTTCCAGCGTGGATCCGTCTTCCGTCCGGACCGGATCCTGGCCGGTCCCGACCTGGATGGAATACTGCATGCCGCCCGCGAACCAGCGGGTCCACAGGCCGTATCCGGTATCAACGACCGCGTAGGGGTTGCTTTCCGTCAGAAAAGTTTCCGGCGTGGTCGACCCGGACATGTATATCCCGGAGATGTCGTTCTCGGTAATGCCCGCGCGGAGCACGACCGGGACTCCCTGATAGGTAAAGCGGTATTCGCCGATCTTCGGTTCCCCGTTGATCACGGTAAAACCTTCCTCCGCGATCCCGTCGTAGATATTCTGGACGCTTTTCAGGTTGCATCCGACCATTTTGTTGATCTCATCGACGGACGCGACGTCCACGATGGGATTGGGCATTCCAACCGAGTCACCGCTCAGTTCGCTCTCGGGCTGAGGCGTAATATCCGAAAGGCTCTGCTGCTCGGCAGCGGCGCGCGCGCACCCCGCGAAGCAGGAACAGGCCATCAGGCACACCAGAATGATTCCAATAATCTTTTTCATGTAATAATCCCCTTTCTTCTTCGGCATTAAAACACATCTCCCATTTTTTGACAACTGACTTTTCCGTTTCTTGGAAATGTTGTAACAATTGCTTTTCAATATAAAAAAACCGGCCCGATGCAGCACCGGACCGGATTTTCCCCAAGATTCGCCAATCAATATTTGCGTTTTCTGGCGGCTTCAGCCTTCTTTTTGCGTTTTACGCTCGGCTTCTCATAATGCTCACGGCGACGAACTTCTGCGAGGACGCCGGAACGGGCACATTTGCGTTTGAACCGCTTCAGAGCGCTTTCAAGGGATTCATTTTCACCAACGCGAATTTCCATTTGTTTCCCCCCTCTCTTAGGCGATTCCTTCTCTCTGGAGAAGACGCCGTTAGTTATTATATGCAAGGAAAAACGATAAGTCAAGAACGGAATCTGCGGAAAATCCGCACTGCGGACGCATTTTCCGGAGTGCCGCGCGCTCCCCGTTTCTTTTCCATTCTCCCTGCTGATGTGATACAATGAATCAGCGGTCCAGGCCGCGGAAAGGATGACCATCACTTTGAAAATAGGCCAGTTTACAGACAGTTTCTTCCCGATCGTGGACGGCGTCGGACGCGTTGTCTACAATTACGCGGTCACGCTCTGTGAAAAGAATCAGGAATGCTATGTTATTTCTCCGATGGCGGATATCGGGTATCTTGGCGGATTTCCCTTTGAGCTGCTGGAATTCGTCAGCGTCAGCGTTCCGACGCAGGAGCAGTATCATTCCGGCATCCCGCTTCTGGACGTTCATTACAACAGACGCATGCAGAAGATCCAGCTGGACATCATCCACGCGCACAGCCCGTTCATCGCGGGCCAGGAGGCGCTCCGCCTTGCCAACGACCGGAAGATCCCGCTTGTCGGAACCTTCCACAGCAAGTATTACGATGATTTCTATAAGCTGACCGGGGCAAAAATGCTCGCCGACATCGGCGTGAAGATGGTCGTGAACTTCTACGAACGCTGCGACGAGGTATGGACTGTCAGCAGCAACTCCGCCGACGTTTTACGCGATTACGGATATAAGGGCGAGATCGTCGTGATGCCGAACGGAACGCCGGACGTCAAGCCGTCGGACGAGCATATGCGCGTCGCGAAGGAGACCTTCCATCTGGACGACCGCCCGATCCTCATGTACTGCGGCCAGATGAACTGGAAGAAGAATATCCGGAAAACGCTGGAAGCCGCGGCTCTGCTCATGAAGGAAGGATATGATTTCCAGCTTGTCATGGTCGGGCAGGGTCCCGACGCAGACGAGATCAAGCAGACATGCCAGGACCTCGGCATCATGGACCGGACGGTGTTCACCGGTCACCTTCAGCAGGATCTGCTGATCAACGGCCTGTATCAGGCGGCCAGTCTTTTCGTGTTCCCGTCCCTGTACGATACTTCCGGAATGGTCATCCGGGAAGCCGCCGCCATGGAGACCGCCAGCATCGTCGTGCGCGGCTCCGCGCCCGCGGAGTCGATCATCGAAGGGAAAAACGGCCTTCTCTGCGACGATACGACGGAAAGTCTGGCAGCCGGCATCCGGATGGTCCTGGACAACCCCTACTACGGTCTGCTTCTCGGAAAGGCCGCTTCCAGAACGATTTTCCTCCCGTGGCCGACCGTCCTCGACAAGGTGCTGGAGCGTTATGAACGCCTGATCGAAACGAATCCGCGGCGCGGCTGAGCGTCCGGACCGGTTTTTTGGACTATGCTGATCAATCCGTTCCAAAACAAGAAGACAAGATATATCCTGCCGGTGCTCGCAGCCCTGTGCGTGCTGCTTTTTGTCCGTTACGGCGTGATCGCGGGAAGCGATACGAAGGCCTATCTCACCGCGAGCATCCGCGTCAGTCCGCTGTACCCGTCCGTGATCGCCCTTCTGAGGCTTCTCGCGGGCGAATCCGCGTATCTTCCGGTGCTCGCCGTTCTGCAGTGTCTTCTCCTTTCCTTCAGCATCTATTCGCTCATGGTTCTGATCGGGGACCGGTTCGGGCTGTCTCCCCTGCTGACCGGGGCGCTGTCCCTGGGCTTTTTCGGGCTGTATCTGCTGCGGCTGTTCATCGTCGGGGAGGAGGCGCTGTACTGCATCACCGTCAT
>JAFZCW010000048.1 GCA_017556125.1 Clostridia bacterium | reverse complement strand
TCCGCGCCGCGTTCATAGGACAGATCGCTGTCGTTCTCGCCGACCCGGACGATCGCCAGCGTCGGGACAACGCCTTTTTCACGCAGTTTTTCCGTTCTTTCCGCGCATTCAGCCAGAATGGCCCGCGCGACCGGAGCACCTTTCAGCAATTCCGCCATCAGGAAAATCTCCCATATACAGAATGAAATGTTTCTTCCGCAAGCTGACCGTATCGGAGCAGGGCCTCGTCCACATGACGCTCGATCGATTCCGCATACGCCCTGTCCTTCATGGCGCTGGTGTTCACTTTCACGTTCAGGGCGGCTCCGTGAAGCGCCGCCCGGCAGAGCGCCGCTCCGGTGGCGGCGTCCGAAATGACCAGCTTCCCGGCTTTTTCGGAAAACTCTTTGTTCAGAACCGCCACTTCGCAGCAAAGGTCCAGTATTTCAAGCGGGGCCGACGCCGCCGTTCTGAGACATTCTTCCATGATCCGGTCTCTGTCCGGATCGTCTTTCGGAATGGCGTACGCCCTGGAAAGCGGCTCAAACGCGTCGATGTCTTTCTGCACGCATGCGCAAAGTTTTTCCCGTAGCGTCTGGGCACGGTCCATCATGTCCCTCAGATCGTTTTCCACGTCCGCGTACTTCTTTTTTCCGACCGTCAATGCGCCAGACATGCGTCCGAGCGCCGCAGCCAGCGCACCGACAAGCGCGCTCGTGCTTCCGCCTCCCGGTACCGGTGCTTTGGACCCGAGTTCATCCAGAAAATAATTGATCGAAGAATCGAGCATCCTTTCCCTCCCGTTATCAGAACAGACCCGATATCACGCCGTTCTCGTCCACGTCGATCCGTTCCGCCGCGGGAACGCGCGGGAGTCCCGGCATCGTCATGATGTCCCCTGTCAGCGCAACGATAAACCCTGCGCCGGCGGACACCTTCAGATTCCGGACCGTCACGGTAAACCCGTCCGGCGCACCAAGCAGTGCGGGATCGTCCGAGAATGAATATTGCGTCTTGGCCATGCAGACCGGTATTTTGTCAAATCCGAGCGAAGTCAGAAGTGCCGCTTGTTTTTTGGCGTTCGGGGTAAGCACCACCCCGTCCGCGTGATAGACCTTCCTGCAGATCTGTTCGATCTTTTCCTCGATCGTCCCGTCCAGCTCATATGCCTGTCGGAACGAGTTCGGCTCCTCGCAGAGCCGTACCACTTCCTCGGCAAGTTCCGTTCCGCCTTCCCCGCCTTTTTCCCAGACCTCGCTCAGCGCGACCCGGATGCCGAGCTCTCCGCACTTCTGCCGGACCATGTCCAGCTCCGCGCGCGTATCCGTCGGGAATGCGTTGACCGCCACGACACAGGGGAGTCCGAACACGTCCCGGATATTGGATACGTGCCGCAGCAGGTTTGGCAGTCCCTTTTCCAGCGCGGATAGGTTTTCCGTCCCCAGTTCGTTCTTGGGAACGCCTCCGTGATATTTCAGCGCGCGGACCGTTGCGACCACCACGGTGCATGCCGGACGCAGCCCCGCCATTCTGCATTTGATATCGTAAAACTTTTCGGCGCCGAGATCCGCGGCAAATCCGGCCTCCGTCACCACATAATCGCCAAGTTTCAGGGCCATTCTTGTCGCCGCGACGGAATTGCATCCGTGAGCGATGTTGGCAAAAGGACCGCCGTGCACAAATGCGGGTGTTTTTTCAAGCGTCTGCACCAGATTCGGCTTGATGGCATCCTTCAGCAGCGCCGCCATCGCTCCCTCCGCCTTCAGGTCATGCGCGGTAACAGGCTTCCCTTCATAGGTGTACCCGACAACGATCCGTGCAAGCCTTTCCTTCAGATCCTTAAGATCCGACGCAAGGCAGAGCACCGCCATGACCTCGCTCGCCACCGTGATGTCAAAACCGTCTTCGCGGGGAACGCCCTGCGTTTTTCCGCCCAGTCCATCCACGATCTGGCGGAGCTGGCGATCATTCATGTCAACGGCTCTTTTCCAGGTGATCTGCTTCGGATCGATCCCGAGCGCGTTTCCCTGCTGGATATGATTGTCCAGCATGGCGGCGAGAAGATTGTTCGCCGCTCCGATCGCGTGAAAATCTCCGGTAAAATGAAGATTGATATCCTCCATGGGCACGACCTGCGCGTGACCGCCTCCCGCTGCGCCGCCCTTGATTCCGAATACCGGCCCGAGGGAAGGCTCCCTGAGCGCGACGACCACTTTCTTCCCTATCTTTTTCAGACCGTCAGCAAGCCCGACCGCCGTTGTCGTCTTTCCTTCCCCGGCGGGCGTCGGCGTGATGGCGGTAACAAGGATCAGCTTCCCGTCCGGCTTTCCCGCATTGTCCTTTAACAGGGAAAAATCGATCTTTGCCTTGTAATTGCCGTACAGCTCGATATATTTCTCATCAATCCCGAGACCTGCCGCGATCTCGGTGATTTTTGTCATTTTGTTTTCCTGGGCTATCTGGATATCCGATTTGTATTCCATGCAATTCCTCCTCTGTCTTTCCGCAGGGCCTGCCTGCATTCTATACAATCTGTATTATATCGCCTATAATACTCTAAAAACAGCATTCTCCGGAAATTGGCTGTCTATCCATGGAGGGGTTTCATCATGTCCATCGCAAAGGTCCGCGAGTTCTTCCGTCAGTTTCAGATAGAGGACCGTATCCTTGAGTTTCCCGTGTCGAGCGCCACGGTTCAGCTCGCGGCGGAGGCCCTGCATTGTGAGCCGGAACGCATTGCCAAAACGCTTTCCGTCATGCAGCTTTCCTCACCTGCCCTCATCGTAGCCGCAGGCGACGCAAGGATCGATAACGGAAAATACAAATCCGTGTTTCACACGAAAGCAAGAATGCTCCAGCACGATGAAGTCGAGCCGCTGATCGGCCACGCGGTCGGAGGCGTATGCCCGTTTGCGGTCAATCCGGGCATTCCGGTCTATCTGGATGTTTCCCTGAAACGTTTCCGTACCGTCTTCCCCGCGTGCGGAAGCGCAAACAGCGCTATTGAACTCACCATCGAGGAACTGGAACGCTATTCCCGGTCTTCCGGCTGGATCGACGTCTGCAAGGACTGGTCCAAAGACTGATCATCCCCATATTTTGAAAAAAGGCCGCATATCCGGACTGTGTCCGGATATGAAACCTTTCATGATCCCGTCAAGCTGAAGGCGGTTCTTTCAGCTCATTCGATCGTCAGAATCTCTGAGAAACCGGTGATATCGAAGACTTCCATGATTTCGGGGCATACATTCTTCACTTTCATGGTCCCCTGCGTATTCATGATCTTCTGCGTGGAAAGCAGCACCCTGAGACCTGCGGATGAAATATACTCCAGCTTCTTAAAATCAAATTCGATATCCGTAACCCCGTTGATCTCCTGTTTGAGAAACTCCTCGAGCTCCGGCGCGGTGGAGGTGTCCAGCCTGCCTTCAAGCGCTATTTTCAGTGTGCCGCCGTCTCTTTTTTTCGTGATTTCCATTCCGATTTCCTCCTGGTCAATATCTTTTCATCAGTATCAGTATGTTTTTCTGTCCTTCGCGCTGATAAAGCACGCTGTCCATGGTTTTCTTGACCATGAATATGCCCAGTCCTCCGGCGTCTCTCTGCTCCGCCGGAAGTGTGATGTCCGGATCGGGCTTTTCCAGCGGGTTAAAGGGAATGCCCATATCCATGAACCGTATAACGGCCTCATGTTCATCCGCTTCCATTCGGATCATCGCCTTCCCTCCGCCTTCGGGATAGGCATAGTATGCTATATTGACGAAGATCTCCTCGACGGCCACCAAGATCTGCATCATGATGCGCATAGGGCAATCCGCTGCCTGCAGTTCCTGCTCAACGAAGGATAATACATCCTGCAGGCAGTCTGTCGAAGCAGAAAACTCCCGCTCTTTCATGTTCGCAGTGCCGTCCCTTCTTCTTTGATCATTACTATTTTATCTTCTGCGCGTGCGAATCGCAATGTTGGATTTCCGCATGGTCCCGCGTTGTGTTTTTCGTGAAATCGGGATATTCTAGAAAAAAAGCAAGGAGATGCCGTTTCTTTTCCGAAGCGGACCGCCGCCATGATTCAGACCGTTATGATCGATACGCTTGAGAAAGCGATGCAGCTGCTTGAAATCCTGGACTACCTTCCGGAGATCGACCGCCGGCGCAGCCATTTTTATTTCCACGGATCCCCGGACAGCAGATATCATCTCGTTACCAGCCTCGCGCGGAACTGCAAGCAGAAGCAGAAGGAGCTTGAACCGTCCATATTAAAGAGTTTTACCAAGTATGCCGTCATTGACGATCCATCGCTCAGCGCTTCGGTCTGGAAACAGATGATCGTCGGCCAGCATCACGGCCTGCCCACGCGGCTTCTGGACTGGACGCTTTCTCCGCTGGTCGCGCTCCATTTTGCCACCACGGAAAATAATCTGCAGAAAATGAGTAACCGCGACGGCGCGGTGTGGCGCATCAGTGCGTCGGAGATCCATTCGATCCTGCCCGAGAAATACCGTCAGGCTCTGGAACGTGAAAAAGAAACCATTTTTTCGCTGAACACCATGCAGAGCTGCGCCCCGACGCTGGAGCAGTACGATTCGGATATGCAGGATTCCGCTTTCGCCTTGATCGAGCCGCCTTCTTTTGACCCGCGCATCATGAACCAGTACGCCTTCTTCTCCATTATCCCCAGCGGCATGCAGGATATCGAACAGTTTCTGGACGAAAAGACCGAGCAAACGGTCAAATACATCATCAGCAGGGAGATCCGGTGGGTCATCCGGGATCTGCTTGATCAGCTGAATATCAATGAGCGGATCATCTATCCCGGTCTGGACGGCATTTCCACCTGGGTCGCGAGACATTATTTCGTAAAAGACTGAACCCGGAGTCCGATGCTCCGTTTCAGGGAAAGGAACGCCCTTTTCAAACGTTCACTCCCGAAATGGCGTCCCTGCCCCGGATCATCAATAAAAGGATCTTTACCTATGAGCAAACCGTTCCGCAAGCCCGAATTACTCAGCCCCGCCGGCGATCCGGAAAAACTGACTGCGGCCGTCGTTTACGGCGCCGACGCTGTCTATCTCGCCGGGACTTCCTTCGGCATGCGCGCGGGTACGGGAAATTTCACCTGCCCGGAGCTGGAAGCAGCGGTCCGATATGCGCATAGCCGGAACGTCCGTGTCTATGTCACCTGCAACACTGTTCCGACAGATTCGGATTTTGTGGCTCTGCCCGCCTTTCTCGAGCAGGTCGATTCTTTCGGCGCGGACGGCCTGATTGTGACGGATCTCGGCGTTTTCAGCCTCTGCCGGAAATATGCGCCGCACACGGAGATCCACATCAGCACGCAGGCCGGGGTGATGAACAGTGAAGCTGCCAACGCGTTTTACGATCTCGGGGCAAAGCGGATCGTTCTGGCCCGGGAGATGTCCGTCGAGGCCATACGCGAACTCCGTTCCCGTGTTCCGGACGATCTGGAGATCGAAGCGTTCTGCCATGGCGCCATGTGCGTCTCCTTCTCCGGCAGATGCATGCTGTCCGAATATCTGACGGGAAGAGATCCCAACCGCGGCATGTGCGCCCAACCCTGCCGGTGGAAATATCACCTGATGGCGGAGCAGAAACCGGGTGAGTTTTTTGAGATCTCCGAAGAGAACGGCACGTTCATCCTCAATTCCAGGGATATGTGCATGATCGATCACGTCTCGGACCTGATCAGTGCGGGCGTATCCAGCCTGAAAATAGAGGGTCGCACAAAATCCGCCTATTATGTCGCCTCGTCAACCGCGGCATACCGGCACGCACTGGACTGTGCGGCGGCAGGCACTCCCCTTCCCGAAATCTGGCGCGACGAGGTCAATAAGCTGAGTCACCGGCCCTATTGCACCGGATTTTATTACGGCCAGCCCGGCCAGTCTTCCGATGACAGCAGCTATCTCTCGCTTTATGATGTCGTAGCGATGGTTGAATCCTGCGACGCTTCCGGAAACGCCCACCTGACACAGCGCAACGGGTTCCGGCCGGGCGATACGCTGGAACTGCTCCGCCCCGACGGAGACCCCGTTTCCTTTTCCGCAGGCGAAATCTTCGATGCGGAAGGTCGCCCCGTTGAGATCACAAGGCATCCGAAAATGGATCTGTTCATGAAACTGCCCGTGCAGGCGCCGAAATACAGCTTTTTACGAAAGCCCCGGACAGAAAACACGCCCGGCAGGAAAGCCGGGCGAACGGTCTGAGTTCCTATTATAATTCCGCAGATCTCACTTGGAGGCTTGATTTTCCCTGCCTCTCTTTTTTCTTTCCGCCACGTCGTTCGTATCGATGGAATCGCGGAAGACCACCAGCCGGTCAAACAGATACTCCGTTACGAAGTTGATCAACATGTTCAGGATGATGACCAGCATCCCGTTCCAGTTCCGATGCCCTGCAATCACCATTTTTTCAAAAATCGTTCCGTCAGACAGGTACGCAACGAGCAGCAGGGACAGAGGCGTAAACACCGCATAGTATCCCAGCACCTTCAGCATGGCGATCGGAACATTGTTAGCGGACTGAAATGTATATTTCCTGTTGAAGGTAAAGTTCCAGATAACAGAACAGACAAGCGCAATAAAATAGCAGGTTGCCACTCCGAAATTGGTAAAATGCGTCAGGAGCCCTGATACAATCAGCTGGATAGCTCCTGCCGAAATGGAAAACAGGGTGAATTTGACGGTCCGCCACAGTTCTTCCTTTTTATTCTGATCTCCGGTCTCTTTCTCCATTCTTCATACCCTTTCCCGTATCATGCGTTAAACAGCGTTCCAGACGATTGTACCACCTGAAGAGAAAAACTGAAATGTCCGAATGGGATTCTTTCTGCCGCACCACCGTTATTTCCGCCCTTCACCCCGATATATCCATTTCGGGAATTGAAATAATAGAAAAATCATATACAATGTTAGGAACAGTATGCTTCAGGAGCAGAACATCAGAACTGTGCACACACCATCTCAAAACAACAGCCTGAATAAAATGGAGGCAGCATCCGTCCCGAAACTGGTCATTTCCATGGCCGTTCCGTTCATGCTCTCTCTCCTGATACAAAATCTGTATAACGTTGTTGACAGCATCTTCGTCTCCAGGATCAGCGAGACCGCCCTTGCCGCCACATCGCTCGCCTATCCCGTGCAGATCCTGGCTATCGCGATCTCTGTCGGAC
>JAFZCW010000047.1 GCA_017556125.1 Clostridia bacterium | reverse complement strand
GGGTTCGAATCCCTGAGGGGGTACCAGAATTCAATGCTGCATGTATATGCAGCTTGCGGGAATAGCTCATTTGGTAGAGCGCAGCCTTGCCAAGGCTGAGGTGGCGGGTTCGAGCCCCGTTTCCCGCTCCAGATATGCAGGTATAGTGTAGTGGTAACACATTAGCCTTCCAAGCTGAGGTCACGGGTTCGAGTCCCGTTACCTGCTCCAGCACCCTTAGCTCAGTTGGTAGAGCACCTGACTCTTAATCAGGGTGTCCAGGGTTCGAGCCCCTGAGGGTGCACCATCCGGAAAATGCAGAATCGTTCAGGTTCTGCATTTTTCTTTTGTATCAAGTTTGAAACCCGTTTACTCTATGCAGCGTAGATTGATTCCAAGACCGGATAGCGGGTATGATGAATCTGATTCAGATGAAGCATAAAGGAGCTGAGAGAAATGGACCGGTATGTGACGGGAAATGCCATCCGGAGACTGCGCGAAGACCGGAATATGACGCAGGAGGAACTTGCGTCAAAACTGTATGTCAGCGCGAAAACGGTCAGCAAATGGGAGACGGGGAAAGGACTTCCGGATATCATGCTGCTGGAACCTCTTGCCTCCGCACTCGGCATCACCGTTATGGAACTGTTCAACGGCGAGGGGATCCGGAACGATAACAGGTCTGCCAATATGCTCCGGACTCATTTTTATGTATGCCCGGTATGCGGGAATGTGATCCATTCAACCGGGAGAGCGCTCATCAGCTGCTGCGGAATCACGCTTCCGCCGCTTCAGATTGAGGACGCGGATCCGGAACACGAGATCAGAGTGACCGCTGACGCGGATGAATTCTTTGTGGAGATACCGCATCCGATGACAAAACAGCATTCCATCTCTTTTCTGGCGGCCGTTTGTGACAACGGGATCCAGCTCATCAAACTGTATCCGGAAGGAGCCCCGGAGGCGAGGTTCAAAAGAGGAAGGGTGAAATGGATCTACGCTTACTGCAATCATCACGGTCTGTTCCGAACGGAAGCCGTAAAACGGTGACGGGACTGATAACGAAGAGCGAACGGATATGCATTTGGGATCAAGTGCATATCTTTTTATATCCGGACGTTGGCGGAGACTCCCAGCCGCCAGATTGACATTAAGGGAGGCGAGTGCTATTCTCGCTTAAGGAGAACGAATGATGCCTGTTCTGGCCGAAAAAAACATAACGGACTGTATACTTCCTGAAAAGGGTGTGGTTTCCTTTGTCGGCGGCGGGGGAAAGACGTCTCTTCTGTTCCGGTTCGCGGAAGAACTGTCTGCCCGCGGTGGAAGGATCATTATTACGACTTCTACGCACATGTTCCGGCCGGATAATATGCCTGTACTGGATGATTTTGACGCCGATGCGGTGTCCGCGCTATTGGATAACGGGCGGACCGTATGCATCGGCAAACCCGCTGACGACGGAAAAATCTCGCTCCCGGATTCGGATTTTGCGCTGATCGGAAGGTACTGCGATTATCTTCTGATCGAGGCGGACGGAGCCAAAAAACTGCCGCTGAAACTGCCAGCATCCCATGAGCCGGTCATCCCTGAATGTAATGCCCATGTGATCGCGGTAATGGGTCTGGACGCGTGCGGAAAGAGGGCGGAGGAGTGTCTGTTCCGTTACGAACTGGCGCATGGCGATCTGCGGATCGGCGCTGAAGACAGGATCGGACCCGCGTACTATAAGATCCTGGCGGAGTCTCCGGAAGCTTTGCGGAAGAACGTTCTGCCCGCCATGAAATACTCCGTCATCCTGAACAAAGCCGATACGGATGAACTGGTGCGGCTCGGCATGGATATCATTCGATCTCTGGACGGCAGCGTCGTGGATTCCTGCGCTGTGTCCTCTGTTTGGAAGGAAAGATTCTATCATGAAGATACTTGTAAAAGGTGCCGGTGATATCGCGTCCGGCGTTGCGTTTCAGCTGCATCAGGCCGGATTCCGCGTGCTGATGACCGACGTGGAAAAACCGACGTCGATCCGGCGTACCGTCTGTTTTTCCGAAGCGATCGTAAACGGAAGGACGACGGTTGAAGGCGTAACAGCCGTGCGGATTGACCGCGTTTCAGAGGCGGAGCATGTTTTTGAAGAAGGCATGATCCCTGTTATTGTGGATCCTGAGGCTGCCTGCAACGGCGAGTATCATGCGGACGCCGTTGTTGACGCGATACTCGGAAAGGAAAACCTGGGTACGACGATCCATGACGCGCCTGTCGTGATCGCGCTCGGTCCCGGATTCTGCGCAGGCGTTGACTGTCACGCTGTAATCGAAACGATGCGGGGTCATACGATGGGAAGGATCTACTATGAAGGCTCCGCCAAACCGAACACGGGAATTCCGGGCGTGATCGCCGGTTTTTCCATCGAACGCATTCTGCGGGCGCCGGCTTCCGGAACGTTTCAGCAGGTCAAGCAGATCGGAGATCTGGTGAACGCGGGTGATATCTGCGCTTATGTCGACGGAGTGCCGCTGACCGCTTCCATCGCAGGCGTACTCAGGGGAATCCTGCCTACGGGAACGGCAGTATATGAAGGAATGAAAAGCGGGGATGTCGATCCGAGGGGCGCTGTCGTAAACTGCTATACGATCTCGGATAAGGCATTATGTATGGGCGCGTCGGTTGTTGTCGCGCTTCTCCATCTGTCGGAGTTTAAAAGATGAGGTGCAGCTGTCAGGTTTGCGGCGAGTATATGGTCCAGAGCGAAAAAGGCGTTGAGAGCATGTGTGTCTGTCCGAACTGTTTCAACACCTGTTCCGCCTGTATGGGAAACAGGACTTCCGTAAAAAGCGTTGAAGAATTGAAACAGCTGTTTTTGCTTAGGACCCAAGCGGATGGAAACGAAAACGCGGACGAATGAATATAGCCGACCCGTAAAGGTCGGCTATTTCTTTCATATGTTATTTACGGTTCGGGATTTTCCGTATATGTGATAACGCCATCTGACGGGTCGTCCGTCGGATCCGGGTCGATGTAGACCGGCTCCGGGGTGATATCCGGCGGATTGTCGGTGATAACCGGTACGGTCGGATCCGGGGTATTGACCACTTCGCCTGTGCCGGGATCGATGTATACGGGATCCGGTCCGACACGCTTGGAACCATTGAATGCCTTGTAGGTGGAGAGCGCCAGCTTTTCCGTGCGGACAAGCTTGCCGTCTTTATAGTACTGCTTGTAGGACTGGTAGATGGCGCCGTTCTGCGTGGCGACGTCGATCACTTCGGTTCCCGGTTCCAGCGTCGGGTCCAACGTGACCTCCATTTCGCCGTCCGGATAAAGCGTCTCGATCTTTTCCGCGGTCAGGCGGATCTCGTCATATTCGTCCGTATCGAATTCCGTGCGGTAGATCTTGAAATATACGTTCTTGCCTTCCGTCCAGCTGAAGATCACGATATCGTTGTCGGTATTGTTGCTGAACATGAAATCGATCATGTTCCCGATGGAGTTGATCGTCGCGTCAAGCCCCTTGTCGATGTAAGACACCGGCATGGAGTGGTTTCTCCGGGAAACGATTTTGAGATCAGCCATGACAGCAGTGTTGTAAAGCGTTGAGGAAAGCTGGCAGACGCCGCCGCCGGCCTGGATCTCAGTCGTTCCAGATACGTACGCGTTCGCTTCCTTCCAGCCTCTTGAGAGCGTTCTGACGCCGAGCGTGTCGTTTGTGGAGAACGTTTCCCCGGGAGCGAGTTTTGTTCCGTTGATCAGATCTGCGCCCTTCTGGATATTGAAAACACGGCTGCTGGAACTGCCCTTGAAACTGGTGTCGAACTGTACGGAGATGTATTCCGCGGAAGCGGTTTCCTTGATGTTGCAGGGAATCTGGATGCTCTGGCTCGTTTTGGCCGTGATGGCGTTGAGGATCATGCCGTACAGCTCGTCCTCACGTACGGTGACCTGCCTCGTGGAACCGGAGGTTTCGATCGTGTGGGCTTCCCTGTCAATATCGGTGATGGTGATGCCGGAGCCCGCATGATTGATCTGCCCTGCAAGCGAAGAAACAATGCTCCGGACGGATGCTTCCGTCGGTGTGAAGGTGATTTCATAGCTTCTTCCTTCGGCGGCGATTTTGTCGGCAGCGGCGAGCGCGGCATCGATGGAATCGGACTGCGGTTCCTTGATCGCCTGTTTGATCAGCGCTGCCGCGTCATTGGTGTAGGCGACCTTCGACAGGTCGATCGGGGAGGACGTTCCCTCAAAGACCGCATTGACCTGGATGCCGGGCGTATATGCCTCGATGACCGGACGCAGGGCGGACATGGCTTCCGATTCCGAAAGACCGCTCAGGTCTTTCCCGCTGATCGTAACGCCTTCCGGAACGGTTTTTCCGCTCATGATCGTTTCGTAACGGACGCGGCGTTCCTCTTCCTGACGCCTCAGTTCCTCCGCTTCGGCAAGCGCGATCGCGGCTTTTTCCTCTGAAATGCGCTTCTGCTCCGCGATAAAATAGGCAGCCATCGCAAGCAGGACTGCGGCAATGCATACACATACGATCACAATGGCTTTTTTGGAGGTTCCCGTTTTTCTGCGGGAAGGCAGCAGATCGAACTCCTCGTCAAAGGAAGGGGAGGATCCGGATGATTGATTGGAATCAGCTGATTTATTTCTCATCGTTACACCGTTCATAAAAGATATATGATTATTATGCAACAAATCACGGAGCCGTTAGGGCGGTTTTCATTTTTGTTACAATTTGTTCATTCCAGTTTCTAATAGATCCGAGGGTATGTTATATTACAGAAATGGAAAAGAAATCTTCACCTAAAAAATCGGCAATGGACGCAGCTCTTTTCTATCTCGGGATCCGGGACAGATCGGTCGGCGAGATGCGGGAATACCTTCAGAAGAAACAGTATGAACCGGAGGAGATCGGTTCCGTTCTCTCGCGTCTTGAAGAGCTCCGGTTGCTGGATGACAGCGCTTTTGCCAGAAACCTTCTTCGTTCAAAGACGACGATGAAGCCCCTCAGCCGGATGGAAATGAGGTCTGTTCTGATCCGCCACAAGATCGGAAAACAGACTGCGGAAGAGACGCTTTCGGAGTTCGACGGCGGGATGGAGCTAGACGCAGCGCTGAAACTGGCTGCGGAAGTGAAGAAAAAAGTCGCGAAATATCCGCCGGAGGAACGGTGGAGAAGAGCGGCTTCCAAGATGGCCGCTAAAGGATTTCCCTATGGTGTGATCCGTGAGGCGCTGAAGGATATGACAGGTGAAGACGGGGACGTCTCGGACAGCATGGATGAGGAGTATACGGAATGATCGGACTGTACACGCCTGAGCAGATGCGGCAAATGGATTCCTATATGATCGACGGAGGCATCATCGCCGGCTATTCGCTGATGAAAAATGCCGCCTCCGCTGCGCTGGAAGCGGTCGTCGGGCTGATTCCGGACCTGTACGAAAGGCCGGTCGTTGTCGTATGCGGAAAGGGGAATAACGGCGGCGACGGGCTTTGCATGCTCAGAATGCTCCACGAATCCGGATGCAATGTGAAAGGCGTTCTGATGTCGGACCGCCTTTCGGGAGATGCCCTGAACGCGTTTGAGGATGCTGAAGCGAGCGGATGCGTGATGGAACCCTTCCGCGGACAGGCTTTATCCTGCCCGGGGACGGTCATCATTGATGCACTGTTCGGAACGGGGCTCAGCCGGGAGCTTAGCGGAACTTATCCTGACGTGATCGACGCGGTCAACTGTTCCGGAGCGCATGTCGTTTCCATCGACATTCCCTCCGGGATCAACGGGGAAAACGGTCGTGTCATGGGCTGCGCGGTCCGTGCGGACGAAACCGTTACTCTGCAGTATCTGAAACCGGGACTCCTTCTGCATCCGGGAAGATCCTTCGCGGGGAAAGTCATCACGGTTTCGATAGACGGCAGATATCCGAACCCGGAGACATCCCTTTATACTTTGGAGAAAAGCGATATCCGCGCATGGATCCCCGAACAGATGCCGGATGATTATAAAGGAAAGAACGGCAGGGCGCTCATTCTTGCCGGGAGCAGGAATTATTCCGGAGCAGCGCTGATGTGTTCCGCTGCGGCGCTGAGGACCGGTGCCGGCCTGACGTACTGCGCCATCCCGTATGCTTTGAAAAGCCAGTTTTCCGCGCTTCCAGAAGCGATTTCCGTTCCGCTGGGGGGCACGGGAGAAGATTCCTGGAGCTATGAGTGCTGCAGCGCGGCAAAAGATCTGATCCGAGACAAGGATGTCATATGCGCCGGCCCGGGCATGGGAACGATAGCCGATCCGGAACTGCTGGCGGATATCCTGAGATCTGGCGTTCCCTGTGTTCTGGACGCGGATGCGCTGAACTGCGTATCCATGAACAGGGAACTGCTGAAACTCTTTCACGGCGGCGTAGTGATCACGCCGCATGTCGGCGAAATGTCGAGGCTGACTGGAAAGAGCGTTTCCGATATCCAGTCGGATTATGTCGGGACGGCGATGGATTTTTCCGGACGCTTTCACTGCGTGACCGTTCTGAAGGGCGCGACTTCCTGCATCAGCAACGGGACAACATGCGTTCTGAACACGACAGGAAACCCGGGACTGGCTAAAGGCGGAAGCGGGGATGTGCTGAGCGGCATTATTACGGCTCTTCTGGCGCTGAAACTGGAGCCGTTTCATGCTGCGTCCGCCGGTGCGTATCTGCTTGGCGCTTCTGCTGAAACAGCGCTGGAAATGCTGAAAGCGCGCGCGATGATAGCCGGGGACGTGATATCCGCGGTGCGTGAAACATTGGAAAAACACTTTGATTTTTAATCAGGAACCGATGAAAACTCTGGGTACGCGGCTGTTGATGCTCAGAAGAATTTCATAGCTGATCGTACCGGCAAGATCCGCAAGTTCGTCCGCGGAAATATACTCTTCGCCCTGCCTTCCGAGAAGGACGACCTCGTCACCGACGGAAACATCTCCGAGTTCCGTGATATCGCACATCATCTGATCCATGCAGATGGTGCCGATCAGCGGGGCTCTTTTTCCGTTGATCAGGACGCTGGCCTTTCCCGAGAGGCACCTTTTGTAACCGTCTCCGTATCCGACGGGTAACGTGGCGATCCTCCGGTCTTTTTCGGCGATATATCTGCGTCCGTAGCTGACCGAATCGCCGGGATGGATTTCCTTGACGAACGATACATGCGTCTTCCAGGTGAGTGCGGGAGACAGTTCCGGGACGATCTCCATGGTACCGCGGGGGCTGTATCCGTATATGGAGATTCCGCCGCGCACCATGTCATAGTGGACGGAAGGGTGATAGAAAATCGCGCCGCTGTTGGCCGCGTGAACGATAGGACGGTATCCGCGTTCATGCGCTTCACGGACAAACTGCTCGAAACGGGACGCCTGCTGAGCCGTAAAAGACGGATCAGGGATCTCGGAAACTGCGAAATGGGTGAACATGCCGTCGAATCTCAATGAGGAGAGAGCGGGGAGCATATCCAGCGCCTCACGGAAATCCTGAAGATCGACAAAACCGATGCGGTTCATGCCGGTGTCGATTTTGAAGTGAAATCCGCAGTTTTTATCCTGCCTGGCGGCTTCCTCGTTCAGCGCGGCGAGACTGTCCTTCGCGGCGACCGCTGGCCGCAGATCATACGCGACGACGGAGGAAAACTCGTCCGGAAGGGTTGCGCCGAGGATCAGGATCGGCTTTTTGATTCCCGCCCTGCGCAGACGGATGCCCTCCTCGGTGATCGCAACGCCGAAGTAGTCCACGTGATCCTCGAGATAAAGCGCGGTATCCACCAGCCCGTGACCGTATGCATTGGCCTTTATGACGGCAAGAAATTTCGTTCCATCCGGGATATGCGTCCGGAGGACTTCTATATTATGAAGAATGTTGTTCAGATTGACTTCAGCAAAAGTTGGTCTCATGAGCGGGCCTTTGAATTCAGTTTTTGTTCCTTATCAGTATAATACACTCTTGAACAATATATAATAAAAAAGTCAGATATTAGTATACATCTTGTATGATGGATTGCAAGAATGATATAATCAACAAGTTGAATTATGCGTATCATCACGGGAAAAGCGAAAGGTAAGGTCCTGACTGCACCTGCCGGCCTTGAAACGCGTCCGACTCTGGACCGTGTCAAGGAGGCGCTTTTCGGGAGCATCCAGTTCGAGCTGGAGGACGCGGCTGTCCTGGATCTGTTTTCCGGATCCGGAAATATCGGGCTGGAAGCGGCATCCAGAGGCGCGCGGATAGCGGTTCTGAATGACAGTTCCGCAGAAGCGGTCGCCTGTATCCGCCGGAATACGAAGGTCACGGGACTTTCGGATAATGTGGAGATCATGCAGAAGGATTTCCGGGAGGCGGTCCGGTTCCTTGCCGGACGCGGCGACAGATTCGATTTCGTGTTTATCGACGCGCCGTTCCGCACGGGTCTCGCATCGGAGGCAGCAGGTCTCGTCTTTTCTGAAGGCCTCGTCGGACCGGGAGGCTCAGTATTTGTGGAGCATGCCTCGGGCGACGTTCCGGAGGCTGTTCCCGGGATGTACGACATAGAGAAAACGAAAAGATACGGCGCATCCAGCTACTCTCTTCTGAAAAGGAGCAACGAATGAAAATCTGCGTTTATCCCGGAAGTTTTGATCCGTTCACGATCGGACATCTGGATGTCCTGATGAACGCTGCGGGACTTTTTGACAGGGTGTACGTCGGCGTCCTGAACAATACGTCAAAGAATCCCGTCTTTTCACCGGAAGAGCGTGTGGATATGATCAACACCGTGATAAAGGAGTACGGCCTGAAGAATGTGATTGGAGATCAGTTCGACGGTCTTCTCGTGGATTACGCAAGAAAGATCGAAGCCGGATATCTGATCAGGGGCCTCCGTGCTATTACGGATTTCGAGTATGAGTTCCAGATCGACGCGATGAATCATCACCTTGCCCCGGATATCAAGACGGTGTACTTTATGTCATCCCCGGCGCATTCTTTCCTGAGTTCCAGCACGATCAAGGAAGTTGTCAGTTTAGGAGCAGACATCAAGGGACTTGTCCCCGATTGCATTTTACAAATTATTACAGAGAGGTTGAGTAAAAAATGAGCAGTGCACAGACAATGAAGATCTACAGCATCATCTCCAGGATTGAGGACGAACTGGAAGACAGTCCGAAAACAAAATTCGCGGGACAGGGGAACAGGCGCGTCGTGGAAATCGACAGGCTTTTTGATCTTCTGGACGACCTGAAGGTGACGATCCCCGAGGATATCAGGAGAGCGACCGGCATTATAGCGGAAGCGGAGAACACGATCAGAGACGCCAAGGAAAAAGCGGATGATATCATTGCCGAATCCCAGCAGGAAGCGGATCAGATCCTCCAGCAGGCACAGAACAACGCGGAAAGCATCTACAGGCAGGCCCAGACGGAATATGAACAGCGCGTCAGCGAGTCCGAGATCTACAGGGAGGCGCTCAGCCGCGCGAACGAAATCTCTCAGGAAGCCGAGACAAACGCGAACGCCATCTATAACGGCGCGAAGAATTATGCCGAGGGCATCCTTCTCGACCTTCAGAATTATCTGAGCGAGTATCACAGGATGATCGCCGAAAACAGGGCTGAGCTCTCTGACGAACCGGAGGTACCGCAGCCGGATCTGGAGACGGCGCCGGAACGGAATTTCAATGAGACTTACGTCCGCGCAAGAAAAGCCGAGGAATACAGGCCGGCACCGGCGGCGCAGGAAAGCGTTCCGACCCAGGATACCGTTCTGTTCGACAGGAACGAGTATCAGGCGTATGCGGAGGAACAGAGCGCTCCCGCTCCCAAACCTGACTATGCTCCGAGAGCGGACCGTAAGCGTGTCCGCGAAGAGGAAGCGTTCTCCTTTGACGATGAAGAGGAAGAAGAAGTGAAGCCGAAGAAAAAGAACTTCTTCCAGCGCATGTTCGAAGTTGAAGAATATGATGAAGACGAGGATGAAGAGGATGACGATTTCGAGGACGAACCCCCGAAGCGGAAAATCCGTAAACCCCGCAAATAAATAATGAACGAAAGGCACCGGATCCGGTGCCTTTTTCATCATCATATTTCAATGACGCATTTTGATAAATCAGAATGCATCTTCCGGATTCAGGGATGAAACGCTGATAAAGAGCGGACCCTGATAGTCCCTGCGGACCTCAGCGCCTGTCGCTATGGCATAAAGGTCGGTCGAAAGGCTGTCCGCCTTGACATTTCTCTGGACCATTTCATTGCAGTAGTACTGGTCCTTTTTTTTCATCAGCACGGGTGCGTAACCGTACTTGCGCATAGCGGAAATCAGGTTCTGGCTATCTTGATTGACCGCGAGGACGTGGATATAATCCGACGCTTTGTTCTGGATGGAGTGGATCAGATCGTTCTTTGTGATATTCAGCAGCGCGGAGATGAGGATACGTCTGCAACGCGACAGGGTATAGCGCTTGCTCTTGATTTTGTCCAGCAGGTCATCCAGCGTGCAGGCGTTTCTGACAGAATCGCAGATGAGATTTTCGAATCCTTCCGAAACGTCGGGAAGCTTCGCGACGTCTTCCGGGTGCATCATGCGCAGCCTGTACAGGATCATCTTTTCAAAGTTCTGCATGGAGACGGGATAGTCCTCATCATAGAAGAGTTTTCCGCCGACAAAGAACGGCATCGTGCCGAGAACTTCCTCACGGTTTTCCGAAAGAGCCAGCCGGATAGCGGTGGCGCTCGACAGATATCCGGACAGCGTTTCCTGATCGTAGGTGCAGGAATCCCTTGCCACGGGCACCGGAACGATGTCCGGCGCATAAAGCTTCAGGGCCCGGAGATATTCGATCGCCAGGATGTTGTTCGGTTTGTCGATGATTTCCAGATCCTCTTCCGGAACGCCGAGGTCGAACAGCGCGTCATACCGTGCCCTGGGATAGGATTTTCCCTGTTTCAGATGGTAATGAAGGCTTTCCTTGAATTCAGGGGTCTCAAAAGCCAGCATATCGGTCATTTTCAGAAGACGGCTGATATCCGGTTCCTCGCATCCGAAGGATAGATGCGTGACGATGCCTGTCGAAATCAGCGTGCGGATACCGCCCAGAGCGAACCGCTCCGCACTGGATATGGCATAGACCGACGGAAGCTCGATCACAAGGTCTGCGCCAGCGCGTATGGCCCATTCCGCCCGCTGGAATTTGTCCGCTACCGCAGGTTCGCCGCGCTGGACGAAATTACCGGACATGACGACAATACACTTGTCGGCTTCCGAAAGCTTCTTCGCCTGTTCAATGTGATAGACATGACCGTTGTGAAGCGGGTTGTATTCTGCTATGATTCCGACGATTTTCATAATGAATGTCCCTTTGTTTCAGTATACCATTATTTTCCGTATATGCTATAATCATAGTATCTCAAAGTATGGAGGAATACTGGAATGGCATTAATGGACCTGATCAAGGAAAAAGCAAAATCCGACCTGAAACGGATTGTTCTTCCGGAAGGAACAGAGGAGCGTACGGTGTGCGCTTCCCAGCTGATCGCGGAGCAGGGCATCGCGCATGTGATCCTTCTCGGCAAACCGGAAGAAATACAGAAGGTGGCTGACGCTAACGGCGTTGATCTCAGCAAAGTCGAAATTCTGGACTATCTGGCCAGCGCTGATTTTGATAGATATGTCGACGAGTTCTATGAACTGAGAAAAGCGAAGGGCGTCACCCCCGAAAAGGCGCGCTCCATGATCAGCAGTTCGCTGTTCTACGCAGGCATGATGATCAAGGACGGGAAGGCTGACGGCATGGTCGCAGGCGCGATCAGCACCACCGGTGACACGCTCCGCCCCGGCCTTCAGATCGTCAAGATGGCGCCCGGGATCTCGGTCGTGTCCAGCTGCTTTATTATGGAACTTCCGAACAAGAATTACGGCGCGGACGGACTTATGGTCTTCGGTGACTGCGCGGTCAATCCCTGCCCGACGGCGGAGCAGCTTGCGGCGATCGCGGTATCCACGGCGGATACGGCAAAGGTCCTCTGCAACATGACGCCGAAAGTTGCGATGCTTTCCTTCTCGACCAAGGGCAGCGCCAAGCACGAACTGGTCGATAAAGTCGTTCAGGCGACCGCGCTTGTGCATGAGCTTGCTCCCGAACTTGAAGTGGACGGAGAACTTCAGGCAGATGCCGCGCTTGTTGAAAAGGTCGGCAAGCTGAAATCGCCGGGCAGCACGGTGGCGGGACACGCGAATGTCCTGATCTTCCCGGATCTTCAGGCGGGCAATATCGGTTACAAACTGGTCCAGCGTCTCGCCGGTGCGGAAGCCATCGGCCCGATCTGCCAGGGCTTCAAGGCGCCGATCAACGATCTTTCCAGAGGATGCAGCGTGGAAGACATCGTATCCGTAGTCGCAATTACAGCCGTTCAGGCGCAGAAATCTTAAAAGGAGACACACACTATGACGTATATTTTGGTTATCAATGCCGGCAGTTCCTCTCTGAAATATCAGCTGATCGATATCGATACGGAGTCCGTTATCGCGAAAGGCATCTGCGAAAGGATCGGCATCCCCGGTTCCCAGCTGACCTACAGCCCCGCCGGCGGCGAGAAAGTCGAAAAACAGCAGGATATGCGCAACCATGAGGACGCGATCACTCTTGTGCTGGATATTCTCGCGGATAAAGAAGTCGGCGTGATCAAGGACATGTCTTCTATCGCGGCTGTCGGGCATCGAGTCCTCCACGGCGGCGAGAAGTATTCGGAGCCGGTCCTTGTGGACGACAAGGTTCTGGAGGCGATCGAGGAGTGCATCCCGCTTGGACCGCTCCACAATCCCGCCAACCTGATGGGGATCCGCGGCTGCATGGCCGTCATGCCCGGTGTGCCCATGGTCGCAGTTTTCGATACTGCATGGGGCCAGGCGATGGAGCCGAAGGCGTATATGTACGGCACGCCGTATGCGGATTATGAGGAGTTCAAGGTCAGGAGATACGGTTTCCATGGAACATCGCACAGATACGTGACCGGCCGCGCCATCGAATGGCTGAAGAAGAGCGGCATTCCGAAGGAAGAGGCCAGAGTCATTACCTGCCATCTCGGCAACGGATCGAGCGTCTCCTGCTCGAAGGGGGGCAAATGTGTGGATACTTCCATGGGCCTCACGCCTTTGGAGGGACCTCCGATGGGCACCCGCTGCGGCAGCATCGATCCCGCTATCGTTCCGTTCATCATGGAAAAACGGCATCTGACTCCCGCAGAGATGGATACCTATATGAACAAGAAGAGTGGCATGCTCGGCATTTCCGGCGTATCCAGCGATTTCCGCGATCTGGACGCAGCGAAGAAGGCAGGAAATGAAAAAGCGGCGCTTGCGCTCGATATGTTTGCCTACAAGGTCAAGCAGTACATCGGCGCTTATGCGGCGGTCCTGAACGGCGTAGACGCGATCGTGTTCACCGCGGGTGTCGGCGAGAACGACAGAAACATGCGCAGGATGATCCTGGAGAACCTGGACTATCTGGGCGTCAAGGCCGATTTCGACTACAATGAGACCTGCCCGCGCGGCGAAGAAGTCGAGATCTCCGCTCCGGACAGCAAGGTTCACGTTTATGTCATCCCGACGGACGAAGAAATGACGATCGCGCACGACACGGCAGCGCTTGCGCTCTGATTGGAAACATTCAGCAAGAAAGGCCTTCGACGAGGCCTTTCTTGCATTTTGGAGGAACGGAATGCCAAGACAGAAGTTTATTCCGCTGCATCCCGATACGGAGTTTCCCGGTGGACCGGTACCCTGCGGCCTTCAGAATCTTGAACCGCTTACCCTGCGTCTTCTTTTTGACAGGGGGATCACCACGCGGGAACAGTATGACCGGTTTCTGAACCCGTCATTTGAGGATCTTTACGATCCAGCTCTTCTCCCGGACATGGGGAAAGCGGTCAGAAGGATCCGTCAGGCGGTGGAAAAAGGCGAGAACATCATCGTTTACGGCGATTATGACGCGGACGGGACCTGCGCCACGGCTATTCTCATCAAACAGCTCCGAAAGATGGGGGCGTCGCCCGGTTATTTCATACCGAGCCGTCACAGGGACGGATACGGACTCCATATCCATACGCTTGAGAACTTGATCGAAAAAGGTGCGGATCTCATCATCACGGTAGACACAGGGATCACGGCGCCTGAGGAAGTCCGTTTCTGCACGGAACGTGGAACGGACGTGATCGTTACGGATCACCATATACAGAACGGGGAACTCCCGGACTGCTGCGCCGTCGTAGCGGCGTCCAGGGAGGATTCATCTTATCCGGATCCGAATCTCTGCGGCGCTGGGATCGCGTACAAACTGGCGTGCGCTTTACACGGGAAACCTCTCGGCGGAGAGTATATTGCGCTTGCCGCGGTCGCGACGCTGGCGGACATCGTATCCCTTCAGGATGAAAACCGCATGATCGTACAGCTAGGGATGCCTCAGATAAGGGAGAACAGCGGTTTGTCCGCTCTGCTTGATGAAAGCGGATACCAGAATCAGCCCGATTATACCTGTGTTTCCTATGTAATCGCGCCGAGGCTGAACGCTGCCGGGAGGATGGGGGATGCGTCACGGATCGTCAGGCTTCTGACCGGAACGGATCCCTTTGAAACAAGCCGGCTGGCTTCGGAGATCGAACAGGAGAACCGAAACAGGAAAAACGCGGAAGAGGAGATTTTCCGCACGATCGAGTCGGATTACGCGGACGAATACGGAAAGCCCGCCGTGGTGATATACCATCCGGGATGGAACCCGGGGGTACTGGGGATCGCCGCTTCGAAACTCGTTGAAAAGTACGGGAAGCCTGCCGTAATCTTTACAGATATGAACGGCACCTGCTCCGGTTCGGGAAGATCCGTTCCGGAAATCCCTCTTTACGAGTCCCTGCTGCCTTTCACCGACTTTTTTCTCCGCTTCGGCGGGCATGCAAGAGCGGTTGGGCTCGCGGTGGCTCCCGAGCGTTTTGCGGAGTTCAAAAAAGCATACGAGAGATACCTTGCCGATCATTATAAATCGGACGGCGGAAAACGTTTTTACTATGATTATGAACTCCGTATCCAGGATCTCACGCTGAAGTTTGCAAAGGAGATCATAACACTCGCCCCGTTCGGCGAGGGAAATCCGGCGCCGGTGTTCAAGATTTCGCATGCGTCGGTCGGCGGCGTACGTCAGATCGGCAGAAACGGCGTGCATCTGGATATGGTGCTTTCTGAAGGGCGGGATTCGATCCGCACGGTCGCATTCCAGGCAGGGGAAGAGGCTGAAAGTTACCGTTCCGCGCAGTTCGGTGATTTTCTTGTCCGTCTTCAGATCAACTCTTTCCGCGGCGTCGAAACCCCTGAGGCTCTGCTTGCTGCTGGGAATCTCTATGAACCTTCCGCAGCGGGGCCGGATGCGGAGTATCTGTCTAAAATTAAGAAGGAATTATTGTGCCATAACGGATGTGACTATGCTATAATTAAAAACAGTTTTCTTGACATATGCGCTGACAGGGAAAGTCCCGTCATCTGCTGCGATCCCGTTTTTCTGAGGGCGGTTTACGCGTCCGTTGCCGGAAGGATCAGAAAAACAGGAGGGATCGGACTGGACGATCTTCATGATCCGAGTGTCCTGTTCGGCGTATGCGTCTTTTCGGAACTTGGATTTCTCGAACCGGATCCCGGACGCGGAATTCTGCTTCTCCGGAACGATGCGCCGCGAAGGCAGCTCTCGGAAAGCGGAGTTTTCCGGTCGGTTTCCGATTTTCAGTCAAGATATTATGGAGGTTGAAAATGGATCTTAAAGAAAAAATCAGAAGTATCCCCAATTTCCCGATCGAAGGCGTGCTCTTCCGGGACATCACCACGCTTCTCAAGGATAAGGACGGCTATCACTGCCTGATCGATGAGATCGTGAAAAGCCTTGACGGCATCAAGGTAGACCTCGTTGTAGGACCGGAAGCCAGAGGCTTTGTCATCGGTTCCGCGCTAGCCTACGCGATTGGCGCAGGTTTTGTGCTCGCGCGCAAACCCGGCAAGCTTCCGTGCAAGACGATGAAGTTCGATTACGGCCTGGAATACGGTTCGGATTCCCTCGAGATCCATGAAGATGCGATTCAGCCGGGACAGAACGTGGTGATCGTGGACGACCTGCTCGCTACCGGCGGAACCGCTCTTGCGACCGCGAAACTGATCGAGCAGGCGGGAGGAAATGTCGTTGCGCTGCGATTTGCCATCGAACTTTCTTCCGAATTTGACGGAAGAGGACTGCTGAAGGACTACGACGTCCAGTCTATCATTCAGTACTGATCAATATTGAAACCCGAACAGAAAATCAACGGCTTTCCGTTGATTTTTTTGAAACCCTGCCATGAATATCGACCAGTTCAAAAAACAGCTTTGCGATAAGTTTTCCGAATACTACTCTCCCGAGCAGACGGAACTGTTTCAGAAAGCGATCGGTTTTTCGATCTCTCATCACGATGGACAGCTGCGCGAATCGGGTGAGCCGTATATCACGCACCCGTTTGAGGTCGCAAAGATCGTTCTGGATCTCGGCATGGACGCGGAAAGCATCATTGCCGCGCTTCTCCATGACTGTGTGGAAGACTGCAAGGACGTAACGACAGATGTTATTGAGCAGGAATTCGGACATGACGTCGCCATGCTTGTCGACGGCGTTACGAAGCTGACAAAAACGGCGAAAAACGACTATGTCACCAAAAAGCAGGAACAGGTCGAAAATCTCCGGAAACTGTTCCTTTCCATCGCTTCCGACGTCCGAGTCGTGATCATCAAGCTTGCCGACAGGCTTCACAATATGCGGACCCTTTCCTACTGCAGCCGCGAAAAGCAGATGCGTGTCTCGAAGGAAACGCTGGAGGTCTACGCGCCGCTTGCGCACCGCTTCGGCATGGGCGCCATCAAGGGGGAACTGGAAGATCTTTCGTTCATGTACCTGTACCCGGAGGAGTTCCGCGCGACGAAGGAAGCGTTCAACGAACAGAAGCGCGAGCGCGAGATCCTGCTCAACACGACGATGGAGCAGATCTCCGAAAAGCTTATGGACGCGGGTATCAACGGAACGATCAACGGCAGGCCGAAACATCTGTACAGCGTATACAGAAAGCTGCAGCGCCAGAACTGCACGATCAACGAGATCTATGATCTGATCGCCATCCGTGTCATCGTCGATACCGTAAACGACTGTTACGCAACGCTCGGCGTCCTCCATGCGAACTGGAAACCGTTCCCGGGCCGATTCAAGGATTATATCGCCACGCCGAAGCCGAACATGTACCGTTCCCTCCATACCACGCTTCTTGGCGCCAACGGCATTCCGTTCGAGGTGCAGATCCGTACGGTCGAGATGCACCGCACGGCTGAGTACGGTATCGCCGCGCACTGGATGTACAAGGAAGGACGGAACGTCCAGAGCGATCTTGACCGGAAAACGAGCTGGATCCGGCAGGTGCTGGAAACGAAAGACACGACCGAAAACAGCAACGAGTTCGTTGAAAGCATCCTGAAGGACTTCCTGGGAGAGTACGTGTTCGTGCTTTCACCGAAGGGAGAGATCTTCGATCTCCCGAAGGGTTCTACGGTTCTGGATTTTGCTTACCGGATCCATACGAATATCGGACATCACTGCACGCGCGCAAAGGTCAACGGCTCCATCGTCAAGCTTGACTACAAGCTCAAGACGAATGACATGGTCGAGATCATCACGTCCAAATCGCAGCAGGGGCCGAGCCGTGACTGGCTGAAGATCGTCAAGACGCAGTCGGCCAGGAACAGGATCAAGCAGTGGTTCAAGAAGGAGAACCGCGAGGAGAACATCGTCCGGGGACGGGAGATGCTTGAGGACTCCGCGAAACGGGCGAACCAGGACCTTGCGGAACTGCTGCATCCGGATATCTACGAGCCTGTTCTGGAACGGCTCAATATGTCCTCGCTGGACGATTATTACGCCTCGATCGGATTTGGCGGGATCACCTCCGTCCAGGCGCTCCATAAACTGATCGAACAGGCCGTCAGGCTGAAAAAGAAGGCCGCTCCTCCCAAAACCCCGAAGACGCAGAGCGGAAGAGGAACGAAGACGACCGCTACGAACGGCATCATCGTTTACGGCGATCCAGGCATGGCGGTCCGTTTCGGGAACTGCTGCAACCCGCTTCCGGGAGACCCGATCATCGGATACATCACGCGCGGAAGGGGCGTATCCGTCCACAAGAAAGACTGTCCCAACATTGCCTCGCTGACGCAGGATTCCGACCGGCTGATCGACGTTGAATGGGCGGTCAACACCGAGTCCTCCTTTGAGGCCGCGCTTCAGATCCATGCGGATAACCGTCCCGGCACGCTCCTCGAGATCTCGGCGCTGCTTTCTGGCCTTGATATCAATATCGTCGGTATCAACGGACGCCCGATGCACGACGGCAGCAAATTTGTGGTGGAAATGTCTTTCGAAGTCAAGAATTCATCGCAGATGGAGACCGTTATCACGAATCTCAAAAAACTGAAATGTGTGTACGACGTTTACCGTCAGTACAAATAGGTTTGATATGAAAGCAGTCATACAGAGAGTGACGGAGGCATCCGTCACGGTTGAAAAGGAGACCGTCTCTTCCATCGAACACGGCCTTCTTGTTTATCTGGGCATCACCGGTACGGACACGGAGCAGGAAGCTGCCAAAATGGCGGATAAAGTTGCCCATCTACGCATTTTTGACGATGAAAACGGCGTCCCGAACCTTTCCGTTCTTGACGTAAAAGGAAAAGTTCTGCTTGTATCGCAGTTCACACTGTACGCGGACGCTACCCGCGGACGGCGTCCGAGCTATATCAAGGCGGCTCCATCTGAAACTGCGGAACCCCTCTATAAGTCGGCTCTCGCTGAATTCCGCAGGTATGTGCCGACGGAATGCGGCGTGTTCGGGGCGTGTATGGAGATATCCTCCGTCAATGACGGACCTTTTACCATTCTGCTGGAGATCTGAATATGGATATCAGGATTCTTCCGTGCGGACCGCTGTCCGTAAATACCTATATCGTGAGTTCGGAGGGACCGGATTGCATCGTGATCGATCCCGGCGAGGAGGCAGCCGTCACACGTTGTCTTGAAAAGAACGGGCTTAACTGTGCCGCCATTCTGCTGACGCACGGCCATTTTGATCATATCGGCGGCGTTCCAGGACTGCTCCGCAGATACCCGGGATGCAAGGTCTATATCCATCCGGACGACGGTCCCATGCTTTCCGATCCGAGAGCATGTCTTGCCTCCTGGTTCGGGCGGTCTTTCGAGCCGGTTCGCGAATACGAAATACTGCGCGAAGGGCCTATGTCGCTCTGCGGTCTTTCCTTCGAGGTCCTGCATACGCCCGGTCATTCCCCGGGGAGCGTTTCGTTCCTGTTTGCGCCATCTAAGGTCGTCTTTTCCGGCGACACCGTATTTCAGTGCAGTGTCGGAAGAAGCGATCTGGAGGGAGGAAACGAAACAGTACTTCTTCGCTCCGTGCGAACTCTGCTCGACTCGATCCCCGACGGGACCGTTATCTATCCGGGGCACGGTCCTGAAACGGAAAAATCGTTCGAACAGGAACACAATCCCTATTATCTTTACAGCATGTCATGATACTGATCGATTCGGATCTTCCGCAATTCTATAACGACATATCTGAAGAAATCCGCCTGTTCTTCGGAAAGGAGACCATCCGGGAAAAGCAGGACGGAATACCGGATCCGGACTGCAGAACGCTGAAAGTCCGTCACGGCCTGGATCTTTCCGGCATGCTTTTCACTGTCACGGCGGAATGGGAGGGACGGACGCTCTCACAGTCCGCGGAACTGCCTTCCACGGAGAACAGACTTGTCCGGAAGCGGCTGATCAAGCGTTGCCTGAAATCCACCGTGTTTCGCATTCTGAAGGCGAATTCCGAAACAGAAACGCCGTGGGGATCGCTGACCGGCGTCAGGCCGTCCAAACTTTTCCGCGAGCTCTGCGACACGCGAGGCCCGGAAGAAGCGAGGCGCATCCTGCGGGAAACCTATGATGTCAGTCCTGAAAAGATCACGCTCTCGGAGACGATCTACCGCGTTCAGAAGCCGGTGATCGATTCCGTTTCAGACCGCGATATCGACGTTTACGTCAATATTCCTTTCTGCGTTTCAAAATGCAGGTACTGTTCCTTTCCGTCCCGCGTTCTTCCGGAGGGCAGCGCAGAGCTGGATGACTATCTGGACGTGCTGGAGAAGGATATCCGTTTCGGAGGAAAGATCGTATCCGACACCGGAAGGAAGGTGCGCGCTGTCTATATCGGAGGCGGTACGCCGACCGTATTGTCACCTGCGCAGCTCGAAAGGCTTCTTGTTACGGTCGCGGGCGCCTATCCGATCCACGGTATCGAGTATACCGTCGAGTCGGGCAGGCCCGATACGATCACCGCTGAAAAGCTCCGTATACTGAAGGAGCACGGCGTTACCAGGATCTCGATCAATCCTCAGACGATGAACGCGGACACGCTCGTACGGATGGGCAGGAACCATACTCCGGAGCAGATCGAGGACGCTTTCCGGCTGGCAAGGGAGGAAGGTTTTGACAGCATCAACATGGACCTGATCGCAGGCCTTCCGGGCGAGGATCTTTCTGTCTTTTCCGACAGCCTCACCAGGGTTCTTGCGCTGGATCCGGACGACGTAACGGTCCATTCCCTCGCTCTGAAGCGTTCCGCGCTGCTTTTCCAGACCGATTTCTCGCTGAACGAGAGGGATACCGCCTGCATGATCGAGCTCAGTTCCGGAACGCTTCCCGCGAAAGGATATCAGCCCTATTACATGTACCGTCAGAAATACATGAGCGGGAATCTGGAAAACATCGGCTACGCAAAGCAGGGGAAGCTGTGCGTCTACAATATCGACATGATGGAGGAAACCGCACAGATCATGTCGCACGGCGCGTGCGCCGTTTCCAAACGCGTTTACGGGGATGAGAACAGGATCGAGCGAATCTTTCAGCCGAAGGACGTTCCTACTTACGCGGGAAAGCTGGATCAGGTGAACGCACAGAAACAGATGCTTTTCAATTGACGCACGGCCCGATTGAAAGTATAATTAATAATTCGAAAAGAGCCTGTTAATTGTCGGTGTTACAGGCATGAAACAGGCTAATCCGCTGGAAAGGATGGAATCCGTGAATTACAGAGCGCCAAAGGGAACAAAAGACGTGCTGCCCTCCGAAAGTTACAGATGGCAGTATCTTGAGAGCATGATCCGGAAGCTGGCCGCCAAATACGGGATCCAGGAAGCCCGTACGCCCGTTATCGAGCATACCGAGCTTTTCCTGAGAGGCGTGGGGGACACGACGGATATCGTTCAGAAAGAGATGTACACGTTCGAGGACAAGGGCGGCAGATCCATCACGCTGAAGCCGGAAGGAACGGCTGGAATCGTGCGGATGTTCGTCGAGCACAGTCTCTGCAGCGAACTTCAGCCGACGAAGATCTATTATCTGAACAGTCCCGTTTTCCGTTACGAGCGGCCGCAGGCGGGAAGACTGCGCGAGCACCATCAGTTCGGCGTCGAGTTTTTCGGCGCGCCGGAACCCACCGCGGACGCGGAGTGCATTTCACTGGTGCTTGAATTCCTGTCCGCAATCGGCATCAGAAATCTGAAGGTCAAGCTGAACAGTATCGGATGCCCGCACTGCAGGCCGGCGTATCACAAAGCGCTGCACGCGTATCTGGCGGAAAGGTATGACGGGCTCTGCGAGACCTGCAGGAGCAGATTCGAAACGAATCCTCTCCGGATCCTTGACTGCAAGGTTCCTTCATGTCAGGCACTCCTGACAGATACCCCTGTCATTACGGATTTCCTCTGCGATTCCTGCAGGACGCATTTTGAAACGCTCAGACATTACCTTGACCTGATGGGTGTTTCGTATGAACTGGATCCGAAACTGGTCCGCGGGCTGGATTATTACACGAAAACGGTCTTTGAGGTCGTATCGGAGGATATGACGCCGCAGATCGCAATCTGCGGAGGCGGAAGGTATGACGATCTTGTCCGTCAGCTCGGCGGCCCCGACTGCGCGGGCATCGGGTTCGGGCTCGGAATGGAAAGGCTTCTGATGCTGATGGAGGAAACGGGGACGGAGATTCCTTCTGCTCCGCTTTACGATCTCTATATCGCGTCCGCCGGTACCGTATCAAAGGACAGGGTGTTCGAACTTTGCTGGGAACTGAGAGCGAAGGGACTCAAAGCCGATATTGACCATGTGGGCCGCAGCCTGAAGGCTCAGATGAAATACGCGGACAGAGTCAAGGCCGTCTATATCATCGTTGTCGGAGATGACGAGCTTGCGTCCGGAAACGCGCGAATCAAGAACATGCGTTCGGGCGAAGAAACGGAAATCAGCCTGGATGCCGAAAGCATCGCAAGCTTTATTTTGAATGGAGAAAAGGAAAAATGAGTGAACTATTGAACGGTTGGAAGAGAACCTGCTACTGCACGGAGCTTTCAAAGGAAAATGCCGGGCAGGAAGTCGTTCTGATGGGCTGGGTGAATGTGACCAGAAATCTGGGCTCCCTGATCTTTATTCAGCTGCGTGACCGCAGCGGACTGATTCAGATCGTGTTTGACAAGAACGCGCTTTCTGAAGCGGACTATGAAAAAGCGGGCTCCTTCAGGACGGAATACGTGCTCGCAGTGAAGGGCATCGTTTCCGAACGCACGGGCAACATGGTCAACCCGAACATGAAGACCGGTGAGATCGAGATCCTGGTCAGGGAATTCAAAATGCTGAGCGCGAGCGAGACCACGCCTTTCGAGATCGAAGACGACTGCAACGCGAACGAAGCGCTCCGCCTCAAATACCGCTATCTGGATCTCAGACGTCCCGTTATGCAGAGAAATTTCATCATGCGCCACAGGATCGCGCATATTGCGCGGAACTATTTCGCGGAGAACGGTTTTCTCGAGATCGAGACCCCGATTCTGACAAAGAGCACCCCCGAAGGCGCCCGCGATTATCTCGTTCCGAGCCGTGTGCATCCGGGAGCTTTCTACGCGCTTCCGCAGAGCCCGCAGCTGTTCAAGCAGCTGCTGATGCTCTCCGGATTTGACCGGTATATGCAGATCGCGAGATGTTTCCGCGATGAGGACCTTCGCGCGGACCGGCAGCCCGACTTCACGCAGATCGACCTTGAGATGTCTTTCGTCGAGGAGGACGACGTCATGGAGGTCAACGAGCGGTTTCTCAAGAGACTGTTCAAGGAGACACTGGATTATGACGTACAGCTGCCGCTCCCGAGACTTCCGTATTCGGAAGCGATGGCTAGATACGGTTCCGATAAGCCGGATACCCGGTTCGGAATGGAACTGTGCGACATCACCGGTCTTCTCAAAGATTCTGAGTTCACCGTTTTCCGGAACGTGATCGAGTCGAAGGGGTCGATCGAATGCATCGTTGCCAAAGGTGCGGCGGATACCCTGTCAAGAAAGGACATCGACGCGCTGACGGAATACGTGAAAGGCTATAACGCGAAAGGGCTGCTGTGGATCAGCAGCAAGGACGACGGCATCCATTCCCCGGCGCTGAAGCATATGACGGAGTCCCAACTCCGGTCCGTTCTCGATAAGGCGGGCATCGAAAAGCACGATATCGCGTTCATCGTCGCGGACAAGGTCAGCGTCGTGAAGGCTGCGCTCGGTGCGCTCCGCTGTCATCTTGCACAGAAGCTCGGTCTGATCCGTCCCGGTCAGTACAACCTGCTCTGGGTGACCGATTTCCCGCTCCTTGAGTACAGCGAGGAGGAAGGAAGATACGTTGCGATGCATCATCCGTTCACCAGTCCGAAAGACGAAGATCTGGACAAGCTTGAATCGCAGCCCGGTGAGGTGCGCGCAAAAGCGTATGACATCGTTCTGAACGGCGTCGAGCTTGGCGGCGGATCCATCAGGATCCATTCTCAGGATCTGCAGAAACGGATGTTCAAGGCGCTTGGTTTTACGGAAGAGCAGGCGCAGGCTCGTTTCGGATTCCTGCTCAATGCGTTCAAATACGGTGCTCCGCCGCACGGAGGCATGGCTTACGGGCTCGACAGGCTGGCAATGCTGATCCTCGGAACGGACAGCATCCGCGACGTGATCGCATTCCCGAAAGTACAGAACGCTTCCTGCCCGCTGACCGGCGCTCCGGATACCGTAGACGCCAAGCAGCTGAAGGAACTGCATATCGCCTGCACGGATGAGTAACAACGACCATGTGGGAACGGTCGTATCCCTGAACAACGGGAACGCCGTCATACAGTTCAGACGCGGTACGATGTGTGATCACTGCGGCGCCTGCGAAGCTTCAGGGCGGGATATGATGAAGATCGAGCTTCAGAACCGCCTTGGGGCAAAGGTCGGCGATTTGGTGCGCGTATCGATGTCCGGAAGGTCGCTGGTTACTGCCAGCGTCCTTGCTTATGTGATACCGCTCGCGCTTTTTCTCGCAGGCGTCCTGATCGGCGTTCAGTTTTCGGAGCTGACCGGGATCTTTCTCGGCATTCTCTTCTGCGCCGTATCGTTTTTCGTGCTTCGCGCCGTGGAGAAGAAGGTTGGGCGTACCGACCGCTTTGAGCCTGTGATGACTGAAATTATGGAACGAAAGGAAGAAGATCATGAGTAAGATTCTGGAACTGACCTCTGAGACTTTTGACGCGGCAGTCAAAAAAGAAGGGCTTGTCCTGGTGGATTTCTGGGCAACCTGGTGCGGACCGTGCAGGATGATGGCGCCGGTCATTGACGAGATCGCGGAAGAGATGGGAGATTCTGTCACGTTCGCGAAAGTGGACGTGGACGAGAACACGCTTCTTGCCATGTCATACAGAGTATCCTCCATTCCTGCGTTCGTTCTTTTTAAGAACGGTGAGGTCGCGGATAAGATCATCGGCGCTGTACCGAAGGACAGGATCGTCCAGATGATCAGACGGAACAGCTGACGGAAAGACAGCCGCCATGCGTCCCGTCTATCTGGACAATGCCGCCACGACAAAGGTAAGGGATGAAGTGCTTGCCGAAATGATGCCCGTCCTGATGCAGGATTACGGGAATCCTTCCGGCGTGCACTCTTTTTCTCGTGCCGCGCGACATTATGTCGATACGGCAAGGACCCGTCTTGCGGACGCGCTTCGGTGCAGTCCCGGGAATATTCTTTTCACGGGTGGCGGAACGGAAAGCGACAATCTCGCCATCCATAGCGTGGTGCTATCGTACCGTCAGCGCACGGGAAACACTCCGGAGGTGATTTCCGCCCGGACGGAACACCATGCCGTGCTGAACACGCTGAACGCTTTAGAGACTCAGGGGCTTATCACGTTGAGATTTGTCAGAACGGACCGCTTCGGGAGAGTCGATCCGGATGACGTGCTCAGAATGATCTCGCACGATACCGGCCTTGTGACGGTGATGACGGCAAACAATGAGACGGGAAACCTGATGCCCGCCCCGGAGATCGGGAAGGTCTGCCGGGACCGCGGCGTTCTGTTCCATACCGACGCCGTGCAGGCTTTCGGACACGTCCCGCTTGGCGCGGACGAGTTTCATGCGGATCTCATTTCCGTTTCTTCCCATAAGATCCACGGACCGAAAGGCGCAGGAGCGCTGTACTGCTCCGATACGACAAGGATCCGGCCGCTGATGTTCGGCGGAATGCAGGAGAAAGGTTTGAGACCCGGGACGGAAAATGTTCCTGCTCTGACGGGATTCGGCAAGGCTGCGGAATGCGCCTGCGCCGGTCTTTCGGATCATATGGACAGAGTAAGGTCCCTGCGGAACAGGCTTGCGGATGCGATATCCGGAACCGTTTCCTGTGCGTCGTTCAATACGGATCTTGCGCAGAGCCTGCCCAACATCCTCAACGTAACGGTCCGGGATGTCGACGGAAAAGCGCTGCTGCTCCTTCTGGACATGAACGGCATCGCCGTGTCGGCGGGCGCTGCGTGCGCGGCGGGCTCCCCCGAACCCTCGCATGTGCTTCTCGCGATGGGGCTGAGCCGTCAGGATGCTTACAGTTCGGTCCGTTTCTCCCTGTCCGAGTTTACGACCGCGGAGGAGATCGACCGCGTTTGCGAGGTTCTTCCGCCTCTCGTCAGACAGGCTGCAATCTGACGTGTTCGTTTCATCTTTGACACTGTATGCCGGGCAGACTGTCCTGCCGTCCGTGTTTTTACTTGACGTTAAATACTGAAACCTTTACAATGACAATATATCTTACGTAAGGAAGGGTACGAATACATGAGTGCTTCAGTTGCAAATGGCGCAGGATCTTTCTTCGGTTCATATGGAATTTTGATTCTTGCTCTCGTGGCGATGTTCGCCATTATGATCATCCCGCAGAGAAGAAAAGATAAAAAAATCCGTCAGATGCTGGATTCCCTGAAACCCGGCGACCGTGTCAGAACGATCGGCGGCATCTATGGAACCATCAGCTCTATCAAGGACGAAGTCGTTGTTCTCGCTGTCGGACCGGACAAGGTCAAACTGGTTTTCGCCCGGGGTGCTATTTCTCAGGTTGAGGATACCGGCGTGGAGAATACGCTGGAAGACGGCGTGAAAGAATCCAAATAACTGCATCCGCTTGTAAAACAGGCTCGATGCATTGATTTGCATCGAGTCATTTTCATTTTCCGAACAAACAGGGAAGGAGGCCGTTCGAATGTACAGAGACGAAACGCAGCAGTTCAATCCGTCCAAGGATAACCGGACTGCCAGTGACATCATCATGATGGTTTACAACTCTATGCTTGAAAAAGGATATGATCCCGTCAATCAGATCGTAGGGTATCTTCTGTCTGGCGATCCGACCTACATTTCAAGCTACAACAACTGCAGATACCTGATCTCCCGCATGGACAGGGACGAACTGCTGGAAGAGCTCCTTCGCTATTACGTCCGTCAGCACGGAGAAAAACGATGACGGAGTTTCAGCGTTTCCTCGCGTTTGACGTAGGGGACAGGAGGATCGGAATCGCCGTAAGCGATCTTCTAGGCATCACGGCGCAGCCGGTCGAGACCTATACCCGTACGGACGACGAGGAGAGGGACATCCGCTATCTTCTTTCCGTTGCGGAAAAATATGCGCCAGTCAGGCTTGTGTTCGGCATGCCTCGGAATATGAACGGGACGTACGGACCGCAGGCCGAGAAGGTAAAGGCGTTTGCCGGGAAGCTGCTTGAGCACTGGGACGGCGAATTCGATTTTTATGACGAGAGACTGACGACCGTCACGGCGGAACGCATCCTTCTTGAGGCTGACGTCAGCAGAAAGAAACGCAAAAAAGTCGTGGACAAGATCGCCGCGGTGGTGATCCTGCAGGGCTATATGGACAGCCGGAGGTATGTCTGATCATGGAAGAGAACAATATCGTCACACTGGTGGATGAAAACGGAAAAGAGGTCGATTTCGACCTTGTCATGACCTTCGACTATGAGGGGAACCGCTACGCTGCGCTTCTGCCCATGGAGAAGATCGAAAACGTCGGGGACGATGAAGTCGTGCTGCTTCAGATCGTGACGGAAGACGGCGAGGAACAGTACGTTTCAATTGACAACCCCATTCTTCTGGACGAAGTCTTCGATGAATTCCTCGATCTGTTCGACGCGCAGTTCGATGATGACGAAACGGAAGAATAATCCGCAAATTTCGGCGTTTTTTCTGTTATTTTTTTCTTGCATTGGAAAATCGCTGATGATATAATCGGCGTTGGCAAACTGCACCGGTATTGATTTCAGGGCTCGTGCCGTCAGGTCTCCCTGAAAGAAGACGTACCGGGAAGATTAGAACGAGGAGGTTTAATAAGCATGTCTGTCATTTCTATGAAACAGCTCTTGGAAGCAGGTGTCCATTTCGGACATCAGACCCGCCGCTGGAACCCGAAGATGAAAGAGTACATCTTCACGGAGCGCAACGGCATCTACATCATCGATCTTTCTAAAACCGTAAAGAAAATCGAAGAAGCGTATTCCTTTATCCGCGATCTCGCGGCTGACAACAAGACGGTTCTTTTTGTCGGCACGAAAAAGCAGGCGCAGGAATCCATCGAACAGGAAGCAAAACGCTGCGACATGTTCTATGTCAACCAGCGCTGGCTCGGCGGAATGCTGACCAACTTCAAGACGATCCAGGAACGTATCGCCCGCATGCGCAAGATCGAGGCGATGGAGGAGAACGGCGAGTTCGATCTTCTCCCGAAGAAGGAAGTCGTCAAACTGAAGCTCGAGTATGAGAAACTGCTGAAGAATCTCGGCGGCATCAAGGAAATGAAGAAGCTGCCCGGCGCGCTGTTCGTCGTGGACCCGAGGAAAGAGCATATCGCGATCGCGGAAGCGCGCACGCTCCATATCCCGATCGTTGCGATCATCGATACGAACTGCGACCCCGAAGAAGTTGATTATCCGATCCCCGGCAACGATGACGCCATCCGTGCGGTGAAACTGATCGCCAGCAAGATCGCGGACGCCGTGATCGAAGGTCATCAGGGCGAGCAGATGAACGACGAAGAAGCTCCGGCAGAAGAAGCCGCTGCAGAATAACAGATCCGGAGGAAAGATTTATGTTTACAGCGAAAGATGTTATGGCACTGCGTGAGCGTACCGGTGCCGGTATGATGGATTGCAAAAAGGCTCTGACCGAATGCGACGGCGACGCTGAAAAGGCGATCGATTATCTGCGCGAGAAAGGTCTTGCGGCTGCGGCAAAGAAGGCCGGACGCATCGCGGCTGAAGGCGTAGTGGGAAGCTACGTTTCCGACGACAGGCACGTTGGCGTTATCGTGGAAGTCAACTGCGAGACAGACTTTGTTGCGAAGACCGACGATTTCAAGAACTTCGTTTCGACCATCGCGAAGCAGATCGCGCTGACCGACCCCGCGGACGTTGAAACGCTTCTCGAGCAGCCGCTCGTAAGTGACCCTGCCGTTACCGTGAACATGCTTCTCAACCATGCTGTTGCGAAGATCGGCGAAAAGATCAGCATCCGCAGATTCGTCCGCAGCGAGGGCATCGTCGATACGTACGTCCACCTCGGCGGCAAGATCGGTGTCATCGTCGACGTAGAGGGCGGAGACGACCCGCAGAAGCTGCATGATATCGCCATGCAGATCGCGGCAGCAAAGCCGACCTGCATCTCCAGAGCGGACATCAACCAGGACGATGTCGAGAAGGAGAAGGAGATCCTCCGCGCACAGGCGCTGAACGAGCCGAAGCCGAAGCCCGCTGCGATCATTGACAAGATGGTCAACGGCAGGATCGAGAAGTACTACAAAGAGGTCTGCCTGATGGAGCAGTCCTTCGTCAAGGATCAGGAAACGACTGTCAGTAAGATGATCAACGGTGCATTTACCGTCAAGTCCTTCACCAGATACGAGATGGGCGAAGGCCTCCAGAAGCGCGAGGACAACTTCGTTGACGAAGTCATGAACCAGACAAAAGCATAAACCCGTTTTGAGAAACTGGTGCAGAAGTGTTCTGCGCCAGTTTTTTCATGCGGTTTTCTATTATATTGCCTGTCGATTTTCCGTTTGCTATAATAGAACAAGATTCGGGGTGAGGTTGATATGTATAAACGTGTATTGCTGAAAATCAGCGGTGAGGCGCTTTCCTCGCCGGATGAGGTCCTTTGCAGGGAACATATCCGGAAAACGGTGGACGATATCGTTTATCTCCATGATCTCGGCATCCAGATCGGCATCGTGTGCGGCGGCGGCAACATTCTCCGCGGACGCAGCAACAAGCATATGGAACGCAGCAGAGCGGACCATATGGGCATGCTCTCGACCGCGATCAACGCGCTCGCGCTGCAGGATGAGATCGAGCAGAGAGGCGTTCCGTGCAGGGTTCTTTCCGCAGTCGAGATGCCGGTGTTTTGCGACCGGTACACTTCGCGGGACGCAAAGCGCTATCTGGATTCGAACACCGTCGTCATTTTTGCATGCGGGACCGGCTCGCCGTTCTTCTCGACGGATACCGGCGCATCGCTGAGGGCGGCGGAGATCGGGGCGGACATCCTGCTTCTTGCGAAAAATGTCGATGCGGTCTATTCGGACGATCCGAAGGAGAATCCGGACGCGGAACGGTATACGCATCTGAGCTATGACCGTGTGATCGGCGAAAATCTCCGCGCCACCGATCTGACGGCCATTACCATGTGCAAGGAACAGCACATCCCGATTCGCGTGTTCGCGCTTTCGCAGATACGAAAAATACTGGACGATCCTACCATAGGGACGACCATTGACGACCAATAATATCAGAAAGGCGGTATGTTTCATGGACCATCCGATTTTAGACAACAGTTCAGAAAAAATGAATAAAACCATCTCGGTTTTGAAACAGGAGCTCGGCGGTCTCCGCGCCGGCAGAGCAAATCCGCAGCTTCTTGACAGGCTGTTGGTCGATTATTACGGCACACAGACGCCGATCAACCAGCTTGGCAATATCAGTACCCCGGAACCGCGTCTTCTTGTCATCTCCGTTTGGGATCAGAAGGCGATCCCTGCGATCGAAAAGGCGATCCAGAAGTCCGAACTCGGTATCAACCCGGCCAATGACGGCAGAGTGATCCGGCTCGTATTCCCGGAACTGAATGAAGAACGCCGCAAGGAACTCGTCAAGATTGTCAAGAAAAAAGGCGAAGAATCCAAGGTTGCGATCCGCTCCATCCGCCGCGACGCGAACGAGCAGAGTAAAAAAGCGCAGAAGGACAATCAGCTGACCGAAGACGACCAGAAACAGCTGGAAGACAAGATCCAGAAGCTGACGGATGAAAAGATCAAGGAGATCGACGGCATCCTGTCAGAGAAGGAAAAGGAGATTCTGTCTGTCTGATGGATGAGCTTCTTGGACTGCCTCTGGATATCGGAACCGGAATCCTCCGGGAGAAAGGGATCCGCTTCATCATGAAGGAAGTCAGATGCAACAAAGGCACCGGAGGTACGGATGCCCGCATCATTGCGGTCAGAGAAGGGCAGGACGGGCTCGTTGAGGTCCTTTATTCCTTATTCGTTACAGATGTCAGAGATGATAACAGGTGCAAGCAGTAGCCATTCTGCTTGCATTGGTTTAGTTGCATGAAATACACGGACGAACAGATCAAAGCATTCGGACTGGACAGACAGTCGATTCCGGCCCATGTCGCCATCATCATGTATGGAAACGGTCGCTGGGCAAAACAGCGCGGAATTCCGCGCGCGCTCGGTCACCGCGCCGGCGTGACACGGCTGAAGGAGATCATCCGGTTCTCATCGGATATCGGGATACGCGCGCTGAGCCTGTATGCGTTTTCCACGGAGAACTGGGCAAGGCCGAAAACTGAAATAGAGTCGCTCTGTTCGCTGTTTGTCGAATTCTTCAACAAGGAATTTGACGAGCTGAACGAGAATAATGTCTGTATCCGCGCGCTGGGCGATACTTCCAAATTCCCCGCGGAAGTGGACCGGCTGATCCGCAACGCGAATCAGAGGACGAAGGAAAACACCGGTCTGAAACTGAACATCGCGATGAACTACGGGAGCAGGGACGAGATCATCCGCGCGGCGAGGCTTGCTTCCGAGGATCCGGGCGGCGTGACGCCTGAAAACTTTGAAAAGCATCTTTACACGGCCGGGCTTCCGGATGTCGACCTTCTGATCCGCACGGGCGGGGAAGAACGGGTATCGAATTTCCTGCTCTATCAGATCTCGTACGCGGAGTTCGTGTTCCCGAAGACCTTCTGGCCGGACTTTACACAGGAACGGTATATTGAAACACTGAAAATATTCTCTGAGAGATCGAGAAGATTCGGCGGGCTGGATAATCAATGAAATCGAGAATCATGATCGGGATCCCGCTTGCGGCGCTGCTCATATCGGTGATCGCTTTTGACGGACTGTATCCCATAATCGTCATATCGCTGTTTTCCTTCGCGGGGACCTATGAGGTTTCCCACGCTTCCCTGCACCGTGCCTTCCGGCCGTTTCCGGTGCCGGCATACGTGTTTTCGTTCCTGTTTCCGTATGTTTATTTCTATGCCGGGCCGCTGTCCGCATTTCTGCTTTTCATCGCCTGCTACATTTCCTCGATGGTCCTTCTGGTCATCAGGAGACCCGAGGAGCCCGGCAACGTTCTGATCTCCCTGTTTCTGTATATTTATCCGATCCTGAATTTCGTGTGCATCACGCTTGCCGCAAATTCATTTTCGAAGGACGCGAACTGCATCGCCAAGATCCTGATGCTGGCTGTCCCGATGATTTCGGATACTGCAGCCTACTTTTTCGGACGCGCGTTTGGAAAGCATAAGCTTTCTCCTGCCGTGAGTCCCAACAAAACGTGGGAGGGAGCTTTCGCCGCCATCGCGGCAGGCATTCTGACTGGTGTTGTGATCTGCCTCGTGCGTTTCGCATCCAGAAACACATCCATTCCGTATTATGTGATCCTGATCGTGAGCACGCTCTGCGCCGTTGTCGGGATGTTCGGCGATCTGTTCGCGTCATTGTATAAACGATGGACCGGGGTGAAGGATTACTCCGGACTGTTCAAGGAGCACGGAGGCGTGATCGACAGACTGGACAGCATTCTGATCTGTGCGCCGGTCGTTTTTCTTCTGTTCCATCTCTTCGGAATATCCTGACGGAGTCTGCCATGAAGAACGTTGTTGTTTTGGGCAGTACCGGTTCGATCGGTACGCAGGCTCTCGAAGTGATCGGATCCCATCCGGAAAGATTCCGGCTTCTCGGTATTTCAGGAAAACATCATACGGAACTGCTCGCAGAGCAGGTCCGGTCTTTCCGTCCCGCATTTGTGGCGGGACCGTCTGTGTTTCCCGATGAAGTTCTGACGGAATGCGCGTGCCGGTTCCTGCCGGGGGACGACGGCATCTGTTCGCTAGCCTCCATGGAGGACGCGGATATCATTGTGAACGGCATTTCCGGGTTCAGCGCTCTGAAACCTCTGTCAGAATCTCTGAAAAAGGGAAAGACCGTCGCGCTGGCCAATAAGGAAAGCATCGTCTGCGGGAAACCGCTTATCTCTGAGCTGCTTTGCAAGCACGGCGGCGCCATTCTTCCGGTTGACAGCGAGCAGTCTGCCATCTTCCAGTGCATGAAAGGCGAGAAGAAGGAACAGATCCGCCGTCTGATTCTGACCGCTTCCGGGGGGCGGTTCTTCCGCCTCAGCAGGGAGGAACTGAAAAACGTGACAGTCAGCCAGGCGCTTAGCCATCCGACCTGGTCGATGGGAAGCAAGATCACGATCGATTCCTCGACGCTGTTCAACAAAGGCCTCGAAGTCATGGAGGCTTCCTATCTGTTCGATATCCCGGGAGAAAGGATCGACGTCCTGATCCATCCTCAGTCGGTCATACATTCCATGGTCGAATATGAGGACGGAACCGTGTTCGCGAACATGAGCAATCCGGATATGCGGCTGCCGATCCAGTACGCGCTGACTTATCCGGACAGGGTGTCTTCTCTCTGCCGGACGCTTGATCTGGCCGAAATATCGCAATTGACTTTTTTCCGTGCGGATCCGGACCGGTATCCCGCCATCCGCATGGCGTATGAATGTCTCCGCCGCGGAGGAGGTTATCCGACCGCGTATAATGCAGCGAACGAAGCGGCGGTCGCAGCTTTCGTACAGGGAAGGATCCTGTTTACGGATATTTATGATACGGTGGACGACGTGCTTCAGCATGAGATCCCCGTTCCGCAGGCTGAACTTCAGTCCATATGCGAATGCGACAGCATCGCGCGTCAATTCGCGGAAGCATTTATCGCTTCCCGGCAAGGAGATAATCATTGACTCGAATATTATCCGTATTAGCAGCGCTTCTGGTGCTTTCTATATTTGTGACGGTCCATGAACTGGGACATTTTCTTGTGGGACGTCTTCTGAAGTTCCGTATCACCGGCTTTTCTGTCGGCATGGGTCCGGTTCTTTTCGGCAAGGAGAAAAACGGAACACTGTTTGCGATAAGGGCGTTTCCCATCGGCGGCATGTGCCAGTTCTACGGAGAGGACAGCGAGACAGGGTCCGGAAACGGATTCAACGACCATCCCGTCTGGAAGCGGTTCCTCGTCGTGCTGGCGGGTCCTGTCATGAATCTGCTGCTTGCGCTGATCCTGTCTGTCGCGACGCTTTCCGTTTACGGAAACTATATGCCCCAGATCGCGGAGATCATGGAGAATACGCCTGCCGCTGCCTCGACGCTTCGCACGTCTGACATCGTGACCGCAGTGGACGGGAAACAGGTCACTTTCTTTAACGATGTATTCGAAATGATCACCGACTGCAAAGAGGATTCCATCCATCTGACGGTACAGAGGGACGGGAACACGGAGCAGGTAACGATCAACGGGATCTACAGTGAGGAAAAGGGATCGAATTTCCTCGGCGTTTCCATTGCGCCTGTCAAGGTGCGGTATACGTTTCTGAAATCGGTAACCGGGGCTTTTGCCTATGTATGGAGTGTGATCAGGCAGACGTTCGCTTTCTTCGGCACGCTGCTGTCTGGAAAGGCGCAGTCCAGCGATGTGGCGGGTCCGATCGGCACGATCGCGTATATCAGCGAAGCGGTACGGTACGGATTCGAGATGATCCTTCAGCTGTCCATCCTGATCAATATCAGTTTGGGCATCATGAACCTTCTTCCGATCCCCGCCCTTGACGGAGGAAGGATCCTGCTGTATGTCGTCGAGGCCGTTTCAGGCAAGCCCATCGACCGAAACAAGGAAGGGCTCATCCATCTGATCGGATTCATCCTTCTGATCGGACTGGTCCTGTTTTTGACCTATAACGATATCTCCAATCTGATCAACGGGACGCTGATGCAATGAAAACGAGAGAAGTACGGATAGGAAACAGAACGATCGGCAACGGTAACCCGGTCCTGATCCAGTCGATGACCAACACCGACACGAAGGACACGGACCGCACCGTTGCGCAGATCCTGGAGTTGGAACAGGCCGGGTGCGATATCGTCCGTTTTACGATCTATGACAGAGAATGCGCGGAGGCTGTCGAAACGATCCGCCGCGCTGTGCATATTCCGGTTGTGGGCGATATTCATTTTGACTACCGCCTCGCGATCCTCGCGATCGAACACGGGATCGACAAGATCCGTTTCAATCCCGGTAACATCGGCAGCAGGGACAGGGTGGAGGAGCTCGTCTCATGCGCCAGGATGCATCATATTCCGATCCGGATCGGCGTGAACGCCGGATCGCTCGAAAAGGACCTGAAGGAACGGTACGGCCCGCATTCGCCGAAAGCGATGGTGGAAAGCGCACTTCGCCATGTGAGGATACTTGAAGAAGCAGGTTTTGAGGATATCGTTCTTTCGCTGAAAGCTTCCACCGTACGGGATACGGTGGAAGCCTACCGGATGATCAGCAGCATCGTCGACTACCCGCTCCATGTCGGCATCACGGAGACGGGCGAGCCCGAGTCAGGCGTCATCAAATCCTCGATCGGCATCGGCACGCTGTTGCTGGACGGAATCGGCGATACGGTCCGCGTTTCGCTAACAGACGATCCCGTCAGGGAAGTGATCGTGGCGCAGAAGCTTCTCGCTGCGATTGATCTGAGGAGGGACGACGTGGATATCGTGAGCTGTCCGACCTGCGGAAGGACGCGTGTCGATCTGTTTGATGCAGTGCGTTATGTCGATGAAAGGCTTCTGCATCACCGCGGATATCTGAAAGTCGCAGTGATGGGATGCGCCGTGAACGGACCCGGTGAAGCCGCGGACGCGGATATCGGCATCTGTTTCGGAAACGGAAACGGCTTGATCTTTAAAAAGGGAATAAAGTATAAAAGCGGACCTGTCCCGGGCATCATCGACGAGATGATCCTCGAGGCGAACCGCATGATCGAGAGCAAAGACTGATATACGATGGAAGGCATTCCTGAACAGACAGGGCATTTTTCATTTATTGAAAAGGCTGTTCTGCAGAGATCGCAGAACAGGCTTGTTCTGTTCTGCCGTGAAAACGCCGACATATCTGATTCTGATTCCCTGGAACTGATTGAAAAATACGGGAAACTGTTTCCGGACCTGCACGTCGTGGTGGAGAAGAAGAGGAAGGACGATGTTCCGCCCGCTGCGAAAGAGACGCAGAGTCCCGCACAGGGGATGGCTGTGGCTGCGAAACCGGAAAAGACCGCCGAGAAAAAGGAATCCGTCGTGATTTACGGAAGCAGGATCCGTGAAACGAAGGGAACGCCGATACACGATCTGTCCGACGCAACAGGCCTGACCGTCATAACGGGCCATATTCTTTCCGGAGAAATAAAGGAAGGATGGGCGGGAAGGCGTTCCGGCCAACAGGGACAGCACACTTCCTACAGGATCCAGTTTACCTTTACGGACGATACCGATTCCATTTACTGCGTGTTCAGCTTTTCCGACGAGAGCCGCGCGCAGAAGTTTTACAGCGTCATCAGTCCTTATTTCGGAACGGACCAGGAATTCC
>JAFZCW010000010.1 GCA_017556125.1 Clostridia bacterium | reverse complement strand
CGCCAGATCGCGAATGCCCATACCTTGTTCAACGTGGCCACGACTCTGCTGCTGATCCCGTTCAGTTCCCTGCTGGTGAAGCTCTGCGAGCTGATCATCCCGCTGAAACAGGACACCGTCAAGTATGTCAGGCTGGAACCGCACCTGCTGAATACGCCCGCGATCGCGCTGTCCCAGACGGCGGCCGAACTGAGGAAGATGCTGAAACGGGCATGGAAGATGACGGATATCGCGCTGAACATCTACGGGCATAACGACGAACACAACCAGGAACGGGTCAGGACCCTGCCGCAGAGGGAAGATGAGATCGACTCCCGGCAGAAAGCCATCGCGAACTATCTGACGGCGCTTATGCTGAAACCGCTTGTTCCGCGCGAAAGCCGTCAGATCCCCGTCCTGATCCACTGTTCCAACGATGCCGAGAAAATCGGGGATTATGCCATGGAGCTCCGCGACCTGATGGAGAGGATCACATCGGACGGGATTCAGTTCAGCGAACAGGCGGAAAGCGAATTGGAACAGCTGCACCGGACGCTGGAAGATCTTGTAAAATGCGCCATCGATCTCATCAAGGAAAACCACACGCAGAACCCGGAAACCGCCCATGCGATGCATGCCGAACTCCAGAAGATGCTGGATGAGACCGAGCTGACCCACATGAACCGGCTTTACGAGGGGAAATGCGTGATCAGGAACGGCGTTCTGTTCATGGAAGTCCTGGAAATCATCCGCAAGATCGAACGGCATGTGTTCAACATCGCGGAACGCGCAGGAGATTTCTACGGGAAACTTCCCCGATACCGGTTGAAATAAACGGGACAAGGTGATATAATAAAGCAAAAGGAAATAACATGCCGCAGAAAACGATCCTGATCATAGACGACGAAGAACCCATCCGCGTGCTGCTGAAGCTGACCTTGCAGTCCGCGGGATACGATTCCGTTCTGGAAGCATCCAACGGAGAGGATGGCCTCGCCCTTGCCATGCGTTATAAGCCCGACCTGATCCTGTTGGACCTGATGCTCCCCGGAATGGACGGACTGAGCGTCTGCCGCCGTCTGAAGTCCTCGCCGGACACGCAGATGATACCGATCATCATGCTCACGGCAAGAAGCGACGAATCCGACATCGTCATCGGACTGGAAATGGGCGCGAACGATTATATTACCAAGCCGTTCAACCGGAAAGTCCTGACGGCGCGAATCCGCACGCAATTCAGGATCGCGGAACAGCAGGACCAGTCGCAGGTCCTTCAGGTCTCCGGCCTGATTCTCAACAAAGAGCAGCACCGGGTCTCCGTTTTCGGAGAAACCGTCGCGCTGACATTCAGCGAATTCGAGATCCTCGAACTTCTTTCGGCGCATCCGGGACGCGCCTTCACCCGCGGACAGATCATCCGCCGGATCAAAGGGGAAGACTACCCGGTCACGGACCGCGCGGTCGACGTGCAGATCGTCAATCTGCGCAGGAAACTCGGCGAATGGGGCACGGCGCACATCGAGACGATCCGCGGGATCGGATACCGTCTCACGCCGGAGGAAATCGTCCGATGAGGAACGAATCCTCCGTTTCT
>JAFZCW010000009.1 GCA_017556125.1 Clostridia bacterium | reverse complement strand
GTTATAGCCCATCTTGTCGACCATCTTGTCCACCAGTTCCATGGAGGACTCCTGAACGGACTGGCCGACGACGCACAGATCGCCGTCGAGCATGCCGATGATGTCGCCCTTTTCAATGTCGCGGCCGTGGAACTTCGTCTTCCTGACAGCGTACGTAACGGAGCCGGACACGATCTGCCCGAGCGCGTCCGTCATGATCGCCGTGTTGTCCTCCACCGACGCCGTCGTATTGAAATTCATGGCGGCGATGATTCCCTGCGGGATGCTCTTGGACGGGATTACGACAGCGTTGCATTTGGCGATGTTCGCTGCCTGTTCCGCTGCCATGATGATGTTGCTGTTGTTCGGAAGGATGAAAACGTTCCTGGCATTGACCTGATAGATAGCCTTTGAAATGCTTTCAATGCTGGGATTCATGGTCTGTCCGCCGGGAATCACATGATCGACTCCGAGTTCGGAGAACATCTCGTCGATTCCGGCGCCTGCGCTGACCGCGATCATCGCATATTCCTTTTCCTTGCTCTTTCTGTCCGCCACCAGCGCGCGGTTCTGCTCGCGCATGTTTTCGATCTTCAGCCTGTCAAGCTCACCGAAGCGCAGCGCCATCTGAAGGACTTTGCCCGGCGCGTCGGAATGAACGTGGACCTTGATCGTATCTTCATCGTATGCCGCGACGACGGAGTCGCCGATCCGGTTCAGATGCTCGCGGAAAGAAACGAGATCCTCTTCCTTGAACGAGGGATTCAGGTGAATGATGAAGAATTCCGTGCAGTAACCGTACGTGATGTTCTCCGCGGCTTCCGTGTCGTCCGTCATCGCCGCTTCTTCCGGTTCTTCTTCATAATCCGACACTTCCACGCCGTCCAGATACATTTTGAATCCGCGGTAAATGGTCAGAAGACCTTTTCCGCCGGAATCGACGACGCCCGCTTCCTTCAGGACAGGCAGCAGGTCGGGGGTTTTTGCCAGGGCGCGCGCGCCTTCCGAAACGGCGACGTCCAGCAGTTTGTATACGTTCGCGCCTTTCTCATATTCTTCGGCGACCGCTTCCGAGATCATTCTGGAAACGGTCAGGATCGTTCCTTCTTTCGGACGCATGACGGCCTTGTAAGCAGCCTCCGTTCCAGTTTTCAGCGCTTCCGAAAACAGTCTGGAATCCATGACCGTGGCGCCTTTGAGCGCTTTGGAAAAGCCTCTCAGAAGCTGGGAAAGAATAACGCCCGAGTTTCCTCTGGCCCCGCGCAGCGCGCCCATGCTGATCGTATCTGCGACTTTCGAGACATTGGCGTCAGCGGGGATCTTCTGCAGCTCCCGCATCGCGCTCTGCATCGTCATGCACATGTTCGCGCCCGTGTCTCCGTCCGGGACCGGGAAAACGTTCAGCGCGTCGATTGCGGCTCTGTTTTTTTCAAGCAGCGCGGCGCCGACCGCAAACATATCGCGAAACTGTGCGCCTGTTAATGTTAATTGATCCATCTTTCTTTCGTCTCCTTCATCCACGCAGTGTCAATCAGGTGCGAACGCCTTCCACATGGATATTGACGAACTGAACCTTCAGATCCAATAAAGTCTCCACGCGATATTTCACATTGTCTCTGGCATTTCTGGCTACGGCAGGAAGCGACACGCCGTATTCCAGTGTGACATACAGGTCAACGCCGACCGTAGTGTCATCCACCAGCGTTTTTTTGACTCCGCGACGAAGATTATCCTTTACAAACAGAGCTATCAGCCCGGTGTTGGGTTTGGCCGCTTTTCCCTTCATCCCGACGATGCCGTAATTCTCCACGGCAGCATACCCGGCAATGTTGGCTATGATTTCTTCCGGAATAATGATCTTCCCGTATTCCGTATTCAATTCTGCTTCCATGTCACAACCTCCTTTGTATTGCAATTACTCGTCTTCCGGCAGGACGGCATTATGGAACACTTCCTGGACGTCGTCATTGTCGTCCAGATTATCCAAAAAGCGCTCTACTTTTTCCGCGGGTTCCTTGTCCGAAATATTGACCGTGTTCTGCGGTATCATCTGCACTTCCGCGGAAAAGAAAGAGTACCCGGCATTCTCCAGCGACTCGCGCACCGCTGAGAAATCACTCGGAGCCGTGTATACCTCGAATGCGTCCTCCTGCGCGACGAAATCTTCCGCGCCGGCATCCAGCGCAGCCATCATGACCTCGTCCTCGTCCATCAGCGCGCCGCGCTCGATCACGATCAGGCCCTTCTTGTCAAACATCCAGCCGACGCATCCGGAGGCGCCGAGATTGCCGCCGCTCTTGTCAAAGATGTGCCTCATCTCCGCCGCGATCCGGTTGCGGTTGTCCGTCAGCACCTGAACGATGACAGCCATGTTCCCCGGTCCGTATCCTTCGTACGTGATCTCCTCATAGTTGACGGCGCTTCCTTCGCCCGCCGCCTTCTTGATGGACCGGTTGATATTATCATTCGGCATGTTGGCCGCTTTTGCCTTTGCGATCACGTCGCGAAGTTTGGAATTGTTCACGGGGTCGGGGCCGCCGCCCTCTTTTACAGCAATGGCGATCTCGCGCCCGATCTTCGTAAACACCTTGCCGCGCTGTGCGTCTGTTTTTTCCTTCTTGTTCTTAATGTTTGCCCATTTGGAATGTCCTGACATAAAACCTCCTGCTTGTATCTCATTCAACTTAACTGCTTTATTTTTTCGGAAAGCTCCTGCAGATCCTGCCATGCTTCCCGCTTTTTGCTCTCATCCCTCAGAAGCGCCGCGGGATGATAGGTCGGCAGAAACCATACGCCGCCCTTCTCGGTCCATTTTCCCCTGTCCCGCGTGATCCGAATATCCGGATCGATCAGATGCCGTGCCGCTACCGCACCGAGGCAGACAATGATCCGGGGTCTGATCAGCGCATACTGAAGCCTGAGATACGGGAGACAGGCCTCCGCCTCATCCGGCTCCGGATTGCGGTTTCCGGGCGGCCTGCATTTTACCACGTTTGCGATATAGACATCGGATCTGTCCAGGCCGATCGCCCCTAGCATACGGTCCAGCAGCTGTCCCGCGCGTCCGACAAAGGGCCGACCCTGCAGATCCTCATCGTGTCCCGGACCCTCTCCGACCAGCATGACCGAAGCGCGTGGATTCCCCTCGCCGAAAACGGTATGGGTCCTTGTCCCGGCAAGTCTGCATTTCGTGCAGTTCCGCACGGCGTCATTCAGTCTTTCAAACGGGTCCTGTTCCACGGCCTTCAGATCAGCTTCGCGGCTGCGTCGTCCAGAAGAAAAACGGCGTTCGCATGAAGCTGCAGATAGCTTGCGGGAACGAGCGGCGTTACCGGCCCGTGGAAGATGGAACAGGCGATATCCGCCTTGTCCTCTCCCGTGATCAGGGCAACGACCTTTCTCGCCGCCATGATGGTCGAAATGCCGGCTGTCACGACACGCCCTCCGGCAGTCCTCTCCACATGCGTGACGGGAGCGATCTCCTGCGCGCCGATGTTGAACGCGACGCTTCCGTCCGCGGCGATATTCAGCATGACGCAGTCCAGTCCGCCCGCGTCCAGGATCTCGTCCTCATATCCGCTGCAGACGACGCTCCAGTCGCTCGCGTCCGCGTCCGGCATGAACCGGTTTTCCTTCTCCAGATTCACATGGGCAAGCAGAGCGGAATCCAACTGAGACTCAATGGAATTCTGTTCGTCCGCGCGTACGCGCTCGGAAAGACCGAACACACGGACATCGCTCCAGTCCAGCAGCCCGTCCCGGCTCATTCTTGCAAGCGCGCGGTATACCGGCAGCAGTTCTTCCGCGTAATCCAGTCCCAGCGTGCACGCCGGTTTTTCAATGATCTGCGAGGCAAGGACCGTGGATGCCGCGGCGCCGGCCAGCGTTCTATCCTTGTAGACCAGGATGCTCATTCTCTTTCTCCCGCTTCAGCAACCGTTTCGACAAACAGCTGGATATCTTTCTCAACTTTCGGACCGATGTCCTCGTTCAATACTTCATGGCGCATTCCGGGATACAGGATCATCTCCGGTTTGTGTCCGGTGGCCGCAAGCCATCCGTATACCTGTTTCACGCCTTTTCCCATGTTCCCGACAGGATCATGATCACCTGCGATCAGAAGGATCGGGCGATCCGGAACCTTTTCCGCCCATTTCTTCCCGGAAATCTCCGTCAGTCCCGTAAACAGATCCAGCATGCCGGAAGCGGTGAACGGGAATCCGCAGAACTCGTCCGCGACATACCGGTCCACGTTCTCGCGGTTCACGGAAAGCCAGTCGAAATCCGTCCTGTGTTCGAAGGGCTTGTTGTAGGGCCCGAACGCGAGTCCGTTCAAAAGATCCGAAGGAACTTTTCCGCCGTGCTTCTTGATCTCTCTCTTGGCTATGTATTTTGCCACCGGGAGGGCAGGGTTCGCACCGGCGGTTCCGCTGAAGATGAACGCGTCAAAATCCTTGCCGTCTCTGCCGGCATACGTCCTTGCCAGGAACGATCCCATGGAATGTCCGAACAGGACGAAGGGAATGCCCGGGTAGGCCTTCTTGACGGTATCGTACAGGGTGCGCATATCCTGAATCAGGGCGTCCCAGCCGTTCTTTTCGCAGAAATAGCCCTTCGGCATGTTCTCTCCGATGCTCTTCCCGTGTCCGGCAAGATCCATGCCGTAGACAAGGAAGCCGTTCTCGGCGAGATGTTTTGCGAAACCGTCATACCGGTCAATGTGCTCCGCCATTCCGTGTGTCACCTGAACGGCAGCCCGCACTTCGTCCGGAATCCACATGCAGTAACGGATCTTGCAGTTCCCGGTAGCGGAAGGGAAAAACTTTTCCTTAACGGTGATTTTCACAGCCTACACCCCCATATTACAGATACAGGAAGTATATCACCTCCGCGCGATTTCGTCCACATCGTAATTGCCGCCGGGAGGCGCACCCCGTCTGCCGCTGTCTCTGCCGCGTTCCGCTCCGGCCGAGGTTTGTTGACGGTCCGATTGTTTGCCTGTATGATTATTGCAAATGTTGCCCGGCAGTGTCCGGGAAACGCATCAGGGGAATCGCATCATGAAACTGATATCTTGGAACGTGAACGGGCTGCGCGCATGCATGGAGAAGGGTTTCTCTTCCTTTCTGGAAGCGGAATCGCCGGATCTCATCGCGCTGCAGGAAACAAAAATGCAGCCGGGACAGGCGGAAATAC
>JAFZCW010000046.1 GCA_017556125.1 Clostridia bacterium | reverse complement strand
CCCGGCATTTTTTCTGCTTCAGACGTATCGATCGACAGAATCTTTGCGTGCGCATACTCCGCGTACACGCCTTTGCAGTAAAGCATGTTCGGAAAACGGGCATCATCTCCGAACACCGCTTTTCCTGTGACCTTGGCCTCGGCGTCGATCCTGTCAGTCGACTTCCCTATGGTATATGTGGTCATGATCCATCAAGCTCCTTTTATTGAAATCGTCCATTCTGCAAAAATTCCGATAGACACAGATGGCAAAACACCTGAAAACAGGCCTTCTGCTCCATTTGAATTGTAACCGATTACATACCAAATGTCCATGGATTTTCGTCTTCCTATTAAAAGAATAACGGTGGTATAACGGCTTTTATCTCTGATTTTTTGGAAAAACAGCCCTTTTGTGATCATGTCGGCAGGATTGTTTTGAAAAAAAAGTTGCATATTTGTCACATTTTATTGTATTATACATAAGAATAATGGGAAATTAATGTAACCCGTTTCATAGCTCCTTGACAAATGAATAGGAGTTCCACACGGCAACACATCGATTGTCTGCAGGTTGTTTAACAACGCATTTTACGAACCGCATTTTTTATGAAACGAATTATGTCAGTCAAATCCGGCCAGACAAATCGATTTGTGCATACAATCATTCACTCAAAACTATTATTGGGAGGCAGTGTATTCTATGGAAGCAAATGTTAAAAAAGAACATGTCGACATAGACTATACCTTTGAACGGATTCCTGAATCCGGTCGTAAGGGCTTCTGGTCCATGTTCGTTATCATGCTCGGCTTCACGTTCTTCTCCGCAAGCATGTGGACCGGCGTTTCGCTTGCCGCGCTGGATGCAAAGGGCTTTCTGCTTGCAGTATTCCTCGGCGGCGCGATTCTGGGCGTCTATACCGGTTTCCTCGGCTATGTAGGTGCCAAAACAGGTTTGAACTTCGACCTTCTCTGCCACAGAGTTTTCGGTTCGAAAGGTTCCTGCCTGCCGTCCCTGATGATCGCTCTTACCCAGATCGGCTGGACCGGCGTCGGATTTGCAATGTTTGCATACCCGCTGGCCGATGTCTTCGGCTGGTCCGGCAACGGCATGCTCTGGCTGATGAACATCATCATCGGTATCGCCATCACGACTTCCGCTTACTTCGGCGTTAAAGGTCTTGAGATCGTATCCTGGGTCTCCGTACCTCTGATCGCCCTGCTCGGCGGCTATGCCATGATCAAAGCTCTCGTGGACGGCGGCGGATTCGCTGCAGTCTTTGCAAAGAGCACCGGCGGTCTGACTGTTATCCAGGGCATCGGTCTTGTTATCGGTTCCTTTGTATCAGGCGGTACCGCAACACCAAACTTCACGCGTTTCTCCAAACTGAAACCCGCTGTCTGGACCACGGTTATCGCGTTCTTCATCGGCAACTCCCTGATGTTCTTCTTCGGCGGTGTTGCTGGCGCGTTCACCGGTGAAAACGACATCTTCTACGTCATGGCGGCTATGGGCCTCATGCTCCCCGCTATCCTCGTTCTGGGTGCCAACATCTGGACCACAAACGACAACGGTCTGTATACCGGTGCGCTGGGTCTTTCCAACATCACCGCTGCGCTGGGCCATCCGGTCCGCAAACGCCCGATGGTTATCATCGCCGGTATTATCGCGATCGTTACCGCATTCTGGCTCTACAACAACTTCTGCAACTGGCTGAACATTCTGAACTGCACACTTCCGCCGATCGGCGCTCTGATCGTGGCGGACTTCTTCTCCCACAAGGATTACTATATGTCCGACAAGGCGAAGATCGCAGAAGTGCACTGGAACGCCATTATCGCAGAAGTCTGCGGTTCTCTGACCGGTATGCTGTTCGGCGGATATCTCGTACCCGGCTTCTCCTGGGGCGTTCCGTCCATCCTCGCAATGGCAGTCGCGCTGATCATCTACTTCGCGACTGGCGGCGGGAAACCGAAGGAAGCGTAACAGCAATTCCTGTTTGACAGACATCATAATTCGTTTCAATCGAAAGAGGCGTCCGCTTGGACGCCTCTTTTGTATATTGAGAAATACCGTTTGTTACCGTTTGCTGTATGAGACCGGGGGGATTCCGCCGAGCCGGATCTTGTTTTCCGGGCATATGCTCATGCAGTGTCCGCACCCTTCACAGCGGTCGTCCAGGATCCGGTATCCCTTGCCCTTCACGTATTCGATTGCCTGATAGATGCATCCCCGCCTGCACAGATCACAGTCCCGGTTATCGCATTCCTTCTCTGCAACCGCATAGATCGGACGGATCGGGATCGCTTCGAACGCAGTCATCTTCGGAAGCGCAAGTCCGATGATCTCTTCCACGCTTCTGTAGCCGTGTCGGTCAAGCCAGTTATCCAAGTCATTCAGCGTATCCTGTATCAGTTCTTCACCGCTTTTAAACAGTGCTGTTGCGAACTGAAACGCACTGGCGCCGAGCATCATCTGTTCAATGGCATTTTCCGCGTTCTGGATCCCTCCGCAGCCGCAGATATAAAACGGCGTATACTGGCGCAGCATTGCGGTGGTCGCAAGCGCCACAGGTCTGATGGGGCTGCCGGAGTATCCTCCGTAGGTCGGCATGTTCGGCGTCGCGGTTTCAATGTCCACGCCCGAAATGCCCCGGAGGGCGTCAATGGAAGAGACCGTCTTGACGCCGGCGTCGTAAATTGCCTGAAGTACCTCCGGGAAAAAACTGACCTCGTACGGAAGCTTCACCATGACCGGAATATCCACCGCCTCCATCGTCTCGCGGATCACGTTTGCAATGTGTTCCGGTGACGTGCACATGCTCTGGTTTCTGCTCCCGATCGGCGCATAAACGCTCAGCTCAACCGCGTCTGCGCCGAGGCGCTGGACATAATTGGACAGATATCGGACTTCCGTGACCGTGCTTCCCCAAATGCTGCAGATCAGCTTGCAGTCACGCATGTCCATCCCGGAGGTCAGTTCCTCCCACTGTTCCAGATAAAGCGTCGAATGCAGTTTCGTGTTGAACACCTGTTCTCCATTCCGGAACAGATACGGACGTGGCGCCTGGTTTGCGTCCATTGTGATGGATTCGGTGATTACCGCACCGGCGCCTGCGTCAACATACCGCTGTATGGATTCCGGATCCCGGGTCCAGGGGCCCGCTGCTACCATCACGGGATTCTTCAGTTCAAGGTCTCCGAGTCTAACAGATAAGTCGGCCATATCAGTTTCCTCACTCGAACAATTCATAGATGAATTTCTTGTTCCCGCACGACTTGCGGATCGCCAGCTTTGCCAGCAGTTCCACATGCTGAGCAGTCTGTGTCGTGAACTCGCGGTTCTCAATACAGTCAAACAGCATTCTGGCGGTGACCATTCCGAGTCGTTTGCCGGGCCTGTCGACCGCAGTCAGCGGGGGATCAACCAGTGTGGATACGGGAGAATCCGTCATGGAGGCGATTGCAAGATCTTCGGGGATCCGTATGCCGGCAAGCCTGGCGGCTTTCATGACACCGAAAGCCTGTCTTGCGGAAGAGGTGATCAGGGCACGGGGCAGTTTCCCCGCCTGAATCATTTTGTGCGTAAAAAGCGTGCCGCCCTGCACGGAACGGTCCGCAACGAACACGTCCGTCTCAGGCTTTACCGTCGCTTTTCCGACTGCGTGTTCGAAGCCTTCCTTGATCTCCTCCGCCTCGTTGACAAGCAGGTTGTCCAGCAGAAGATAAATCTGCGAATAACCCAGCTGAATCATATGGTCCGTCAGCTTGGCCGCAGCGTCGGTATAGTTGATAAAGCAGTTCTTTCTCTCCGTATCGGCTCCTTCATGTCCGATATGGACGCATGGTATGCCCATTCTGGTGATCTGATCGATCTTCTCCTGAGGCAGACGGGTAGAAAAAAGAATGATCCCGTCTACATTGCGCTGCACCATCAGCTCCAGATATTCCTGTTCCATTTCCGCGGTTCCGTTTGTATGGCAGAGGAATACCAGGTTTTTCTTGTTAAGCGCGACGATCTCGACCCCGTCGGCGACCGCCTGAAGAAAAGTGGAATCATTGGACGGATACAGAAAAGCGATCGTTCTGGTCTGTTTCTGCGTCAGATTGCGGGCAAACCAGTTCGGGGTATACTGGCTTTCCTTCATCACCGCATAAACCCGCTCCCTTGTCTCCGGGGAAACAAGATCCGGGTGATTGAGGACACGGGAAATCGTTGCGACGGAAACACCTGCGCGTTCCGCAATTTTCCTTATGTTCATACTGTGCTCCGTAAAAATGATTTACCGGTATGTCACCAGTTCGACCAGCAGTTCCGTGATTTTCTCCATCGTCTCGACGGTTACATACTCATACGGGCCGTGAAAATTATTGCCCCCGGCACAAAGGTTCGGACACGGCAGGCCCATGAATGACAGCCTTGCTCCGTCGGTTCCGCCGCGTATCGGTTCAATCTCGGGTTCAATTCCGACCGCCTTCATGGAACGGATGGCTCTGTCCACCACTTCCATGTCCATGACCTCGATCATATTGTAATAGGAATCCTTCATGTTGAGCGTCACCGTGCCGGATCCGTACTTCTCATTCATAAACGAGCAGGCGGAAATCAGAAGCTGTTTCTTTGCCTCGAAGAGTTCCCTGTCATGGTCTCTGACGATGTATTTCATGACCGTTCGTTCCACGCTGCCGCTCATCCGGTCCAGATGGAAAAATCCCTCCCGTTTTTCCGTTGCCGCGGGGTTCATGAACGCCGGAAGCATGGAATGAAGTTCCATGGCGATCAGAAGCGAATTCTTCATCTTCCCCTTGGCTTCGCCGGGATGGATGGATACCCCTTCAACGAGAATCTCCGCACCTGCGGCGTTGAAGCACTCATAGCTGAGATCCCCGAGATCTCCTCCGTCCACCGTGTACGCAAAATCGGCGGCAAACTGTTCCACATCGAAGCAGTCCACGCCTCTTCCCACTTCTTCGTCCGGTGTAAAGGCGATCCGGATTGTCCCGTGCTTCGGGGCATTCTCTGCAAGCAGCAGCTCCGCCGCCTGCATGATCTCCGCCACGCCCGCCTTGTCGTCCGCGCCAAGCAGTGTCGTTCCGTCCGTACAGACGACGGTTTCCCCGACATGCCTGAGAAGCGAAGGAAACTCTGCCGGATCAAGTACTTTCCTGTCAGACATACGGATAGGCGTCCCATCGTACTTTTCTGTAATGACGGGTCTGATATCCGCACCGCTTGCGGCATCCGAGGTGTCCATATGTGCGATCAGTCCGATCACCGGAGCGGGTTCAGCGATGTTGGACGGAATGGTTGCGGTTACATAGCAGTGCTCGCTCAGCGATACATCCTCCGCTCCCATGCGCTCCAGCTCTGCCGCCAGCATTTCCGCGAGCCCAAACTGTTTGTCTGTGCTGGGCACCTTATCTTCTCCGTCTCTGGACTGCGTGTCAACAGCCACATACCGGAGAAACCGGTCCAAAATCTTCTCCATTGCAGCTCCTTCAGTTATTCTTTTTCCGCAGGGCGGGGAGATCCCAGAAAATAGACGGCAGCCGTTCCCGGTCCGCAGTGCGCCGCTATGATCGGGCAGATTTCATAGATCTTGATATCATCCCGGTTCAGGTTCGGGAATGCTTCCGCGACTTTGTTCCGAAGTTCTTCGGCGATTTCCGGTATATGGGAATGCGAAATGCAGCATTTCCCGGAATATTCTGTCCCGTTGTCCGCCAGCCTTGCCATCGCGCGAACCGTTTCGTTGATGGCGCGTTTCTTTCCCTGGACCTTGTCGTAGGCGATAATCCTTCCCCTGTTGTCCAGATGCATCAGCGGGCAGATGTTCAGAACAGCTCCCACGGTCGCAGCGGCGCCGGACATTCTTCCGCTCCTTCTGAAATACTTCAGATCGGTCGAGAAGAACTGATGATGCATTTTGTTCCGGTTGTCCAGAAGCCATTTCTCCGTCTCTTCCAGCGTTTTGCCTGCGTCGCGCATGTCGACCGCGTATTCCGTCAGCATGCCGTATCCCGCACAGCTGCAGAGTGAATCGATCACAACCAGTTTTCTGTCCGGATATTTTTCCCGCAGTTTTTCTGCCGCCGCAACCGCGTTATGATAGGCGGGCGTCATACCGGTCCCGAAGCAGACATGAAGAACGTCTCCTTTTTTCAGAAGCGGTTCCAGAAACTCATAGTACTGCGATTCATTGATCTGAGAAGTGGAGGGCATTTCCCCGTTGTCGATCCGTCTGTAGAATTCCGGGATCGCGTCCGGATTCCTGCCCATGTCGTCCGGGAATTCCTCTTCCCCGAAAAGGTATGTGTACTCCAGAACAGGCACGTCACGTTTCTCCCAGTAATCATACGGATAATTCGCCGTTGACTCACAGGATAGAATAAACTGCCTCTCTTCGCCTGCCATAACTGTATTCTCCTTATTCCCCGATTTTTATTGATTATATATTACCATAATTCCGCATATTCGTCTCCCGAAACAGGTCTGCGCCGCCAATTTCTGAAAGAAAACGGAACCGATTAAATAGAAAAAACCGGGCAACTCGATTGCCCGGATCATTTCGCGACATATTCTGTTCCGTCATCAGCCGGCATGCACGGCATCCATGTCCGGGAAAGCGCTGCTTCCCGCGGAAATTCCGCTTATTCCCAGTCTATTGCCCCGATCGATTCCAGATAATCTTCGCTGAAATCAAGATAATCGTCGATCAGTCTCATCAGATAGGTCTTAAAGTCGGGGTACTTTTCCGTCATGGCGCGATGGATGCGCTCGTACGCTTCATCATCGTCATATACCGAATCCTCCGATTCGCACTGTTCGATATACTTGGTGTCCAGATCCTGGATCGTCCGCACCATTTCGGAGAACAATCCTTCGTCAACGAACGAAAAATCCCCCTGCTCCCTGAATTTGTTCAGAATAAACGCCGCCGCTTCTTCTCTGTTAAACAGTTTTTCCATTGATTATTTCCCTCCCAAAAGACTGTCAAGTTCTTCCACGCAGTTTTCAAATTCATCCAGCGCTGTCAGTATGCTGTCCTTTTTGGTCAGATCGACTCCCGCCTTCTGCAGCAGGTTGACCGGGTAGTCGCTCGAACCGCTGGAAAGAAAAGCAATGTACCGGTCCGTCTCTCCCTTTTCAAGGATCGCCCTGGAGAGCGCGATAGCTGTGCAAATTCCCGTCGCGTACTGATAAACATAAAACGCTCTGTAGAAATGCGGGATCCGCATCCATTCCATCGCGATGTTGTCGTCCACGTGCACGTCCGGATAATACAGCTCGTTCAGGCCTCTGTACATTGCCGACAGGCTGTCCACCGTCAGCGCCTCTCCGGCTTCCGCCATTCTGTGCGCCTTCAGCTCGAATTCCGCGAACATGGTCTGCCGGAAGCAGGTGGTCCGCACGTCTTCCAAAAGCTCGTTCAGAACGTACGCGCGTTTTCTGGGATCCGTCTCGCGCGCCAGATAGTACCGTTTCAGAAGCATTTCGTTCACGGTCGAAGCCACTTCCGCCACCATGATGGCATAGTCGGAAGTCTCATACGGCTGCGCCGCGTCAGTATGATAGCTGTGCATCGCGTGTCCGAGCTCATGCGCCAGCGTCGATGCGTGGGAAAAATCATTCTGATGATTCAGGAGAACGAACGGATGAACCCCGTATACGCCCCAGGAATAGGCGCCGGAGGTCTTTCCCTCGTTCTCGTAGATATCGATCCAGCCTTCCGTGAACGCCTTGTCAAGGAGCCCCGCGTAATGCGTCCCGAGAGGTGCAAGCGCATTTTTCACAATATCCTTGGCCTCTTCGAAATCCATCGGGATATTGCACTCCGGCACCAGCGGCGTGTACAGGTCGTACATTTCCAGCCGGTCGACACCGAGGCAGCGCTTCCTGATCTCCAGATACTTCCGGAGCGCGGGCAGCTTTTCGTGTACCGCCTCTATCAGCTGTTCGTATACCGAAACGGGGACGTTATTCACAAACAAAGCGGCTTCCAGCGCGCCGCTGTAGCCCCGCGCTCTTGCCCGGAACACATCCGCCTTGACGGATGCGGCATACATCGCCGCGATCGTGTTCCTGACGCTTCCGTACGCAGCATACAGTTTCTCGTATGCTTCCCTGCGCACCTCCCTCTTCGGATCCATGATAAGAAGACTGTATGTTCCGTGTGTCAGCTGAACGTTGTTCCCTTCCGCGTCCGTAACCGTCCCGAACTTCAGGTCCACATCCGAAAGCATCGTGAAGCTGTTGTCCGGACCCGTCAGCGGATCCTCCGCCATCGCCAGGATCCGTTCCTCTCCGGCGGAAAGCACATGCGCTCTTCTTCTGTTCAGGTCGGAGATCTGGTTGCGGAACCGTGCGAACCGTTCCTCACGGCTCCACTCCGCAAGCATTTCCTCCGGAACGGCAAGCATTTCCGGCATGATAAACGAACTATCCGCTTCCAAAGCGACGATCATCTGCATCGCACGGTCGGTCATTCCCTGATATTTTGTATTCCCGTTATCTTCGTCCCTGCGCATATGCGCATAGCTGTACAGGCGCATGGCCTTAAGCGAAAGAACGCTCGACAGCGAAAGCCCCTCGTACAATCTGTCCGATGAGCTGCCGATGTTTCCCCGGAACGAGCCGATCTGTTCCGCAAGCTTCTCCGTTTCCTTGAATTCTTTCTCCCAGCTCTCGTCGGAGTCATAGATGTCCTCCAGACGCCACTGATACTGTTTCCCGATTTCCTTACGTGTCTTCGCCATTGCGATACTCCTGTCCGTTTTTTATCTCCATCGCTTTCGTGTAAAGCGTGTTTTTTCTGATCCCTGTCTCCCGTGACACCTGCGCCGCAGCGTCCTTTGCCGAACTTCCGCCGTCCAGCAGGCGGCGGAGCATCTGTTCGGCGGTTTCGTCCGATACCGTTTCCTCCGCTCCGTCGGGACAGGAGACCGCGATCACGCATTCGCCTTTCGGTTCTTCCAGAAGATAACGTTCCGCCAGCTCGCGGACCGTTCCGCGTTCGACGGACTCGAATTTTTTCGTCAGTTCCCGCAGAAGCGCGGCAGGACGGTCCGGGATCCTTTCGGAAAGCTCCTTCATCGTCAGCCCCACTCGGTGCGGGCTCTCAAAAAGAATCGCCAGATGACCGCAGCGGCAGATCCTGTCCATCATTTCCCTGCGCGGTTTGCGGTCACGGGGAAGAAATCCGAAAAAGGAAAAAGTGCCGCCGGGAAGACCGGACAGCACGACTGCCGTCAGCACTGCCGATGCCCCGGGAATCACCGTATACGGCAGTCCCTGCTCGATGCAGGCCGAAACCAGCACGGCTCCCGGGTCCGAGATGCCGGGCATCCCGGCGTCCGACAGATAGGCAACCTTCTCCCCCCTGCGTATCCGCTCCGTGATCTCCCCCGCTCTTAGGCGCTCGTTATGCTCGTGGCACGATACAAGCGTTTTCTTGATCCCGAGATGATTGAGAAGCTGCAGGGAATGTCGGGTGTCCTCGCAGTATACGATATCCGCGTTCCGCAGCGCTTCAACCGCCCGGAACGATATGTCCGACAGATTGCCGATTGGAGATGCGATTAGTGTCAGCATTGCCCCTGTTTCCGTCTGAGGTTTTCACCGGTCAGCTGGATTGCCTGCGTCACCGTGCGGTCGGCGAGTCTCGACGTGACCCTTTCGCCATAGCGTTCCTGCAATGCGGCATAGGAAAGATTTGTCGCGACGACCGTCGGCATCCCCGCATGGATCCGCTCGTTCAGCACCGAGAACAGCGCCTCCTCCGAAATATTCGGGATAACCGATTCGCTGCCCAGATCGTCGATGACCAGAAGCGGAACGCGCAGGCAGAATTCCGGGACTCCGCCCGTTTTCGTCCGGATCCCGTCCAGCACATCCTGAATGAACATGTACGCCGTAATGATCCTTGCTTCTATGCCTCTGGACAGAGCGCGGTAGGCGATCGCGTTGCAGAGGAAGGTCTTTCCAAGCCCTGCCATGCCGGTCAGTAGCAGGTTCTTCTTCTCCGGGGAAGGAAGGGAGTCCGCGTACTGCTCGCACCAGATGCGCGCCGTCCTGGTCTGTCTTCGCTGTGCTTCCGTGGGGAAGATGTCTTCCGAGAACCGTTCAAACGTCTGCCTGCTGTTGATCCCCATCGAAGGATCCGTTTCCGCCAGCAGTTTCAGTCGGCAGGAACAGGGCTTCCTTTCTGCGTCCCCGATCCAGCCGGTATCGCGGCAGATCGGGCAATTGAACTGAATCTCCAGCATATCCTTCGAAAAGCCGTTTTCGGCCAGAAGCTTCCGTTCCTCCCGGTCCAGAATATCCAGCTGCTCCGCAGCCTGCGCGGGCGTGATCCGTTTGAGCGCGGCGTCCTTCACAAGCGTCCGGCGTTTTTCCGGTATCGTTGCGAGCTCCGGAACCTGACGGTAAATGTATTCCGCGCGGTCGTCCCGTTCCCTCTGCATACGCCTGCGGAGCTCATCATACATCCGTTCAATCTGCAGATTCATTCCCGGCCTCCGTAAGATCTTTGTTCAGGTCAAGGAACAGATCGGCAAACTGCTCGTCCGTGACTTCCCGCTGTGCGTAGTCCGTATTCCTTCCCCTTGATCTCGTTTTCTTCCATATATTATCCTGATGCGTCTTCCGGTACTGCTCCGCGTCTGCGACGGTCTTCAGTCCCGCGTCATGCCATTCGTTCAGCAGTCTTTTCATGTTTCCGAACGGTTCCGGACAGTCCCTGCTGCACTCTGCGGCATACAGGAGCATCTCCCGGGGCAGACCGTACTGTTCAAGATACACGGAGACCTGCGCCCGCTGGGTCGCGGTGGGGTGTTCCGCACGTCCGAGCCGGTCGAACAGAAGTTTCATGAAAGCGCGTTCCTGCGCGTTGTGTTCCTCTTCTTCGGCGATATCCGCCGCTTCCGTAAGGCTCCGTCCGCGGAGCTGATCCAGAAGTTCGTCCAGATAGACGAAATTCGGATTGGCTGAAACGGCAAGCCTTGGAAGAGCCGTCATGATGGCCTCCTTCGTAAAGCCCCATTCGCCGGTCCATTTTTCATACAGCGCCATTTCGTCTTTTGTCGGTTTCCGGCGCTTGTTCCACTGCCGCAGAATTTCTGCCGCCCCGTGCTTCGAAAGATCGTAGCGCTCAATTTCACGGCGGGCGTCATCGAATGTTCTGATCCCGCTCTCGGCCCATGCCTGCGCGACAGAGGAAATATAATTGATGCTGATCCGCCTGCTCTTCATCTCCATGCAGTGCGATACGAGTTCGAGCACCGCGCCTTCGTCCAGGCCGTAGACTTCCACCCAGTCGTATACATGCGCTAGTTCGCGTGCGCTGAACTGCCTCGGCGCTGTCAGCGTGTTCAGTTTCGCGACCAGGCCGCTGTATTTGGCCGGCGAATACTCCGTGTCCCCTTCATTCGGAAGCGGGAGATATTCCACCACCAGCGGCTTGTCCGACTGG
>JAFZCW010000045.1 GCA_017556125.1 Clostridia bacterium | reverse complement strand
CCTGCTCGTTTCGACGGAACTGGAAGAGGTTATGAAACTGTCAGACCGTATCGGGGTCCTTTTCGAAGGCAAGCTGATGGGAATCGTCAAACCGTCCGAAACGACCGTCGAGGAAATCGGCCTGATGATGGGCGGAACCCGTCTGGAGGATATCCGTAAAGAACAGTAGGCAATGAAACAAAGACCCGTATCGCCAGCGGCGGTACGGTTTTTTTGCTGTATTTGGGGTCCGGAAATACGTTCTCGATCACGCCGTTCAGGCCATGGCAGCCGTTTACAGAATGCCTTTCAGCAGGATCTCAATGCCGATGGCGATCAGGATGATCCCGCCCAGGATGGAGGCTTTGCCCGCAAGGCGTGTGCCGGCTTTTTTGCCGATATTTCCGCCTGCCAGGCAGATGAGAAAGGTGACCAGACCGATAATAAAGGATTCCGCTGCCGCAAGGGCGGCGCCGTATTCGGAAATGGTGAAGCCGACGGAAAGCGCGTCGATGGAAGTCGCGACGGCCTGAACGAGCAGGGAACCTGTACCGACCGTCGCCTTTTCGGCTTCCGTGTTTTTATTCCTTATTCCTTCCAGAAGCATTTTGCCGCCGATATAGAGCAGGAGCAGAAAGGCGATCCACGGAATAAACCGGCTGACTGCGTGGAAGGCTTCTTCGATTGTATGAACGCAAAACCAGCCGATCAAAGGCATCAGCATCTGAAACAGGGCGAAAGTGCCCGCGATCAGGAAGGATCTGGACCTCGGCATGGCAGGTTCGTTCAGCCCGTTCGAGAGAGAGACGGAAAAGGCATCCATCGCAAGACCGACGCCGAACAGGACGCTGTTCAGGAAAAATTGCAGATTCATCTCAGCAGTACGGCTCCCGTTTTTTGAAGTAACTCCATCATGCCACATTCGGACAGCAACCGCAACCCGCGATATGCGCAGCATTGGTTGCGGAACGGCATGAAAATCGGTTATAATATCATAAATGTATTTTTCCAGAGGCATTATATGATCGATATTTTAGCAAAACCAGTCAATCCCTTGGCAGTTGAAATCAGAGAGAAAGGAATTTATCCCTATTTTCATGAACTGGAGACCCGGCAGGATACGGAAGTCATCATGGAAGGCCAGCGCCGCATCATGCTCGGCTCCAACAATTATCTCGGTCTGACGGTTCATCCCCGCGTGATCGACGCCGGCGTCCGCGCGTTGAGGGAGTACGGCTCCGGATGCTCCGGATCCAGATTTCTGAACGGTACGCTGTGCCTTCATACGGAGCTTGAAAGAAAACTGGCGTCATTTCTCGGGAAAGAAGCGGTCATGACGTTCTCAACGGGCTTTCTTTCGAATCTCGGGATCATTTCCGCGATTTGCGGCAAAGACGACTATGTCATCGTGGATAAGGAAAATCACGCGAGCATTTACGACGGATGCAAGCTTTCGTATGCGACGATGCTCCGTTACCGTCACAACGATATGGAACATCTCGAACGATGCCTCCAGAAAGTTCCGGAGCGCAGCGGCGCTCTGGTCGTGACGGACGGCGTGTTCTCCATGAGCGGCGACATCTGCAATCTGCCTGAGATCGTCCGTCTTGCAAGGAAATACGGAGCGAGGGTCATGGTGGATGACGCGCACGGATTCGGCGTACTCGGAAACGGCGGCAGGGGCACGGCGGATTACTTCGGCCTGACGGACGAAGTGGATATCATCATGGGAACTTTTTCCAAATCGCTTGCCTCTATCGGAGGATTTATGGCCTCGTCCGATCATGCGATCGACTTCGCGAGACATTCATCCCGTCCGTATATGTTCTGCGCATCGATTCCTCCGGCATCCGCCGCAACTGCGCTCGAGGCGCTCACGATCCTTGAAGAACAGCCCGAGCTTCCGCAGAAGCTGATCTCTCTTTCCAATTACATGCGGGAGGGACTGAAAGCGGCCGGACTTCGTATCAAGGACAGCGTTACGCCGATCATACCCATATACACCAATGACGCGATCACAACGCTGGAAACATGGCGGGAACTTTATGAGAACGGAGTCTACGTGAATCCGGTCCTTCCGCCGGCAACAACCGCGGACGCCTGTCTGCTGCGTACCAGCTACATGGCATCCCACACCCGTGAGCTTCTGGATGAGGCACTGGGTATTCTGGAAAGAACGGTAAAGAAGCATGTCGGAGAATAAACGTATCGTCATCGTAACGGGCGCGTCCAGCGGCATCGGCAAAGCCACTGCGGAACTGTTTGCGGCGCAGGGGGATACCGTCTACGGACTTTCCAGGCATCCGGAGGAAAGCGCTTCCGTTCTTCCCCTCGCGGCGGACGTGACGGATGAAGCACAGGTGCTTGAAGCGGTGAACAGGGTTATATCGGAGCAGGGGCGCGTGGACGTTCTTGTCAATAATGCGGGTTCCGGAATTTCCGGCGCGTTCGAGTTTCAGACGGATGAGCAGATCCGGAGACAGCTCGATGTCTGTCTGCTTGGAATCGCCCACTGTACAAGAGCGGTCCTGCCGCACATGAGAAATGCCCGGTCCGGGATGATCATCAACATCAGTTCTGTGGCTGGCGCTTTGTCCATTCCGTTTCAGAGCTGGTATTCCGCTGCAAAGGCAGGGGTCCTTTCCCTTACGGAAGCGCTTCAGAACGAAGTGCGTCCGTTCGGGATTCGTGTGACGGCGGT
>JAFZCW010000044.1 GCA_017556125.1 Clostridia bacterium | reverse complement strand
TATATGCGGCAGGTTGCTCTGATCTGCCTGATGGCCCAGATCGGGTCATTTGTTCCGGCAAAAGAAGCGCATCTGCCTGTTCACGACCGGATTTTCACAAGGGTCGGCGCGTCAGACGACCTGGCAAGCGGACAAAGCACATTCATGGTCGAAATGAGTGAAACAGCGTACATTCTCCGGAACGCGACGAAGGACAGCCTGATTATTCTTGATGAGATCGGCCGCGGAACAAGCACATTTGACGGCCTCGCCATCGCGTGGGCGGTTGTGGAATATATCTGCGACAAGGAAAAAATCGGCGCACGGACACTGTTTGCCACACATTATCATGAGCTGAGCGAACTGGAAGGACATATGGCGGGAATCCGGAATTACTGTATTTCCGTCAAGGAACACGGAGAAGACGTTATTTTCATGCGGAAAATCATCCGGGGCGGCGCGGACAAAAGTTTCGGCGTTCATGTTGCCCGTCTGGCCGGGGTTCCGCATCCCGTCATTGTCCGTGCCCATGAAATCCAGGCCCGGCTCGAGGTCAGCGATATCAACCAGAACACGATCGGGCAGAACATCCTCGGAGAGGAAACCGAACCGAGGAAGAATGAACAGTTGGATCTGTTTGAATACCGGAAAGACGAGATCATCCAGGAACTGCAGGCAATCGATGTGATGGCACTGACGCCAATGGATGCGATGAATAAGCTTTTTCTTCTGAAAGAAAAAGCAAGAAAGGTTTAATCAATGGGAAAGATCAGATTACTGAGCGATGCGATGATCGGGAAGATCGCGGCGGGCGAGGTGGTGGAACGGCCGGCGGCGGCGATCAAGGAGCTCGTGGAGAACAGTCTGGACGCAGGTGCGACTGCTGTGAGCGTGGAGATTCGTGACGGCGGCCTGGACTCAATCCGGGTCACGGACAACGGAAGCGGAATCGACGAAAGCGATATCCGGATGGCCTTTGAACGCCATGCGACCAGCAAGATCAGCAAGGAACAGGATCTGTTTTCCATCCAGACGCTCGGATTCCGTGGCGAAGCGCTGGCGAGCATTGCCGCCGTGTCCCATGTAACCCTGACCACGCGGACACGGGACCGGGAAACCGGATTGCGCGTTCAGAATGACGGAGGCAGTATTACAGCTGTTTCAGAGACCGCTTGCCCCGTCGGTACGACCGTTACCGTCAAGGAACTGTTCTATAATGTCCCGGTCCGTAAAGGCTTCATGAAAAAGGCGGGACAGGAGGCGGCTGCCGTCGGCGACCTGATGACAAAGATGCTGCTGAGCAGGCCGGATGTCAGTTTCCGGTATGTTTCGAACGGGAAAACGGAATATCATTCGCCGGGCGATGGACAGCTGGCCTCTGCGCTTCATACCATCTACGGCGGGAATGCCCTAAAGGCGATGCGGGAGGTTAACGACCACGCAAACGGACTGATGATCAGCGGATACGTCGGCATCGGGGAGAATGCCCGAGGCAACCGGAACCACGAATTCTTCTTTATCAACGGACGCGTCATGCAGAGCAGGATGCTGAGCGAAGCCGTTGAAACCGCCTGCCGGGAACGGGTGATGATTGGAAAATTCCCGACCTGCGCGCTCCATATCACGATCGCGTATGAAGCGGTGGAT
>JAFZCW010000008.1 GCA_017556125.1 Clostridia bacterium | reverse complement strand
TCCTTTCGTACCAGTTCGGATCATCCTCCGGGCTGGTAACCAGCAGGACCCTCCGTTTATCGGCGCATTCCGCGAGGATGTTTCGTTCTTCCAGATATTTCAGCGCCGAAAATCCTGTCATATGTCTGCCCAACACATTTATCAGGATTCTTGACGCGTCATGAGCTGCTGCCCCTTTGATCGCGCATCCGCGCTCCGTGCTGAGTCCGGGGATACCGTCAACCTTAGCAGTAAAACCGGAAAGGTATTTCAGGTGCGAATCCCAGGCATTTGGCGATGCGGTATGAATTGCCCAGTCCATCGATGCAAGGATCAGGCTGGAGGGATCCGGGTCCTCGTCTTCCGTCATCCGCCCCAATGTCTCAGGATCGATTCGGCAGGGATTCAGATGGATCACGGCAGCCTGATTCAGGGCATTCATGCCCGTATACGGGCAGTGACAGACCATATCCGCATACAGTGCGGCAGAATCCGGCAGCTGATCGGATGCCTGAAAATGAGGACCGAAAGACGCATCGACCAGAAGAAGCGCGCCGCGGCTGTGTACTGTTTCCGCTATTCCGCGTATATCGGCGCAGAATCCGAAGGTGTCCGGAGACCGGAGAAAAACGGCTCCCGCTCCCGTCCGATCGAGCGCCTCCGCGATCTGATTCGGTTCCGGCATGCAAAACCGTTCCGTCGAAGGATCGATACCGGTCCGTATGACAGAAGCCTTCCGGCACGACTGAGCCAGCGCGGCAGCCATGTTCCCGCCGCTTCCTTCCGGTATGATCACCTTTTCTTCCTGCGGGAGCACCCGGAGCATGACCCTCAGGGCAGATGCCTCACCTCCGGTCAGCAGAAAAGAATACGCCGTCCGATAGAACCGGCTGTAGCGCAGGGCGATATCACGGACCGGATCTCCCTGCCTGCGAAGCCAGGATGCCTTTACATCCCATTTGGCCAGTTCATCCCGGAAAAAAGCAAGCCCCCTGCCTTTATGAGCCGGCATGCAGAAAAGAGCCGGATCAGACTGGGCGTACTCCCCGAGAATCCTCGGCAATCTTCTGATTATCGACGGCTCTTTTTCCACTGTTTCAGAATGCTCTCCTGCATTTTCTGAGACGGACTGATCAGCAGCATATCCGTCTTTTTCCCGTTTTTATACAGCAGCGCTGTCGTGCTCTCCATGCTCCCGTGAAAAGCCTTATACTGTTTGTCCGCAGTATCTCTGGACAGTTTTTCATAGGGGCCGATCCGAACGATGTCAGTCAAATGGATCTGATGATCCGGCCTTGACCGCTTCCCGATCACACGTTCAACCGAGAACATCCTTTCCGTCAGTTTGTATCTGTAAACGACCAGCCTCTTTTTATACAGCCATACCGCATACAGGCACAGAAAGGCATACAGAAAAATCTGCAGAAAAATCCGCGGGATCTCAAACATGACCTGCACGATAGACGCGATCAGAATCACCGCTATGACAAGCACTGCAACAAGAACAAAGAATAGAAAATCGCTTTTGATAAATCTCTTCGGAGGAACAATTTCCTCCATATATAGGACTTGTACGGTTTCATTATCCATATTATTAATTATACGGTCATATGAAGGATTAATCCATTTCTTTTTGTCTGAAAGCTTGCGGGTGATTCTTCAATCCTGATTATAAAGATTTGTGTGCAATTTGTTCTCAATAAAGCGCCAAACGCCGTCAGAAAGCGTGAATTGTATTATAAAAAAGCCCGGAAATCAAGCGTTTCCGGGCATAAAAATGGCTCCCCCTGTTGGACTCGAACCAACGACACTGCGGTTAACAGCCGCATGCTCTACCGACTGAGCTAAGGAGGAACGTCAGCATTAGTTAGAATACACCCCATGCCGGAATAATGCAAGGGGTTTTATAAATTTTTTTCGCAAGCAGGACTGCCCGGCATGCAGTTTTCCGGAGTCTTTTCCGCGTCACAATCCATGCCATATCATCCAAACGGATCAGGCTGCATTTTCTCGAATCTGAAAGCCCGGAAAAACCGAACCGGCGTCTGTGCTGTTATTTCCCCTTATAGGCAATCGCCTTGGAATCCGTATCCCAGAGATACTCCATGTTGTAGTACTGGCGCTCTTCCTTGTGAAAAATGTGCACCAGGATGTCGCCGTAATCCATTACGATCCAGCGTCCTTCCGAGTATCCTTCCTTGCGACGGAGTTCCAGACCGAGTTCCTTTTCCTTCTCCTCCAGCCCGTCGCTGATCGCTTTCACCTGCACGGCGGTATTGCCCTCGCAGATGACAAACCATTCCGCGATGATCGTCTTGTCTCCGACGGGAATCGCTATGATATCCCCCGCCTTTTTGTTGTACAGTGCTTCACAGATGCCATCAACCGTTTTTTCGATGTTGCCGTTCAAAGCGCACTCTCCTTCCTTTGAAAATAACGTATTGCTCTTCCCGCCGCCGGATGTATGGCGGCATTCTTCTGTTTCAAATACCTGTCTTCATAAATCAGTGCGACCAGCATGCCGTGCTCAAGGCTCTGCCAGACCGCATCCCGTATCTCATTCACAGACGGAAAAGACCTTCCGTGTTCCGTCATGTCTGCAAGAAATATCAGCATGTCAAGATCCGACATTCCCTCATCCCCGGTACAGTGAAGCCTGATTGCCTGAAGGATCTCCGGATCCGTGATCCCGTATTCCGTCTCTGCAAGAACGGCACCCGCCGGCGCGTGAAGGATAGCGGGGATGTACTCCTGCTCTCCGGATAGCGCGAACTGCTCCTCTTTATCCATGCATTTCGCACAGTCATGAAGGAGCGCAGCCAGCCTTGCCTTTTCCGGATTGACGCCGAAACGCTCCGCGTAGTCGGCCGCCTGTTCCATAACGCGGCACACGTGGCTGTACCGGTCGGGCGTCAGCGCCGCTTTGCATTTCTGCTGGATTTCTCTTATGTCGCGGGGAAAATAGATCCCCTGCTCATATATATAATCCTCGACGTCCTGCGGAACCATCCCGGTGATCGGGCGTCCCGCCGCCAGTCTCCGCCTGATCTCTGTGGAAGAAATATCCCTTGCGGAGATCGGAAGAAACTGAAGCCCTTCCGCCTGTTCTTCCGTCAGATCCGCCTTATCGGAACCCTTTCGGCAGACCACCGCGATCTTCACGCGGGCGGCGATATCTTCAAAGCGATACCAGTCTCTCAATCCGGAAACCTTATCGCTGCCTATGATGAGAAAGAATTCCGCTCCCGGATACTCCGCCTCAAGCGAGTCCAGCGTGTCAGCAAAATATGTAACGCCCTCCCGGACTGTTTCCCAGTCGCACACTTCCAGTCCCGGAATGCTTCCCGCAGCGATTCTTGCCATTTCCAGCCGCATCTCGGCCGGAGCCGCTTCGGAAGCCGGCTTGTTCGGAGAAATGCCGGCGACCATGATAATCAGTTTATCCAGATGCAGCTCTCCGATCACCTGTTCAGCGATATCCAGGTGGGCAGAATGAATCGGATCAAAAGAGCCGCCGAAGATGCCGATACGCATTCAGTCTGATCCTTTTTTTGAACTCATTATAATATGGCCCTTTTTCCCTTTCAACTAAAAATCCCGACATGGGTATGCATGCCGGGATGAAAGGTCTGTTAGTCAGAGACTCATTCAACTTCGTCCTTCAATGCGGAGAAGAGGTCCGCAAGAGAGGTGGTCGCGCTCTCTACCGGAGGCAGATCGTAATCACCGTCTTCACTGTTGCGGCGACGCTCGGAACGCTCACGGCGTTCCCCGCCTTCAGACGCGTTCTTTTCACGGGCCTGACGCTTCGCTTCATTCGCGGCCTGCTGCTGTTCGCGCTCTTTGGCACGCTGTTCCATACGCTCCTGATGAATGCGCTCGCGCTCTGCCTTTTCTTTCTCGACCTGCGCTGCGATTTCAGGATCTTCCTCGATCAGGGCTTCCTTGCGGCTCAGGCTGATCCGCTTTGCTTCCGGATTCACCTCCAGAACTTTGCAGCGGACGATGTCGCCGACCTTGAGCTCGTCTTCCACTTTCTCAACGCGGTGAATGCCAACCTGGGAAATATGGATCAGACCGTCGATCGTGGACTCCAGTGCGACGAATGCGCCGAACGGGACGATACGGACGACCTTGCCTTCTACGATGCTGCCGACCGGATACTTCTGATCAGCCAGGGTCCAGGGCTTCGGCTGAAGCTGCTTGTAGCCCAGAGATACCCTTTCCTTCTCCGCATCCACATTGAGGATCAGAACCTCGATCTCCTGACCGATGGAGAGGATATCGGAAGTATGCTTGACTCTACCCCAGCCAACGTCCGTGATATGGACAAGACCGTCGATCCCGCCGACATCCACAAACGCGCCGAAGTCGGTGATGCGGCGGACGATGCCCTTGATCTTCTCGCCTACGACCAGCTTGGACCATTTCTCGCGTTTCGCGTTCAGGATCTCCTCCTGAAGGACTTTCTTCTGGGAAGCAACAATGCGCTTGCGCTGTTTGTCCACTTCCAGAACTTTCAGCTTCATCGGCTTGCCGATGAACTCCTGAAGGTTTTCCGTATATTTGAGAGAAACCTGGGAAGCGGGAACGAATGCGCGGATCCCGTTGATGTCCGCGATCATGCCGCCCTTGACAACTTCCTTGCCGACTGCTTCAAAGACCTTGTTCTCAATGTCTTCATCATCGAGAAGCCTGTCCCAGATCTTCTTGCTCTCAACATTCTTCCGGCTGAGCAGGACATTGCCTTCGCCGTCATTGACCTTAAGGACTTCCACCTCAATCTCATCACCCTCTTTGAAGAGATCTTCCGGCTTCACTTCGCTGTCACTGGAGAACTCATCCTTCGGGATGATTCCGTCGGATTTGTATCCGACATTCACATACACTTCGCCGTCTACGATCTGCAGAACGGTTCCGGTGATCCACTGACCATTACGAATTCTTGTCAGCGTTTTTTCAAACGCTCTGGCAAAGTCAGAATTGTCTTCTTCCTGAGGTTCCGCCTTCGCTTCGGCCTCCTCATCGTTGCTCTTTGCTTCAGACGCAGGGGCTTCTACGGTTTCCTGTACGGTGACTTCCTCCGGGTCCTTGGCGGGTTCTGCTGTTGCGACGACCTCCTCAGCGGGAGCCTCCGCTTCAATGGTTTCAATCGTCGTCTTTTCCTGTTCGCTCATTCCTTCTATAACCTCCATAATCATGCGGTCGGGAGTCGATGCTCCCACGACTATACCTATTATATCATCGCTTTGCAACTTGGCAAGTACAAAATTGTCCGTGTTTTCAAGCATTTCAGTGGCCTTGCAGCGGCTTCTGCATATCTCCGCAAGCTTCGCAGTATTGGCAGAATTTCTGGATCCGATCACATAAACGCGGCTCGCTTTTTCGGCAATTTCCTTTGCTTCCGCCTGCCTCTGCCGCGTCGTGTCGCAGATCGTTTCATAGACCTTCAGATCCCCGCTTTTCCTTTTCAGTTCCTCCACGATCTCCGCGTATCTGTCCGGGAACATCGTCGTCTGCGCGACCACGCATCCGCGGTCCACATAGCCGGTATTCCTCGCGTCCTCCAGCGTCTGCAGCACGGCAGCGTCCGGTCCCGCGTAACCCAGGATACCGATCACCTCCGGATGATCCGCTTTCCCGACGATGAACACTTTCCTGCCTTCCGCTGACGCCTGTTCCACAAGATGATGGATCCTCTTGACGAACGGGCAGGTGGCGTCCACCACCGACACGCCTTTTTCGGCGCAGTCCCGTATGATCTCCGGTGGAACTCCGTGCGCGCGAATAATAAGCGTATCGCCTGCTGAAACGGCGGAAACGGACGAAACGGGTATAATCCCCTTTGCCTTCAGCTCTTCGACTACGCTCTCGTTATGGATAATATTGCCGTAGGTATAGACCGTTCCGGATTCCGCTTTCCGCTCGGCCAGCTCGACCGCTCTTTTCACCCCGAAGCAGAATCCGCAGTGTTTCCCGATCAGTATCCTCAATTACCTGTTATCCTCAACCTTCTTTTTCAATTCCGTCATGCGGTCCTGCATCACCTGCGTCAGGACATCGAGAGGCTTTCCCTTCCTGCCAGACGTGGCTTCTTTCGGATCGATCGCCTCTCCGACCGCCATGGTGATCTTGCATCTTCTCATCACCTGCGGATCCGAATAAATCGGGATGATCGGCAGTCCGGATTTCAGCGAAAGGAAGGCCGCGCCTTTTTCAAACTGATCCATGGTGCCCGTCGGAGATCTGCGTCCCTCGGGGAAAATGCCGAATACCCTCCCGCTTTTCAGGATGGTCATCGCATATTTGAGAGAAGTAACGTCCACATTGTTTCGGTCTACCGGGAAGGCAAACAGCATCCTGCGGAGAAAGAAGTCCGCAAGTTTTGACTTGAACGCTTCCTTCTTCGCCATAAAGTGGATCCATCTGGGGCTGATCGCGGCGATTAAGATCGGATCCATGATGCAGAAATGGTTGCTGATGACGATCGCTCCCCCTTTGAACCGAAGCCGTTCATAGTTGAGGATTTTCGGTCTGAACACCAGCCAGAGAAGAGGACCCGCAAGGAGATATTTTGCAATAACGTACAGCATTACAATTCCTCGATTTTCTGAACAAGATACTCGACGACCTCGTCCGCCGTCATATCCGTCGTGTCCACCACGACGGCATCCTCCGCGATCCTGAGCGGCATATAGGCGCGGCCCATATCGTTCGCGTCGCGCTTTGCGATCTCATCCTTCACTTCTTCCAGTGTCTTGCCCGTCTCGCCCCGCTGTTCCATTTCCCGGAGCCTGCGCCTTGCGCGTTCCTCCACGCTCGCGGTGATATAGAACTTATAGGGCGTATCCGGGAGGACATTGGTCGTGATATCCCTGCCGTCCATGATGATATCGTACTGTGTGCCGACACGGCGCTGCATCTCCGCCAGCTTCTGGCGGACCGGCGGATGAAGGCCCACGTTGGACGCACCCATGGACAGCTCGGGCGTCCGGAGAAGTCCCGTGACGTCCTCCTCCCCGAGAAAAACGTGCTGGGACCCATCCTCCATATACTTTACACGCACGTCGGCGCCGTCCAGGATGGCGGCCATCCCCTCCGGATCCTCCGGCCTGACCCCGCAGCGGATCGCGTACAGCGCCATCGCGCGGTACATCGCGCCGGTATCCAGATACCGGATGCCGAGGCGTTTTGCAAGCGCCTTCGCCGCAGTACTCTTCCCGGCGCCTGCCGGCCCGTCGATCGCAATGTTGATTCTCTGTTTCACAGTCCAACGCTCCTTCCTGCCAGCACACCTGTTGACCAGGCGATCTGAAGATTGAATCCGCCGGTCATGGCGTCCACATCCAGCACCTCTCCGGCAAAAAATAGTCCTTTGACAAGTTTCGATTCCATTGTCGAGCTGTTGATCTCGGAAACGCGGACGCCGCCGCGGGTAATAATCGCTTCGTCGAACGACCGCGTCCCGGCAACCGTCAGGCGCATTCCCTTCAGGGCGCTCAGCAGTTTCCTGCGGTCCTCCTTCGTAAAGTCGGAAACGTTTCTCTCCCCGCTGACTCCTGCCTCGCACAGGACCGCATCCAGAAGCTTGGACGGCAGCAGCGCGTGAAACGCGCCTTTTACCGTTTTCATCCTGTTTTCCTCCAGATCGCGGAGCAGTCTCGCATCCAGCGTCTGCTCGTCCAGCGCGGGCTTGAGGTCGATGGATATCTCCACGTTCTCATACGAATCCGCAATGACCGAGGACAGAGACAGCACCATCGGTCCGGAAACGCCGAAATGCGTCAGCAGCAGTTCCCCGAGTTCCCTGAATATCCTTTTCCCGTTCCGTTTTGCCGTCAGACCGACATTTTTCAGCGTAAGCCCCGTCAGTTCATAAGGCCATGTCTCCTTCGTGCAGAGACCTACAAGGGATGGTTTCGGCGGGATAACCGTATGACCCGCCTGCTCGGCGAACCGGTACCCGTCTCCCGTCGATCCCGTCTGCGGATAGGACACGCCTCCCGTTGCGACGATCACGGCGTCCGCCGTTTCAATTCCTGTTTCCGTGCGGACACCGCTTACGCGGCCGTCCGAGATCAGGATCTCCGTCACCTTCGTCCCGAGCCGGATCTCGACGCCCGCGGAATCCAGGTTCCGCTTCAGCGCTTTCAGCACGTCGCTGGACTTGTCCGATGCGGGGAACACCCTTCCCCCGCGTTCCGTTTTGACCGGGACTCCGTTTCTTTCGATAACGGCACAGATATCCCTGTGATCGAAAGCGTTCAGGGCGCTGTACAGAAACCGCGGATTCCGGGTCACATTGCGCATGAATTCGTCCCGGTCGGCCGTATTGGTCAGGTTGCATCTGCCCTTTCCCGTGATATACAGCTTTTTCCCGAGCTTCTCGTTCTGCTCGAGAAGAACGACTTCGTTTCCGTTTTCGGAAGCCTCCGCAGCGGCCATCTGTCCCGCCGCTCCGCCTCCGATCACTACGACCTTCATGTCTTGTCCTCCGGCTCCCTGTCCATGAGATACATGCCCTCTCTGGACCAGATCCGCTCAAGTTCCGCGAGGCTCTTCCTGGCGCTGTCCTGTCTGGCCTTGCCTACTGCGGAAAGCAGCGCATTCAGGACCGACAGCGGAGCGACCAGAGAATCCGCGAAAGAAGCGATATCGCTTCTGGCACAGAGCGTGCAGTCGGAAAGGGCGGCTGCCGGAGACTCCTGATTGTCCGTCAGGGCGATGATCTTCGCGCCGTGTTCTTTTGCAAAGCGCATCGCATTCAGCGTATGAACGTTATACCTGGGGAAACTCATCCCGAAACAGACGTCCTCGCTGCCGATCCGGATCATCTTATCGAACGCATCCTGCTCCATCCCGCTGACGATCACGACATCCTCCCGGATAAAGCTCAGATAATAGGCGAAAAACTGGGCGGCGGCAAACGCGCTCCGGATCCCGATGATATAGACATGCTTCGCGCGCGCGATCAGCCGCACAGCGTTGCTGAACGTCTCCGCGTCGATCAGATCCATCGTCTGCCGGATGTTGTTCATATCCAGCGTAAGGATCGTATGCAGCATCTCGTCCTCCGGAATCGATGCGGCGGCCTGGCTTCTCTGAAGCGTCGTCTGGCGGCGTCTGAGAAGTTCCTGCATCGCCTCCTGCATTTCCGGATATCCGTCCAGTCCGATCGAGTATGCAAAGCGGACCACGGTCGATTCGCTGACGCCTACCGCCTCTCCGAGCTTTGCGGCCGTCATCAGCGCGGCGCGGTCATAATAACGGACGATATAATCCGCGATCCGGTTCTGCCCTTTTGAGAACCGGGCCCTGTGATTTTCAATTCGTTTCAAAAGCCCTTCCATTGGCGTTCCTCCGAAATGCTCCTTGGGATTTCAGTATAGCATGATTCCGCAAACACACGCACTTTTTTTGCAGGATTCTTATATGCTTCCTGCATTTTTCAGTCGGTTGCCATCAACGCTCCGATTTGCTAACATGAATAACAGTAATAGGAAAGGAATCTCATGCCATGGAAGAATATAAAAACCTGTTTTCCGAAGCAATGACCCAGCTTCCGAAAGGCGCTTTTCTCACAGCAGGCGACAACGTCATGACGATCGGATGGTGCCAGCTCGGCATCGTCTGGGGCAAACCGATCTGCACGGTTTTCGTCCGGCAGAGCCGTTTCACGCACGATGTCCTGGATCACACGGATTATTTTACCGTCAGCGTTCCGAACATCGGGGATATGGCGAAGGAACTCGGATACTGCGCGTCGCATTCCGGCAGGGATACCGACAAATTCAGGGACGGCGGGATCGAAAGGGTCCCTTCAAAGACATCCGCCCCCGCAGGCGTAGCGGGCTGTTCCATGCATTTTGAATGCAGGATCCTGTCCAGAACGGAAATGGATCTTTCCAGGACCGATCCCGACGTGAAGGCCCGTTACTACGGCAGCAATCAGGCACGTCCGGACGGGGACCCGCATACGGTCCTTTTCGGAGAGATCCTGGCCGCTTACAGGGAATGACCTTCCTCCCGAGCGCGAAACGGGACAGGGATATAGCATCCCTGTCCTTTTTTCAGCTGTTCCTCCGCCATATCCGGCAAAAGAAAGACGGCATCCGATGAAGTCCGGCTGCCGTCCGAAGATGGGGGATACATGGGAATGAGACCCATGCTTTATGTCAACCGCCTGACAGGCGGACAGACTCTACTGCTTGTCTGCAGGAGCATATTCGCTGAAGGTAACCGTGAGCTCCATCTCTTCTCCGTTCCTCTGGATCGTCACCGTCTCGGTATCTCCCGCGTTATATCTGCTGACCACGGATGAAAGCACTTCGTTGGACGTGATCTTCGTATCTCCGATCTTGAGGATCAGATCGTTCGCCTGAATGCCCGCTTTGTCCGCCGCATATCCTTTGATCACCTGACCCACCTGTACGCAGAGCGTTTCGGAACCGCCGAAGTAGCCCCAGCCGCTGCGGTCGGATCTGAGAGAAACATTCTGGGTGTATACGCCGAGGTACGCTCTCCCCGTGACATATCCGTACTGAATGATGTCGTTGATGATCTGCTTGACGTCGTTGACCGGGATCGCAAATCCGAGTCCCTCCGAATTCGTGGAGCTGTTGCTTGCCTTCGCGTTGACGATGCCGATCAGGCTTCCGCTGGAATTGAACAGTCCGCCGCCGGAGCTGCCAGGGCTGATTGCCGCGTCATGCTGGAGAAGCGTCATTTCCGAGGACTCCACGTTGACCTTCCGGTTCAGAGCGCTGATCATGCCGCCCGTCGCGGTCCCTCTCAGCTCGCCGAGATGGTTCCCGATCGCGACGACGTCCTCACCGACCGTCAGCATGTCCGAATCGCCGAGCGTTGCCGGAACAAGTCCGTCCGCGTCGATCTTGATGATGGCGAGATCGTTTCTTTCATCGGTACCGATGATCTTCGCTTCATATTCGGTGTCGTCGTTCAGGATGACCGTGACCTTGTCCGCGTCCTCCACGACGTGGTTGCATGTCACGATATATCCGTCGCTTGTGATCACAACACCGCTTCCCGAGCCTTTCACTTCCCGTGTCTGGCCCTGTCCGTTGCCGTAATAGCTGCCGCCGAATCCGTAATAGATCCAGGGATTCTGGCTGTATCCGACCTCCACGTTGGAATACACGTCGATACCCACGACAGACGGGGCGGCGATCTCAACGACCTGCGCCCTGGAATACGTTCCGGACGGGGTCGTGCTCTGCTGGATCACGGGAGCGGTCCTGGGCTGCTGCTGTTCCTTGGCGGGCGTTTCGGTCTTTGCGCCGGTCTCTCCGATCGAGGCGCTGATCGACGTCTCGGGCACGGCTGCGGCGGTCTTTGCCGTTTTTGATCCGGAAAGAGTTGCCACAAGGCCTCCTGCCGCTCCCGCAACCAGAGCGGTTGCGAGCATGCAGCAGATCAGTGCCGTTATGCTGACCTGTTTTTTCTTTTTCTTTGCTTTCGGCTGCGTATAATAATTATCGGACTGATTGTTCTTCTGATACTCCTGATACTTTGTGTACCAATCGTTGTTTTCCATATTCAACTGCCCCCTTTGCAGGTCATATTCTATCTGATGATTCTATCTTAGTCCGGAATTATGAATAACCAGCATCTCGGATTTGTATAGATTATGGAGAATTATGTATCTTTTATGGCAACGCGCGGGAGACCGTCCTCTCCCCCGCACGCGTACGGCGTAACGGGATTCCGGCCCTGTGCGGACAACAAAAAGACATGATCCGAAGACCATGCCTTTATCCGTTCTTTATGGGTTTCCCGGTAAATGATGTGTCGCGTTCCGCGCTTATTCGGCGGCAGCCTCTTCGTAAACGCTGACCTGTTTCTTGCCGGAATGTTTCGTCTCAAAACGGACGATTCCATTTACCTTGGCAAACAGGGTGTCATCCTTGCCGATCCCGACGTTTGTTCCGGGATGGAAATGAGTCCCGCGCTGACGAACGAGGATATTGCCTGCCAGCACATACTGACCGTCCGCACGCTTCGGTCCGAGACGCTTGCTTTCGCTGTCGCGGCCGTTACGAGAGGAACCGACGCCCTTCTTGTGCGCAAAACGCTGCAAATTCATCTGCAACATTGTTCATACCTCCGTATCGTAAATCTTTAAGTAATCTGGGTACTCCTCGCGGATTTCCCTGACCGCGCACTCATAGGTGCCGAACAGGATCTCCGCGTCATGCAGTTCCGCCGGTTCAAGTCCTTCCCTGATCCGGCACCGGAAGGTCTTCCCGTCATCCGAGACATCTGCGGGGATTCCCGCGATCTCGGTGATCCCGTTTGCAAGCGCCACCGTCAAAGCGGATACCGCGCTGCACACGATGTCATGACCTTCTTCCGCATACCCGGCATGTCCGCTGCATTCGATTCCACGAATACAGCCGCTATGCCGCAACAATCTGATCCGTATCATACATCAGCCGATCGAAAGGATCTGGACCTTTGTATATGGCTGGCGATGGCCGTTCTTGGTCCGGATGTTCTTTTTCGGTTTGTACCGGAAAACAACAACCTTCTCACCTTTGCCATGCTCCATGACCTTTGCCAGAGCCTTCACGCCTTCCAGAACGGGCGTTCCGACCTTGACACCGGCATCATCCGAAACAAGCAGTACGTCGAACTCGACATCGCTGCCGACTTCCGCGTTCAGCTTCTCGACGAGGATCTCGTCGCCGGCTTCAACCTTGTACTGTTTTCCACCGGTCTGAATGATTGCATACATTCGTGCTGCACCTCCTCTTACCAGACTCGCCCGGGATCGGTGACGCCCTAAATTTGGGCATACTTAGACCGTCTCAGTGCGGCTCACCGAACAATAATAACACAGCGAAATACCCGTGTCAACGGATGATTTTGCACTCTTTTTTCGCTTCCGCGAGCTTCTTTTCAGCCAGCGGACGGATCGTGAATTTCTCAATATGAAGCTGCGGATTCGGCTTCACATAATAGGTTGCGCCGAGTTCCTTCTGGAACACGCTTCCGTATTTTTTCTGCGCGAATTCCATCGCCGCAAGAACATCCGGATGCGTTTCGATCAGGATCCGCTTGTTGTTGCTTCCCTTGACGACCTGGACGGACTGCTTGCGGATCTTGTTCATCACGGATTCCGGATACAGCACATGCGCGCTGCCGCCGCAGTAGGGGCATTCCATCTGCAGGGTGTCCATCAGGTTGCGTCCGGTCTTTTTGCGCGTCATCTCCACAAGTCCGAGATGCGTGAATCCGAAAACATGCGATCTTGTATGATCGTTTTTCAGCGCGTTCCGGAGCGTGTTCAGAACCGAGTTCTTATCCGCTTCCTTTTCCATATCGATAAAATCGATGATGATGATCCCGCCGATATCCCTGAGGCGCAGCTGATGGGCGATCTCGGCAGCGGCCTCACGGTTCGTCGCCGTGATCGTCGCTTCCAGATTGTCCTTTCCGACAAATCTTCCCGTATTGACGTCGATGCATGTCAGCGCCTCCGTCCGGTCGATGATCAGATAGCCACCGCTTTTCAGCCAGACTTTCCGTTCCAGCGCGTTTTCGATCTGGCTTTCCGTTTCATACCGTTCAAACAGCGCCTCGCTCGGCTTGTACAGGATGCGCGGCTTCAGTTTCGGCGCCGTGATCTCCGCCATGTCGCGGATCCGCTCATAGGTAGCTTCATCGTTGACAAACATGCGGTTGACGTCCTTCATCAGAAGGTCGCGCACCGTCCGCATCAGCAGGGACTGTTCTTCAAGGAGCAGGGACGGCGCTTTCCGCTTTGACGCGCGCTTCTCGACTTCCCTGTACAGTTTCTGAAGGCTTTCCAGCTCTTCGGCGAACACTTCCCTGCTTTTTCCAGAAGAAGCGGTCCTGGCAATAACGCCCATGTTCGCGGGCTTGAGATCCGACAGGATCTTCCGGATCCTGTTCCGTTCGTCTTCCGATTCGATCCGTCTCGAAACGCCGACATAATCCATGGTCGGCATCAGGACCAGCATCCTTCCTGCAAGCGTGATATGCGTGGTCACGCGGGCGCCCTTCGTCCCGACGGGATCCTTCGCCACCTGCACGATGATCGTCTGACCGGGCGTAACGATATCTTTGATGTTTCTGCTTTCCGGCTTTGTGTCCGGCTCGGAATCCGGATCGTCAAATACGATATCCCCCGCGTAAAGAAACGCGTTTTTTTCAAGTCCGATATCGACAAACGCCGCCTGCATGCCGGGAAGGACATTCTGCACCTTTCCCTTGTAAATATTGCCCACCAGACGTTTCGTGCTCTCCTGCTCCACATAGAGCTCCATCGGCGCACCGTCTTCGACTACAGCGACACGGGTCGCAAATCCGGTCGCATCAACCAGTATTTCCTTGTTCATGTAACTCCTTTCCTCGTTCTTCCGAAGGAATACGCGGCAGGGAACCATCCGAGTCAAAGAACATGGCCGTGCGGTGAATCCGCACAACGCCCTGTGCATCCAAACGGTCAAGCAACGCGCCGGCGAAAAGCTCGGCACGCAGCCCGCCATCGGCTTGCATCTGACCCAGAACACGGAGTGTTATGGTATCATTCTCAATTCCCTCTACGGCTGCCTTCAGAATCTGCGGACGAATGTTGACAGGTTTGATCCCGCTCTTTGTCCGCTTGTTCACAACTATATCGCCCGAAAGAAGCCCGTGGAGCGCCTCTTCAAGCATATCCGGCTGAAAAACCTGATCGGTGGAAATGGTAATCCGGTATTCCGCCGCCCTCGTGCAGGAGGTCAGCGTCTTGATCCCCGCGGGCATTTCCCGCGCATCGGAAACGGAGAGTCCCCTTGAAAGCACGGGATTGACCGCTGAGACAAACGCCTCCGGCGTCATGTCCTGCGTCAGTTCCACTTCAAACCATTCCGCGTCGCTCGTCATGCCGGTCGCGAGCGCGGACGCGAAGGAGAGCTCCGGATGCGGATTAAATCCATCCGAGTATTTGAGCGGCAGTCCCGCGCGCCGGAAAGCGCGCTGCAGAGCCCTCAGAATATCCAGATGAGAGATGAATCTCGCGTCTTCTGCCTTATGATAAACTGCAAGCATCCGCATGTTTCCCTCCGAAGCACCCGTTGCAGCCTTCCCGGCAGTCCTTTGTCGTAATCCCCTTCATTGCCCGCTCATACTCTTTTCTGAGATACTGTTCCGTCACCAGCATATCAATATGCGACCAGGGCAGTTTTTCCCCGGGAACGGGCGCATTCTGTGCGAACTGCTCCACGGACAGTCCGCACTCGGAAAAGGCCTCGTCCCATTTCTCCGGGAGAAAATGCTCGGACCAGGAGTCAAACCGGCATCCCTTTCCGTATGCCTTTTCCAGCACGTCCGCCAGTCTGCGGTCTCCCCTGGAGAAGGCCGCTTCCAAAACGGACAGTCTGGAAAGATGGCACTGGAACTGGACGCCTCTGATCCCTTTCAGCGCGTCGCGAAGCAGCAGCTGTCTCCTGCGGATCTCGTCCAGAGGCACCTGGGGGCACCACTGGAAAGCCGTAAAAGGCTTCGGCACAAACGTTGACGCGCTGACGGTCAGCCGCAGCGCCTTGCCCCGTTTCTCTTTCGGAAGACGGTAGAAAGCCGCGCTGACCTTTCTGGCCAGATCCGCGATCCCGAGGATGTCCTCGTCCGTTTCGGTCGGAAGTCCCAGCATGAAATACAGCTTTACGGACGTCCATCCGGCGTCAAAGACATCGCCCGCGACGCGGAGCAGATCCTCCTCCGTAACGTTTTTATTGATCACGTCACGCAGGCGCTGCGTACCGGCTTCAGGCGCGAAAGTGAGCCCGGATTTCCGGATCGACTGCATTTTCTCCAGCTCTTCCTTCAGAAAGGAATCCAGTCTCAGTGACGGCAGAGAGACCGAAACGCGCTGAGATTCCATGCTGTCGATGATCTCCGGAACGAGTTCTCGGACAGCGGAATAATCTCCCGTGCTGAGGCTGAGCAGAGAGACCTCGTCGTAACCGGTGCAGTCCACCAGTCTCTGCGCTTCCTTCAGCAGCGTTTCCTTCTTCCTTTCCCGTACGGGGCGGTAGATATATCCCGCCTGGCAGAACCTGCATCCTCTGGTGCACCCACGCATGACCTCCACGGCGACACGGTCGTGGGTGATGCTCATGTTCGGCACGATCAGTCTGCCCACGAATTCCGCAGCGTCCAGATCCTTGACGACTCTTCTCGTAACAGCCGGCTCCCCGTCTCCGTTCCCGTCATAAAGAGACGGAACATAGACGCCTTCGATTCGGGACAGCTGCTTCAGGAGATCTTCTCTCGATTCTCCGTTCTTCTTCGCGCGGAGAACCGTTTCCGTCAGTTCCAGGATCATTTCCTCACCGTCGCCGATCATGACAGCGTCCATAAACGGCGCGATCGGCTCAGGGTTGCATGCGCATGGTCCTCCGCAGACGATCAGCGGCATATCCTCTCCCCGGTCCGCGGGGCGGAACGGAATTCGGGACAGGTCCAGCATCGTCAGAATATTCGTGTAGCACATCTCGTACAGAAGAGAAAAGCCGACGATGTCGAACTCTTTCAGCGGGCGTTTCGTTTCCAGCGAAAAAAGAGGCACGTCCGCGCCCCGCATGGCCTGTTCCATGTCCGGCCACGGAGCATACGAACGCTCGCAGGCAAACCCTTCCCTCATGTTGAGGATGTTGTACAGAATCCTGGAACCCAGATGAGACATCCCGATCTCGTATACGTCCGGAAAGCAGAGCGCGAAGCGGATATCGGCATTCTCCTTGACGGTTTCGTTCCATTCACAGCCGGTATACCGCACGGGTTTTTCGACTCTCGACAGTATCTGATCCAGTTTTTTCTGATTAATCATCATACTACCCCAAATTACCACCTTATATAATAACATCCGATATCCGCAAGGTCAAACGAAAGCGTCCATCATTCTGCACAGAAAAAAAACGGCGCATACGCGCCGGAAACGGGTGTTTTCAGATACGTCAGGGTACCAGGGTGAATTGAAGAAGAACCGGATTGTGATCGGAGAACTCGAACCCGCGGTCCAGCGTGTCAACGGATTCCGTGCTGACGTTCGGAGAGCAGATGAATCCGTCAATAACATAGAACTGCCGGCATTCTCCGCTGTTCAGCGGCGCGTTCAGAAGTCTGCAGGAAGGCGTTTTCACATCGTACTGAAATGACCAGCCCTCCGGAAGCATTTCCTCCGAAAGAATGCCCGGCGTCCAGAGATTCTCATCCAGAATGGGATAGGCTTCAAGAGCGTCGGGGAAACTCTGATTGAAATCCCCGCCCGCAATGACATAATTGCCTTTTTCATACTCGGACAGGATGAGATTGAGCAGAACGTCCGTCTGCTGCTTCTTTCCCTCCCCGTCATCGTATGCCTCCAGATGGAGGTTGATCATTACCAGCTGTTTATCTGTGTCGGCCACCTGGAACCGCTGAACCAGCAATGCGCGTTTCAGGTTTGCAAGACGGACCGGCCAGCTGAAAGGAACGGGAAGGCTGATTCGTTTCCCTTCCAACGGCTCGGCGTAGGAAGCGGAAAGAAGTCCGGAATGCACCCTTCCGATCATCGGGACCGGATAAGGCACGAAATCGCAGCTGTAGTTTGTAATATACTGCGTGTTTTCCTGAAGCATCTCCGCGATGACCAGCCCCTCATCGATCCGGTAGGAACGCCTGCTGTCGCGGTCGACCTCCTGAAGAAGCAGAAAGTCCCAGTCCGTATCCCGGATGATGCCCTGGATTCCGTCCATGTTTTTCACGACAAGCGTCTCGTCCGGGCGGACGGATTTTCCTCCGTCCATGAAGAAATCGGATTCCTCTCCGAGGCCCGCGTATCCGATATTCATGGAAAGCGCAGTGTATGTCTCGCCGGGAAGAATGACGATCTTCTTTGAGGATTCGTACAAGGTTTCGGCCGGTTCCGCCGCATTCGGCCTGAATTCCGTCACCGTAAGATATCCGAACAGCCCCACAACACACAGTATGAGCGCAAGAAGAACGCAGAGGCAGACGCGGAGAATCAGGACCGGAGCCGAAATCTTTTTCCGGGCACGTTTTTTCTTATCCATCATTATTCCTCCGCCTTCTCTGCCGGAACCCGCCGGCGACGGTATGATTCTCAGCCGCCGATATAGACCGGCTCATAATCTCCGCCGCCGGAACTGCCTCCGGAACTGCCGCCCGAGCTCCCGCCGTCGACCGGAACCGGCTGAATATCGACCGAACCGGGATCGGCAGCGCCGCCCTGCTGCGTATCGATCTTATTGCCGTTCTCGTCGTAACCTTCCGGCATTCTCGGTTTCATGTATTTATAGGCGACCACGTGTTCCACGTCCTGAATGGACCAGTTGTCCGTCCATTCGTATTCGCTCGCTTTCAGTTTGACGTTCGATTTGGACGGCGGGAGCTGAATCTGGGCGCGGATCGCGCCGGTCGCTTCGTCGTCCACGCTTCCCTTCCTGACCCAGCATGTCGTTCCGGGCGCGATGTTGTAGAAAATCCAGCGCGCATCCGGTACGGTCAGCCGGACGCAGGCATGGGACATCTTCTTCCCGAGATTATCATAGGAATCGCGGATCAGCGTCCCGAGCTCGGCCTTTTTCTTGTAGAGGACCGAGTGGAAATAAGTCCTGCTGTGAATGCATGTCAGATACTGGGCTGCTTCCAGATTGACGAACTGATAGAAGCGCTCCCTCGGCAGGTCGATCTGGAACACGCCTTCCTGCGTTTCATGTCCGTACTGCTTGTCCGGATTGCCCGTGGAGCAGATCATATAGCGCACCGGCCGGTCATAGTCCGGTTCGTTCGCATTGTCCTTGCGCATGTAGACCATGACGACCTGCCAGTACTTGTCGACGATAATGTAATACTTGTCAGACGCAGGAAAGCCGTCACCGACCAGGTCCTGCGTTTTGGCCTTCATGTCGTCCGTGCTTCCGACCAGTTCCTCATAGGACATGTTCACGGTCGGACAGTAGTCTGAAAACTTGACCGGCACTTCCGTCGGCTCCGGGGTCGGCGTAGGCGTGGCCGCGGCGGGCACTTCCGTGACGACCGGCTGGATGAGCACCATCTCCGGAGTGCTGATCGGCGTTGGCGCAAGCGTTGCAATCGACGCGACCGACGAACCCGTCGTTTTTGTCTCAGGCTCCGCGGCCGGTTCCGTGCTCTTTGCGCATCCCGCCGCCAGCAAAAGCAGCGCGGCCAGCAGGAAAAGGATATATATGTATCTGACTCTGTGTTTCATGAAAACTCCAAAAATAATATTTCAATCTGATATTATATCAGATAATGGCGAAAAACTCAATGCGCGCCTGCCGGTTCCATCGTGACCTTCGGCATTCTCCCCAGGAACCGGACGCACATGACGGTAATATCATCAAACTGCGGCGCTTCTCCCGTAAACTGGTATACATCCGCCTTGACCCGTTTGCAGATCTCCTCGGAGGAACAGTCTTCCGGAAGCGAATTCAGAAAATCCTTCAGGCGTTCGTCCCCGTAGAGCTGGTTTTCGGTATTTGTCGCTTCGGTAACGCCGTCCGTATACAGGAAAATGGCGTCTCCCTTTTTCATTTTGAACTGCTGTTTCTGGTAGTTCATGTCCTCCATGCCGCCGAGTACAAATCCGATTTTCCCCTGCAGGTACTCAAACTGTCCGTCATGACGGACAAGAGGAGGATTATGTCCTGCATTGGAGAATGATACGGCGCCGTTTGTAAGATCCAGTCCTCCGATCCACGCGGTAACAAACATCTCGGCGTCGTTTTCGGTGCAGAGGCTGTCGTTCGTCTGCCGAAGCACCTCCTCCACGGACAGGCCCGACAGCGCAAGCCCTTTGATCATGGTTTTGGAACGCATCATGAACAGGGAAGCGGGTATCCCCTTCCCAGACACATCCGCCACGACAAACACAAACGTGTTGCCGTTCACGATATAAAAATCGTAAAAGTCCCCTCCGATCTCCTTCGCGGGAACCATCTCCGCAAAGATATCGAACTCATGCCGGTAAGGATACGGCGGAAACACGTTCGGCAAAGCGGAATGCTGGATCGTTGTAGCGAGTTCCAGTTCGCGGTCGAGCCTCTCCGCCTCCTCGATCAGATATCCCTTCATGGTTTCCACCGTCTTGTTGATATCGTCCGACAGGGCGGAAAACTCGCTGTTTGTCCGGACATCCACCTTGACGTTCAGGTCCCCGGACGAGATCCTGCTGAGAGAACGGTTAATGCCTGCAAGGTTGTCGGCGATGGTGCTTTTGGTCAGGAAATACATCAGGATAAACACGCTCCCGAAGATGATCACTTCCAGAAACAGCGTGATGTACATGATGAGATCTCTTGAAAACATGGCCGATTCCTGCGGAAGCGCGGCGACGACCGTATAGTTCCCCACATTCCGGTACATGCCGAATACGTTTCCGTTCTCCGTTTCCGTCAGAAAGCGTACGCCCGGCTCCGTCCCGCCGATTTTCTCCGCTAAACCGATCGACTGAAGGGATCCTCCCCGCACTTCTCCGGAATGGCTGACGATGTTCCCGCTCCGGTCCGCAATGAGCACGTATCCGCCTCCGTCGATATTATGGAGTTCGGCAATATGCGCGACATCCTGATCGGGGCGCTCACTGATATCTCCGGAAACGTCCTCCAGGTACAGTGAGAGCTTGACGGACGTCTCATGTTCCGCGCTTTTTGTCTCCAGAAACCGGACGAACAGCAGGGAAGCGGCAAGAGCCAGCGCCATGACGGCAAGCGTTCCCCTCTGGAAAGTCTCGAGAATCGTCGGAAGCCTTTTCCCCGAGGTCTCCTGCTCAGGCCGGTCCAGTCTGGAAACGCACCAAATGGCAAGCGCGACCGAGAGAGAGTTCGCAAGGATCATCGGGAGAGCGCACTGGCGGACGAGCGGCAGGGCACGGTATGCGTCCGACAGATGCGTGAGAAAAATCATCAGCATGTGGAAATTCTCAACATACAGCGCGACTCCCAGCCCGTACATCCATCGGGGCATCTTATCGTCGAATATGAAGCGGCGCAGGGCGGCGGAAAACAGTCCCGCCAGTATGGTGGACGCAACACAGGCCACCCGGGTATACTCCCCTGCTCCCCATGCGACTGCGGCGAACCGTTCCGCTCCGCCGATCAAACCGGCAATGATGCCGGAGGGCGCGCCGAAAATCAGGCCCGCGCAGATCGGCGCGGCGTCCCTGACATTGATAACCGCCCCGTTAAGATAAACGCCGAGCTCTGAGCCGATCACGGAGATCAGCCCAAACAGAACGCCGATCAGGATCTTGCCTTTGACCGTGTTCCGGAATTTCTCCTCTTTCTTGTCCAGCTTCCAGACCAGGATGCTGGCAATCACGGGAATGAGAGAAAGCGGGATCAGTTTCAGTATGTTGAGAAACATGGGAAGCATCCAATCCTCTGATAATAATAAAAAAAGCATATTACCCTTAAAGTAATATTATATATGCTGAAAGCGCCGTTCGTCTATGGATTCCTTCAGGCGCGGATCCGAACCCGCGGAATAATAATGTGATATAATGAAATCCATCAAAAGATTCGGAAAGGACAGCCTGTTATGAAAGAACTGTTTTCCAGGATGGCGGACGCTCTCCGGCGCGGCGAGGATCTCGTTCTCTGCAGCGTCATCGCGAGTTCCGGCTCTTCTCCCCGGGGCGCCGGCGCCAAAATGATCCTCTTTGCCGACGGGAGCACATACGGTACGGTCGGCGGCGGGGCGGTCGAATTTGAAAGCATAAAGCTTGCGAAAAAAGCGCTGGACAGCCGGAACGCTTTTACCGCGGGATTCAATCTTACCAAAAACCAGACAGCGGACATCGGCATGATCTGCGGCGGCAAGGTGACGGTTTACTTCCAGTTTTTCGCCGGCGGAGATACGGATTCCATCAGACTGTTTGACAGGATCGTCTCACTTTTCGGCATGCAGAAGAACAGCTGGCTCGTGACCAGGATCAGCGACGGCGGCGCCAGCCGGACCGGACTGTTCGTTGAGGGAAAGGGCCTTCTGAATATGGATCCGGAAGACGAGACCGCAGTCTCCGGCCTGCTGAAATCCCGCTCGGTCCTCACATCCGGAGATCCTTCCTATTTTGTCGAACCCGTTACCACCGCGGGCATGGTCTATATCTTCGGCGGCGGACATGTCTCCCAGCAGCTCGTTCCGGTGCTGGCGCATGTCGGCTTCTCGACCGTCGTATTCGAAGACAGGCCCGAGTTCTGCACAAAGGAGCTCTTCCCGGACGCCGTCCGGCTCATTCAAGGCGATTTCAAAAATATCTCGGAAAAAATCAGCATAACGGACCGGGACTACGCGGTCATCGTCACGCGCGGCCATCAGGCGGACTATGACGTCCTCTATCAGATGCTTCTGACGGATGCAGCATATATCGGGATGATCGGCAGCCGCACCAAAGTCGCGGCGACCTACGACCGGCTGCCGGATGAAGCACTCCGGAAGGAGGCCCCGGAGCGGGTCCATGCCCCGATCGGCCTCCCGATCGGCGGGGAGACCCCTGCGGAGATCGCCATCAGCATCGCGGGCGAACTGATCGCCCAGCGTGCCGGTCTTTACAGCAAATAGGAAACGGCGCATTTCTCTCCAACGCAAAGAAAACGAAAGGACCGCTGTCGCCAGCGGCCCTTTTTCCGTTCACTTCGTGTCCGGTTCAGATGATGCCGAGCGGGATCAGCACGATCAGCAGCAGCGCGACGAGCCCCCACAGGCATGCAAGGAATGTTCTCCGTTTTTTCGGCTCCCAGTCAGGCACATAATTGCTGGCAAGGAAGAACGGGACATACGTCGTGATGAACACAGGCAGGACGCCCCACCAGCGGTAGACCCAGATGAAGGAATGGTTGGATGTGCCGGCAAGAAATGATTCGAACAGTGCGAACAGCGCAGCCATCTCCAGCATGACGACGAACTTGCAGCTGACCCCCTTCCGTCCGTTGCGGGCAAAATACCTCACGGAAGTATCCTGCGGCATCATCTTGTATGAAATGATCCCGGCAAGGGAAAACATCATGGAAAGTTCCCAGGATACGCCGATCAGCAGGATAAACGTCGTTGACGCGTTGCTGACGGACCAGAGCGGATAACCTGAAAAGTGCCCGATCACGGCGTTCGCGATCTCATAGAGCCAGTGCACCCCGTAAAGGGCCAGCCCGGCAAAGACCGCTTTATAGTTTTTGTTGTGGATTTCTGTCCAGTAAACATAGAATACGACGGCCAGAATAAAAATGAACGTCCAGTTGAAGTTCTCCGTGCTTCTGACGACAATGGCATCGACAAGGCTCTTTGCTTCCTGTGAACCGTCTCCCCAGAATTTGAACATGGTTCCCTACCTCCCTGATTCTGAATATGTGATCATCAAATACGCATGTAATGCATCAAAGGGATATGCCGAAATAACGGATAGGTTTCGTTCTTAGTTCATTTATACCAGTACCGCACGGTTTGTTCAAGTGCCGTTTCCATCCGGTCACGGTACAACGCGCGGAACAAACAAAAAAGACGCCCTGTCAGAACAGGCGTCTTTCGTGGCTGCGGAACTAGGATTCGAACCTAGACAACACGAGTCAGAGTCGTGGGTGCTACCATTACACAATTCCGCATGGGTTTTAAAGGAATCCCGAAGTGCCGTCTGTCTTTGCTATAACACCCGCCTCAAGGGCAGGTGGGTGCACTGTGATTGTTTCAGCCTTCCTGCTTAAAAGCTGGCCTGGCATCCGCTTTTCAACAAATGCTCCCGGCATAGTCGTGAGGGTTTATAGCCGTAAAGACATAACGCACACTGCAGGAAACCCGCAATGGTGGGATTAGTTGGAATCGAACCAACGACCTCTACGATGTCAACGTAGCGCTCTAACCAGCTGAGCTATAACCCCTTGCGCACATACTATTATACACAGGGAAAGGGAAAATGCAAGTATAAAATTTCAGCCCCGCGGGGCAGTTCCCGTTCCGTTCGGGCAGGAATCCGATTGTCTCTTGCCCGTGCAGTGCTCCGTTTGCTATGATGAATCTGTATCATCAGAACGATCCGGAGGTGTGGTCATGGCTTCCTGCTTGCGCTGTTCCAAAGAAAACGCGGAATATGAAAAAACGTTTCTCGTCGTGATTAAGGATACTTCCGGAAGCGCCGGGCTCCCCGCCCCGGCCGATTCGGAAATCGCGACCGAGACGGAGCATCTGGACGGGGCCGCAAAGTTCGGGATCTGCAGTGACTGCCACGACAAATCCGCGAAGGTCACCGTCAGGACCGCCGCCGTGGTAATGGGAGCCATGGGCGTTCTCCTGAGCATAGGATCGCATCTGAACATCCTGCTCGCTCTTGCCATCGGGATCGGCGGCTTTCTGGTCGGCGGCGGGCTCAGCTATCTGTACTGCTATCATTTCAGTCAGGAATCGCAGGCGCTCGATGAAATACTCGAACACATCCAGGGACTGTACTCCGTCGCGGGTGAAAAAAAGATCCGCCTGTTCATCCCCGTCGAGCAAGGGATGTACAAGAGCGAATCGGGATTCCGGTTCAGAAACCGCCGCCTGTCAAAGGAGATGGCGGGCAAAATCTACCATGAGCTGATCGAAAACGGCAAGTGGGAGGATTATGTCAGGGAACACCTGTTAAACGGCTGACCCGGCAACCTGTTCCCACTGCCGTAGGCGGCAGCGATATTGTTCTCATCCATCAGATAAACGGCCCTTCCCATTCTTTCCCTGACCGCTCACTTTCTCGTTCCGATGTCCTCCGGGGTATCGATATCGTCCAGTTCCTCCGCAGCAGTCTCGACCGTCAGAAGAAGGTCGGGATGTTTCGCTATGACAGCGCTTCCTCCCCTGTCTCCTTCCAGTTCCATCAGTTCCGGCACGATTCCGACCGGAAAGATGACGGGATTCCCTCTCTTTCCGTCCGCGCGCACCGGCGCCACGATCCGGTCCGGATGTTCGGCAAACACATTCTGCAGCTTTCCGACCGTATCGCCGGACAGCCCCGGCTGATCGCAGACGCCGAACAGGACCCCATCCAGAATCTTTCCTTTTTCGGCGGCCGTCAGAAACAGGCTCCGGATCCCGATTCGGATGCTCGAGGATATCCCCTGTTCCGGATGCGGATTGATCGGCACCGCGTCGAACCGTCCGGCAGCCGCCTCCAGCACCTCCCGGTTGTCCCCGTTTGCCACGAGCACGGAAACATCAAACCCCCGGGACGCATATATCCTCACCGTATGGCGGATCATGGACTCCCCGTTTACCGGTTCCGCGAGCTTGTTCCGCCCGAACCGTCTGGATAGACCTGCCGCAAGTAAAACACAACCGATCCTCATCTGTTTGGGCGGAGACTCTTTCCGCGGAATACAAATCTGCCTCTGCCGGTCCTGATGACCGCGCCGTTTTCAACGACAAGTTCTCCGTTCAGCAGAACGTCCCTTGCCTTTCCGACCGTGTGCATGCCCTCATACGGCGAATTGTCACAGTTGTGCAGGTTGGTCTTATACGAGATCGTCTCCTCCGCGTCCGGATCGAATATGACGATATCCGCGTCGCTGCCCTCCGCGATCAGTCCCTTTGCCGGATACATGCCGAAGATCTTTGCCGCGTTTCCGCTCAGAAGTTCCGCCATCTGCTCGATGGTGATCTTCCCGGTACGCACCGCCGCGGTATGAACCAGCTGAGCGCGGTTCTGCGTCCCCGCGCCGCCGTTCGGGATCTTTGTGAAATCGTTCTTTCCGAGCGCCTTCTGCTCCATGGTGAAAGAGCAGTGATCCGTTCCGATGAAGTCGATCTCATTCCTTCCGAGCGCGTCAAGAATCGCGTCCTGATCCGCCTTTTTCCTCGGCGGCGGAGACATGACATATTTGGCACCGTCCGGCTCCGCAAAGCAGCTGTCATCCAGCACCAGATACTGCGGACAGGTTTCGAGGTAGATCTCCTGCCCGCGCGCCTTTGCGCGCAGCGCTTCCTCGAGGCCGGCTTTTGTGGAGAGATGCACGACCCAGGCGGGCGTTCCCGCCAGCTGCGCGATCCGCATCAGCCTGCCGACCGCATCGCCTTCGACGATATCCGGTCTGGAAAGCGGATGCGCAGTCGGTCCCAGCACCCCGGCCTCCTTGCATTCCCTGATCCTCTGCTGCAGAAGATAGTAGTTCTCACAGTGAACGCCGACGATACAGTCCAGTTCCGCGGTACGTTTGAGCGCGTCATACATGGCGCCGTCATCCACCCGCATATTGTCGTAGACCATATACATTTTGAAAGAGGTAACGCCCTGTTCGGTCATCGGACGAAGCTCCGCGATCCTGTCGCTGTTCCACTCGGAAACCGCCATGTGGAAACCGTAGTTGCAGCTGCTTCCCTCCGCTTTCTTATGCCAGAGGTCCAGCGCTTCCTGCATCGTCATGCCCCGGTCCTGTGTCGCAAAATCCAGCACGGTCGTCGTGCCGCCTGCCACCGCAGCGCGCGTCCCCGTCGGGAAGTTGTCCGCCGTAACCGTCGTTCCGAGATCCAGGTCAAAGTGCGTATGGGTATCGATGAAACCGGCCATCACATAGCAGCCCGAAGCGTCGATGACGGAATCCGCCTCTGTGCGGAGATCCGTTCCGACCCGTTCGATCTTCTCTCCGGATACAAGAACGTCCGCGCGGAACCGTCTTCCGTCCGTTACGACCGTTCCGTTTTTGATCAGTGTCTTCATAGCATGTACCTCTCGGTTCTATTATTGAAGCTGTTACAATCTTACCATCCCGGTGTACCCGTTGCAACTTGACCCCGTCTTCAAAAAAAGCGCCGATCCGTGAAAATCGCTCTTCTTTCAAAATGCGCTTTTTGCTATAATGGTCGAAAGGCAGGTGGTCAACTGTATGGAAAAATCACGTCTCCGCGCTGCAATTCTCAACGCAGCCAGCCGCAACGCAGCTCTTGTCGTAAAAAACGCTAAAATCGTAAACGTCTTCACCGAAGAAATCATCGAAGGCGATGTTGCGATTCGTGACGGCATCATCCTCGGAGTCGGCTCCTATACCGGAGCCAAGCAGGAGATCGACGCGAACGGCGCGTATCTCTGCCCCGGCCTGATCGACGGACACGTCCATATCGAATCCTCCATGGCGCATCCCGCGCGTTTTGCCAACACCATTCTGGAAAAGGGTACGACAGCCATCGTCGCCGATCCGCATGAGATCGCCAACGTATGCGATGTGGAGGGCATCCAGTACATGATCGCCCAGACGGAATGGCTCCCGCTGTCCGTCTTTTTTATGCTCCCGTCCTGCGTTCCCTGCACCGCGTTCGAAACAAGCGGCGCCAAGATCACCGCAAAGGACATGGAACCGCTCCTGAACCACCCGCGCGTCATCGGTCTCGGCGAAGTGATGGATTACTACGCAACGATATCCGGCGACGGCGAAATGCTTGACAAGCTGGCGCTGTTCGAGAACCGCCCGGTCGACGGACACGCCCCGCTCCTTTCCGGCGACGCGCTGAACGCCTACTGCGTCGCGGGTCCGCACACGGATCATGAGTGCTCCAACTATGAGGAAGTACTCGAGAAACTCCGCGCCGGCATGCGGATCCATCTGCGTCTCGGTTCCGCCACGCGCGGCATCGAGGAGGTCATGCGCAAGGTCGCGGAAAACCATCTGCCTACTCGCCGCATGATGTTCTGCACGGACGACAAGCATCTCGAGAATATCCGCTCGGAGGGCCATATCAACTATATCCTGCGGAGAGCTGTTGCGAACGGGATCGCGCCCATGCAGGCGATCCAGATGGCCACCATCAATACGGCAAACACCTACTCCCTGAAAGGATACGGCGCCATCGCTCCCGGTTACCGTGCGGACATGGTGCTGTTCGACAATCTGAAGGACTTCAATCCGGTCACGGTCATTACCGGAGGAAACGTCTTCGAGCCCGAGTCCGACGCCATCCTGAAGCCCGATCCGAAGATCTACAACTCCGTGCACCTTGCGCCGCGCCGTCCCGATATGCTGGATCTGCGCGTCGGTGAAAAGACCACCGTCATCAACCTTGTGGAGAACGAGATCATGACGAAAGCCACCGTCGAAACCGTCCCGAGCGAAAACGGACTGTTCGTCGCGAAGGACGGCCTCGTGAAGCTGGCTGTCGTGGAACGTCATCACTCCTCCGGACGCATCGGCGTGGGCGTTCTCCGCGGAATGCCGATCCAGAACGGCGCGATTGCGACGACCGTCGGTCACGACTCCCACAACCTGATCGTCGCGGGCGACAACGATGAGGATATGTTCGCCGCGATCGACGCGCTGGAAGCCTGCGGCGGAGGCTATGTCGTGGTAAGCGAGAAAAAGATCCTCGCCCGCCTGACCATGCCGATCGCCGGACTGATGTCCGACGCCCCGACCGCCGTCATCATCGACAAGCAGCGCAAGCTTCTGGAAGCGGCAAAGAAACTCGGCGTCCGATCCGGTTCCGATCCGTTCGTCACGCTTTCCTTTGTCGCCCTTCCGGTCATTCCGGAGGTCCGTCTGACCGACATGGGCGTATTCGACGTGCTCCACATGAAATTCACGGACTCCGCTTCCTACGACGACCAGGAAGTCTGACCTTCTGCCAGCCGAACCTCAGCCCGGAGCGCATGACGTCTCCGGGCTTTCGTTT
>JAFZCW010000043.1 GCA_017556125.1 Clostridia bacterium | reverse complement strand
GAATTACCGATCCGGAGCTCCCGAGCACATTTCCGAATCTGGTGGCACAGAATTTCGTCCCGCTGTTTTTCGAGGCGGCGTTCATGACGATCATTTCGCAGACACGTTTGGTCGCGCCCATCACGTTTGTGGGATTGACCGCCTTATCCGTGGACACCATCAGAAAACGGTCCACGCCGTGCCGGATCGAAAGATCCACCAGCACCTTCGTTCCGAAAATGTTGTTCTTGACCGCTTCGCAGACGCTGTCCTCCATCAGCGGAACGTGCTTGTGCGCCGCCGCATGGACGACGATATCCGGCCGGTGGACGGAAAATGCCTTTTCCATCTCGATCTCATCGCAGATGTTCGCGATCACGACCGACAGATTCAGGCCGGTCCCGTATATCTGTTTCAGCTCCTGCTGGATGCTGTAGGCGGAATTCTCGCTGATATCCAGGATCACCAGCTCTTTCGGCCCCATCTTCGCGACCTGCCTGGCGATCTCGCTTCCGATGGAACCGCCCCCGCCCGTAATCAGGACCGATCTGTTCCTGTAGAAAGGAGAGACCGTGTTGTAATCCGAAACGGTTTTCGGCCGGAACAGCAGTTCCTCGACATCAAATTCCCTGAGCTGTCTTCTGCTGTCCTTCTCATAGTTCTGGGCGACGGGATAGTCATAGATCTTCACGCCGTATCCCATTGCCCTGTATTTTTCGTAAATGTCCCTTTTCGTCTGCGCGTCCATGGTCGGAACGGCGATCACCACTTCCTGGATCCCGAGACTGTCCAGGAAGGCCTTGTCCGCCTCTTCCTCGGAATAGACGGGATAACCGGAAAGATACCTGCCCGTTTTGCTGACGCTGCTGTCCAGAAAACAGATGACGCGGTACTGGGACTGGGAATTGATGGAAATGTCTTCCGCCAGCGACGCGCCGACGCGTCCCGCGCCCACGAGCGCGATCCGGATTCTGCCGGCATCCGGCTTCACCACGGATACCTCCGTGCCGGAGAACAGTCTGATCAGACGGGCATAGAAGCCGCTGAACTTCGCGCCGTTCCAGCACTGCTGGAACATGTACTGGTAAACGAGACGCATGGTCAGGCAGAGAAGCAGATTCACGCCGCACACGGAGAACCGGCGGATCGCCGTCGTATTGTTCGGGAACAGGATGAATCCGATCAGAAGATATGCCGCGGCCGCAGCAGCGTCCGCCGCGATCAGCCGGATGTATACGATCTGGCCTCCGTAGCGGATGATCTGACGGTAGCAGCCGAACAATAGCCGGGAAAGGAAAACCGTCACGGCGCACAGTCCAGCCTCCTCCAGCAGGACGCTGAGCCGGAAGGCGTTGTCCTCGCTCGGATGCAGATAAAACATCAGAAACAGGGATGCCAGCAGCATGACCAGGTCATACAGAAACAATTGCCAGCGTTCCCGCTTCAGTTTCTCAAAGACGCCCTCACTTCTGTTTTTGCTCACGGTTTCTGTCCGCGGAACGCTTCATGACCCCTGTCAGAGCGGTTCCGTCCTTTCTCTTTATCCAGTCTGAAATGAATATATCTGTAAAACTGCAAAATAACACCGGTCCGGATCAGTCGAAGCATCTCCGGATCACTTCGATAATGACGTCCTGTTCTTCCTCTGTCATTTTATTGTCCGAGGGCAGACAGAGTCCGCGGGCGAAAATATCCTCGTCGGCAGGCGAATCCGGATCAAGACTGACAAACGGCAGCCCGCTGAAAACAGGCTGGCAGTGCATCGGCTTCCAGATCGGCCTTCCCTCCGCGTTGATGGACGCGATGGCGTTCAGGATCTCTGTCGGGCAGGATTTCCCGTGCTCCGGGATAAACTCCGCCCTGCTGTCCGTCCTGACCTGTTCGCACATGTTCTCCTTCCGGATGAGCAGGCAGCTGAGCCAGTGATTCGGATTCATTTCCGTTTCGTCGAACGGATTCATGGAAACGGGCAGATCCTTCAGACCTTCCCGGTACCGTTCAAAAACAGCGCTCTTCTGTGCGATATGCTCGTCCAGATAGGGAATCTGTCCGCGGATCGCCCCGGCAATGATGTTGCTCATGCGGTAGTTGTATCCCATTTCGCTGTGCTGGTACCACGGCGCAGCATCACGGCTTTGCGTAGACCATTTCCGGACTCTGTCCGCGTCTTCCCTGCTGTCCGTCAGAAGCATGCCTCCCGCGGAGCCCGTGATCACCTTGTTGCCGTTGAAGCTGATGCAGTTGATATCCCCGAAAGCGCCGCAGCACTTTCCTTTGTAGGTTGAGCCGAGCGCCTCCGCCGCGTCCTCGATCAGTACGGCGCCGTGCGCGTGACAGATCTCCCGGATCCGGTCAAGCTTGGCCGGGGTGCCGTAAAGATCCGCGACGATGCAGCATTTCACGTCCGGGTACAGGCGGAACGCCTTTTCAAGCGCGTCCGGATCGAGATTCCATGTCTCGTATTCGGCGTCAACAAAAATCTGCTGCGCCCCTTCGTAGCTGACCGGATTGACCGTTGCAGAAAAGGTCATATCGCTGCAGAACACCCGGTCTCCCCGCTGAACGCCTGCCAGCTTCACGGCAAGATGAAGCGCCGCCGTGCCTGTCCCCAGGCCTACCGCATAGCCGCATCCGATCCGTTCCGCCATCTGACGCTCCACCTCGTTGATATTCTCTCCGATCGTCGACAGCCAGTTGGTATCGTACGCTTCCT
>JAFZCW010000007.1 GCA_017556125.1 Clostridia bacterium | reverse complement strand
GTCCGCGTTGATCTTATCCAGCGTCTCCTGTCCGTCATAAGCGTCCACCGTTTCGAAGCCGTCCGCTTTCAGGTAGATCCCCAGCGATTCATGTACGGTCGGTTCATCATCGGCAATCAGGATCTTCTGCGTCGTCATATATGTATCTCCTTTTGTATATTCATATTCATTATCTTTTATCATAACACGCGGCGTCCTGTTCATCAAGAAAACGCCCAAGCGCAGCCGTATCGGCCTCCAGAACCTCGATCAATGCCCTGTTATAGATGCAGCTTGCCGGGTGATAAAGCGGAAAGAGCCAGGCAGTGAAGCCGCCGATTCCGATCCTTACCGGTCTGCCGTGGACTTCTCCGATCGGAACGCGCTTTCCGGAAGCCAGATCCAGAACGGCGCCGAGAGGCGTGCTCCCGAGCGTGACGATGACCGACGGCCGGATCAGTTCCAGTTCCCTGCGGAGAAGCGGGAGCGATTCCCGGACCTCTTTTCTGGACGGCGTCCTGTTCCGGGTCGTTCTCAGACCGCGGACGACAGGTCTGTATTTTACCGCGTTGGTCACATAGACCCGCTGCCGGTCGATCCCCGCCGAAGCGAGCAGCTCGTCCAGCTGTTTTCCCGCTTTCCCGACGAACGGGATCCCCGTCTTTGTTTCTTCCGCCCCCGGCGCCTCACCGATCAGGACGGTCATGGAATCAGGCGATCCTGCTCCGAACACCGGGGAAGCGTATTCCCCCTGCGGATCGTCCCGCTCCGCCAGCGCAGCGAGCCTTCTCCGTTCCTCAAGGTACAGCGCGTCAAGCTGCAGCTCATCCGTCCGCATCGCTTCCGCCCCCGTCTTCATACGTGTCAACTGCATGCTCCTGCTGTTGCTGCTGGGCGGCGACCTCCCCCTTCGCGCCGGTATAATCGTTCGTCAGCGTCTGGAGGAAAGATTCGATCTCGGAATATTCGTATCCGGAAAGCGTATGCCGGAGCTGTTCGATATCATAATTCAGCAGGTATGCCGTCTCTTCGCTCAGATGATTGTTCTGCATGAAATCAAGCACGGTGGCGATCATGGATTCCGCCTCCTGCTTCAGCTCAAACACGCCCGTCGAACCGACCGCGTGCACCGAGCAGGGACTGAACTGCTTCACAAATTCATCCGTGGATATATCCGTCCTGACCGCGTTCGGCATCGCCTTGAACAGATACTCGTCGTCAAACTTGTCAAACTGGGAACCGCTCCGGATCAGAATAAACGTCTCGACGGAGGTGGTGGATTCCGGACAGAACTGCGTCGCGATCCCGCCGGATGCCTCGCAGATCTCGACCGATACGTGCATGTCGCAGTACTCGGTCGGTTCCGTTCCCTGCACGAACCAGTCCGTTACGGTCTTGTGATCCGAGTCTTCCTTGCAGGCTTCCGTCGCGAGCTTTCCGGAAACCGTGCAGACGGTCTTTTTGACCAGTCCCAGCGCAGACGGATCCGCGTCGATGATGCTCCGGTCCTCCAGTCCCTCATGGATCTTCTCCATATAGGTACGCCACAGAGGCGCGGCATATCCGCCTCCGGACGCGCCGCTCTTCAGTTTATTGACGGGATAGTCGTGACCGATAAACACAGTCGATACATAGTAAGGCGTCATGCCTGCAAAATATACGCTCGCATAGTCGGAGTTGGTTCCCGTTTTCCCCGCGACCGTCATGCCGTCGATCTTCGCCTTTGTGCCCGTACCGGATTTCACGGCGTCCTTCAGAATGTCAACGAGCAGATAGGCGGTGCTCTTTTTATAGACCTTCGTTTTGGTACGTATCTGATCCGCGTCCAGAAGGATATTCCCTTCCGCGTCCGTCACTTTCGTAAAGGAAAGCGGCTCCAGATAAACGCCCTCATTGGCAATGGCGCCGTAAGCGCCGGCCATCTGGATCGGCGTCAGGCCGGATGTTCCGAGCGCAAGGCCCGAACCGTCCACGTTGATCTTCGACATGTTCGCGCCGAGTTTCTCCAGATAGGTCGCTGCGATTGCGGGCGTGACGGTATCCATCAGCACGCGGGCGGCTACGACGTTCAGCGAGGACATGACGCCCCGTCTGAGCGTGACAGGCCCGTAGCGCGAATCCAGTCCGCCGGCGGGGTAACCTTTCGGCGTGTTCCATCCTTCGATCGGACCGTCCATATTCGCGATGACGGATGCCGGAGACAGGCCGAGATCCAGCGCAGGCCCGTATACGGTCAGAGGCTTGATGGCGGAGCCGACCTCGTTATAGCTCTGGTATGCCCGGTTGATCCCCTTTCTGACCGTCGGGGTGTCTCTGCCGCCTACGACGGCACGGAGTTCGCCGGTCCTGAAGTCGAGCACGACCGCTGCGGCCTGGGGCTGTACGGTCTCCAGAACGTTCCCCTCCGCGTTCGTCTCGATGCTGAGCGCCTTGCTTGAATCCGCAAGATGCGGGTATTTATCCCATTCCGACAGCGTCTGCTGGACGGTGTCCTGGATCTTCCTGTCTACCGTTGTGTAGATATGATAACCGCCGGTGCGCAGCTCGTTCTCGATCGCGTTCCGGTTGGCAACCGTATCCGGGAGTTCCCTTGACGAGAGCAGATGCGTCACAACGTCGTAGATCGCGTACTCCACAAAATACGGCATGTCATAGAGCTGTTTCTGCTGGCTGACCTTCAGGATCTGCGTCGCCTCCAGAATGGCCTGGTCATACTGTTCGTCGGAGATGAATCCGGCCTGGTACATGGCGGCAAGCACGCGGTTCGTCCTGTTGTTCGTGATCTCCATCTTGTTCCGCACATACATGTTCCTGCGCGGGTTGTACGTATACGGCGCCTGCGCAAGGCCTGCCAGCATCGCGCACTCGCGTATCGTCAGATCGGAAAGATTCTTCCCGAAATAATCAGCCGCCGCCGTCTTGATTCCGTAATTGGATTCCCCGAGATAGATATCATTCAGATAAGCTTCGAGTATCTTCTCCTTGGGAATCATCTTTTCAAGCTGGATCGCCAGATAAGCTTCCTGTATCTTCCGTTTATAGTTGCGCTGCGAACCGAGGATCTTGTTTTTGATCAGCTGCTGCGTGATGGTGCTGCCGCCCGACGAGTTTGAATTGCCGAGTATTTCGAGCGCAGCGGAAAAAAGGCGCTTGAAATCCACCCCGGAATGCTTATAGAACCGAACGTCCTCGATCGCAATGAAGGCGTTCTGCACCATGGGCGGAATATCCTCGATATTCACCCAGTCCCTGTATTCCACGTCCGCGATGGATGTGATGAGGTCTCCGTTTTTGTCATACAGATAAGAGGTCCTGTCCGAGATCGTCAGCTGGGCGACGTCCAGCGTCGGCGCGGTATCCACATATGCCTTGATGATGCCGACTGCCAGACCGAGGCCGGCGAAGCAGATGACGACAAAGGCGACGATCAGAAGCTTCAGAGAAGTAAAAAGAACAGAAAGCAGGAACGGCCGCTGCCGTTTCGCCTTCGTAAGCACGAATCCCGCATCGTCTGAATTGTTGTTTTTTCTGCCGAACGCAACCTTTACTTTCTGCAGCATGTCGGCGAAAAACGCTTTTATGGCAGGCAAATCTTCCTCCCGGGGACTGTTTTCGGTTATTTTAGCATATTTCCTCCCGGGTATGGCGGTTTAGACAAAAAAGTTCATACAAGTGTTGAAAATGCGCTAAAATTATCCTTTACAAATCGAGGGAAATCTCCTATAATTTATCGAGCACGGGGCATTAGCTCAGCTGGCTAGAGTGCCACACTGGCAGTGTGGATGTCAGCGGTTCGAATCCGCTATGCTCCACCAAAAAAGAGACTGTTTTCCGGACAGTCTCTTTTTTATCCCCAAAAGCGGCAGAATAACGATAAAAAACCGCTTATTCCGTATCTGTTTCCGATTCCCCGGCGAGCTCTCCGGTCCTTGCCAGAAGATCCTGATTGTCGTCGAGCAGATGATCGATCCCGTCTTCCGAGAGCACCCCGCACAGAAGGTCCTCCGGCAGTTCGTTGTTCTCGGAAGCCGCAAAGTCCGTTTTCCAGTCCGCACCTGTATAATAAGCTTCCAGCTCCGCGATTTTTTCCTGCGCTTCGATAAACGCCTCAAGCGCTTCATCATACCGGCGGAGCACATCTTTTGCCTCGTTCAGAAGGCGTTCGTAATACATGATTCTGCTGATCTGATCCATGTCCCGATCTATCCTTCCCATTCGGCGATCCTGCCCAGCATTTCCCAGGCGTACGCGTCCTTTTTGCGCTCGCCTTCCGACAGCCGGTCATAAGGCACGATCTGGGGATGGTGCCGCAGTGCGTTGTTCCGGACGGGATCATAACGCCAGTTGTACATCTGGTAAAAGCGCATCCAGCGCCTGTGTTCCATTTCCTGCAGGACATCCGCCTGGGAAACGTACAGTTCCTTGAACCGCTCATACGCCTTGCGGCAGTCCTCGCGGGTCAGTTCCGTCAGATCCTCCCTGTCCAGAAGATACCGCGCCTTCACGATCAGATGATCCGCAGCGGCGATGTTTGCCTGTCGGAGGAACGGCGTCAGATCGCGCCATTCGGTTGGGCTGGCGGCGCCTTCGTTGTAAATGTCATTGAGAAGAACCGCGCGCCGGTTCACCTCGTCCTTGATCACAAATTCAGGCGTAATGCTCTCCTTGCGGCCTCCGAAGGAATCGATGCCCGGTACGGGATCCGAAAGCCGGACATGGATCTGTCCCTCGCTGCAGTACCAGCAGCGCAGCTTTTCGAATACTTCCAGGTTCGCCTGGTCGTCGTCGAATGAGATAATGATCCGGTCCGCGCGTCCGATCAGATCCCTTGCCTCAGTCCAGTCCTCGGAATGGAACAGGAGACGGTCCTCCCCCGGAACGCTTCCCGACATGGTCTGCATGATCTCCGCATGCATGACGGCAAAGCCCGCGCTGTCGCCGAATACGTGGTATTCCACCGTGCGGCCAGCCTCAAAAACGTTGGTCATCAGCGCACGCTCCAGCAAAGCGCTTCCCGCATCGCCGCAGCCGATGAGCGCCACGACGCGCTCGTCCTTTTTCAGCGGATGCCCTTTCCAGTACTGGCGGCTCATGGCTTCTGTAGGACTGAACAGTTGCATGCCCGGAATCAGATGCTCCGCGTTGAGATCCCCCATGCAGTAGCTGACGATCCCGCGTTCCGCGGCTGCGAGAGCCTGCGTATAGTTCTCCCAGGGATCCGGCCCGACGCAGAACACGGACAGCCCCTCCGTGCCTTTTCGGAGCTTTTGCAGCTCCTCCGGGTCAAAGTCCATGCGGACCACGCTTCTGCCTTCGATGTGGTCCTGCTTCTCCTCAGGGAAAATCAGCATGCATTCCGGATCGTTCCGGAGCAGCGCACGCGCAAGCGTAGCGGCGTCCTCGCTCTCGAAGGAAAAAGCGTACCAACGGCAGTTCCTGTTAAGCCGAAGCCGGAGCCTCGGAATGAACGTCCCGCCGATCAGGCGCAGTCCGATACCGATGAGAGCAGTCAGAACGCCGACGCTGGACAGCGCGAAAATCAGACCTAGCGCCCTGCCGACTCCGGTCACCGGCGACAGATCGCCGTATCCCACCGTGGTCAGGGTGATCAAAGAATACCACACCGCGTCCCAGATGTTGTGGATGGTGGCGTCCGGG
>JAFZCW010000042.1 GCA_017556125.1 Clostridia bacterium | reverse complement strand
TGTACGGGGAATGTTGAAGGTCAGCCTGTCCAGTTTGTGCGCCTTTCCGTCAACAAACACCATGTTCTCAGACGCTTTTCCCGTGTCTCCGAATCCGTATCCGATGTTAAATCCGACCATGCGGTCCGATACGATTCCCTGCGCGGCGCCCCAGTACCAGGTATTTTCATATGTCCATACGCCTCTCCCCCAGTCGAGAAGTCCGAAGGAATCCCCGTTCTGAAAGCTGTAGATCTTTCCGTTATACTGCACTTCCCCGCACGCCCGCATGCCGATGATCTTCTGATTGTAATAGAAGGCAGTCTTTTTCTCCGGGAAAGGCGTCGCGATGACCATGGAGTCCTCGGGCTCTTCCGTCAGAAGAACGTCGCAGTAAAACGGCATGCTCCCGCAGAACCTGTCCATGCTGCAGACAAGTCGGCGCCCTCCGTTTTCGTGGCGGAACGAGAAATCCGCGCCTTTCATGCCCTTGTGCACATCCCCGGCCGCGGAGCTCGAAGGGAACCCGGTGCTCCCGAACGGAAGCCAGAACATTCTGGAGAGCGTTCTTTCCGCTTTGTTCTCAAAGTCCAGAAAACTCGCGGATACCAGCCCCATATAGGAGTTGTCGTCCACCGTGAGCGCGATGCCGAACCGGTCGTTGTAGATCAGATAGTAGTCCCACTCTTTTATCCGGCTTTTTCCGCCGCGTATCATGGAACGGTCATATGTCTTGACAAGGCTGGTCGCATACCCTGCTTCCGTCAAATGTCCGCGGCTGTCCAGCAGCGGTCCTTCTGTAAGGCGATACTGTTTCATGCCCGCACCTCCTGTTCTTCCCTAATAGTATATCGTGCTGGGAAAAGGCTCTTCAAGCAACAAAAAACGGAATCGTCCGAGCGATCCCGTTTTCTCTTCCTGATTTCGCTGTATCCGTTCGTTCCGCGTCTGGTTGACTCTCCGGGTTTTCCCGGACCTCATCCGATCCCGCCAGATCTTGCCGCCGCATTGAACGCCTTGACGCGCGCGTCCTTTGACAGAAGCCGTTTTCTCATGCGGATCGATTTCGGCGTGATTTCAACAAGCTCGTCGTCCGTCACGAATTCCATGCACTGCTCAAGCGTCAGTTCCACCGGGGGTGTAAGGCGAAGCGCCTCATCCGATCCGGCAGCGCGCATGTTCGTTACATGTTTTTTCTTGCACACGTTGACCACGATGTCGCCGGCTCTTGCGCTTTCACCGACGATCTGCCCCTCGTAAACGGGAACCCCCGGTCCGACGAACAGCCGTCCGCGGTCCTGTGTGTTGAACAGTCCGTAGCTCGAGGTGCTGCCCGTCTCATGCGCCACAAGGCTCCCCGTGCTTCTCTCGGGGATCGGTCCTTTATACGGTTCATACGCATGGAAGACATGATTCATGACTCCGTTCCCTCGGGTGTCCGTCATCAGTTCGGAACGGTATCCCATCAGTCCGCGCGCGGGGATCAGAAACTTCAGCCGGGTGCTGTTCTCTCCCTGGGGTATCATATCCACCAGTTCGGCTTTGCGGTTTCCGAGCTTTTCCATGACCGCACCGACATATTCCTGCGGCACGTCGATCGTCAATTCTTCAATAGGCTCGGTGGTCTCGCCGTTCTCGTTCTTCTTCATGATGACTTTCGGACGTGAAACGGCAAATTCGTATCCCTGCCTCCTCATCTGTTCGATCAGGATGGACAGATGCAGCTCGCCGCGCCCGGATACTCGGAACGCGTCCGTAGTACCCGTTTCTTCCACACGCATGGCGACGTTCGTCTTCACCTCGTTAAAGAGACGGTCGCGGAGATTTCTTCCCGTAACGTACTTGCCCTCACGGCCGGCAAAGGGACTGTCGTTCACTACGAAAAGCATGGATACCGTCGGCTCGTCGATCCGGACAAACGGCATGGGTTCGATCAGTGAAGGATCGCAGACGGTATCGCCGACGTTCAGGCTGTCGATCCCCGCCACGCAGACGATATCTCCCGCGTAGGCCTCTTCCGCTTCGATCCTCTGAAGGCCTTCATAGTGATAGACGCGCGTGATCTTTGCGGGAACTTCCTGATTCTTTTCACCGCCGCAGACCACCACCGGCATCGCCTTTTTCACAACGCCCCTTTCGATCCGCCCGATTCCGATCTTGCCGACATAGTCGTCATAATCGATCGCGGAAAAAAGGATCTGAAGCGGCTGATCCGTATCCATCTGGGGCGCCGGGATCGTCTCAAGGATCGTGTCGAACAGCGGAACCATGCTGTTCGTCAGATTGTCCGGCGACAGTCCCGATTTTCCTTCCCTTGCGGAGGTGTACACCACAGGAAAATCGATCTGCTGATCGTTGGCCCCGAGTTCAAGGAACAGTTCCAGGGTCTCATCCAGCACTTCGTCCGGTCTTGCTTCCGGCCGGTCGATCTTGTTGACAACGACAACGGGAACCTTGTTCAGTTCCAGCGCCTTGCGCAGAACGAACCTCGTCTGAGGCATGCATCCCTCAAACGCGTCCACAAGAAGCAGCACGCCGTCCACCATCTGAAGAATACGCTCCACCTCGCCGCCGAAATCGGCATGGCCGGGCGTGTCAACGATGTTAATGCGTGTATTCTTGTATGTTACGGACGTATTCTTGGACAGGATCGTGATTCCTCTCTCTCTTTCGAGATCGTTGCTGTCCATGATTCTTTCAACGCCCTGCTCGCTTCTTCTCAGAACACCTGCATCGCGCAGAAGCTGATCGACCAGCGTCGTCTTGCCATGATCAACATGCGCTATGATAGCGACATTACGAATGTCCATGTGTGAAAAACCCCTCTTTTCTCCAAAAAACGGGGATAATTATACCAAATCCGTTTTATGCGGTCAAGATTGCCGTCAGAGCCCCAGCGCCGCCCGCAGTCTGCCGTCGCAGTCCGCTTTCATGCTCTCCAGTTTCTCATCCAGCTTCTTCTCATCCGCGTCGCTGGCTCCCACATAGAGCTTCAGCTTCGGTTCCGTTCCGGAAGGCCGCACGACGATCCAGTCCCCGCCGTCAAACAGATAGCGGATCATATTGCTTCTCGGAAGTGTCAGGCAGGTTTCGCTGCCGTCATCGAAGGTGCAGATTCCGGAGGAGTAGTCCTCGACGGCAGATACGGGATACCCCGCAACGTCTTTCCAGGGGCTTGCTTTCATGGCGCGCATCGCCCCCGCGATCTTCTCAATGCCTTCCTTCCCTTCCAGCGTATAGTTCGCGACGCTTTCCTTGAAGTATCCGTATTCCGCGTACACCTCGCGCAGCGCATCGTAGAGCGTCATTCCCTTTTCGGCGCAGCACACGCACATTTCCGCGGCCAGCATGGAAGAGCAGATCGCGTCCTTGTCCCGGGAGAATCCGCCGGCCAGGAATCCGTAGCTTTCTTCAAAGCCGAACAGGAACGTTTTCTCTCCCGACTTTTCGTATTCGTCGATCTTTTCGGAAATGAACCGGAATCCTGTCAGCACGTCTTCCATCTCAACGCCGTTTTTCTCCGCGATCGCTCTTGCAAGCTGCGTCGAAACAATGGATTTGACCGCGACCGCATTTTCCGGAAGCGTTCCGGTTTTCTTCCTCTCGCTGATGATGTGCTGGAGAAGCAGACTTCCGATCTGATTGCCTGTCAGCAGCATCCATTTTCCCTCCGTCGTCTTGACGGCGATTCCCAGCCGGTCCGCATCCGGATCCGTCGCCAGGATCACGGTTGCGCCTTTTTCCTCGGCAAGCGTGAACGCCAGTCTGAACGCGTCGGGGTTCTCCGGATTCGGCGCCGTGACTGTCGGAAATGCCCCGTCCGGCTTTTCCTGTTCCGGAACGACGGAAACATTCGTTACCCCGATCTGTTTCAGGATCTCCTGCACCGGGATGCTTCCCGTTCCGTGCAGGGGCGTATAAACGATGGAAAGGTCCTTCCCCTTCTCGCGAACGAGTTCCGGACGGAGCAGGACGGACTTCGTCACTTCATAATATGCTTCATCCTCTTCCCTTCCGATCAGCCCGATCTTTCCGGAAGCCACCGCTTCTTCGTAGTCACAGGTTTTCTCGCTGAAGAACGGCACCTTCTGGATGCAGGCATAGATATCCGCCGCCTGTTCCGGCGCGACCTGTCCGCCGTGCTCCCAGTAAACCTTATATCCGTTATATTTCGCGGGATTATGACTTGCGGTAATGACGATCCCGGCGATGCAGTTCTGATGACGGATCGCGTAGGACAACTGCGGCACCGAGTGCAGGGTCGAAAACAGCCGAACCCTGATCCCATTCGCGGCCAGAACGCATGCTGCTTCTCTGGCGAAAACATCGGAATAGTGTCTCGAATCGTAGGCGATGCAGACGCCTCTTTCCGCGGCGCCGGGCAGCGCGTTCATATAATCGGAAAGCCCCTGTGTCGCTCTGCGGATGACATACTCATTCATTCCGTTTGTTCCTATGCGGATGATGCCCCTGAGCCCGGCCGTGCCGAACTCAAGTTCCGTATAGAACCGCTCCTCTATCTCTTTCCGATCCTCCCGGATCGATTCAAGTTCTTCTCTGTCCGCTTCCTTAAGCGCGCCAGACGTCATCCAGGAATCGTATTCCTTCATGAAATCCATTGCCTGTTCTCCTTTCAAAAATGTTTCATGCCAAAAGTTTCCGTATAACATAACTGGCGGCAGCCAGTCCTTCCGCACCCGGCACCGGGGCGATCGATCCGATCACCGTCTGCCCTTCCGCTCTCCTTGCGGGTTCCCGTGAAATGACAACGGGCAGCTCTTCGATCCCCGCCTTCCGAAGCATGCTTCTGAACTTCCTTGCAAGGGGATCGCCGGACGTCTGAAAAATGTCCGTAATATAAAAAGCCGAAGCGTCCAGGCGGTTCCCGGCGCCAAGGCAGGAAATCATCTGAATCCCGTGTGAACGGGCGTAAGCGGCGATCGCAAGCTTCCCCTGAACGGAATCGATCGCATCCACAATAAAATCCGGTTCGCCGGCGGAAAAAGCCTCCTCGACCGTCTCCGGCGTAATGAAGACTTCCGAACTGGTGACCTCGCAGTCTGAAACCATGCAAAGTCTCTGCCTCATGGCAGCAGTCTTGAGCATGCCCACCGTTTCCCTGGTGGCGATCAGCTGTCTGTTCAGATTGCTGGGCTGAACGACATCCGAATCGATCAGATGAAGCTTTCCGATCCCGGCGCGGGCAAGCGCTTCCGTGCAGTGTCCGCCCACGCCCCCAAGTCCTGCAACCGCTATAAAGCTGTTCTGAAGCTTCCGGACCCCGTCTTCTCCGATCAGGAGCTCCGTACGCTGTGCCCACTCACCGTTCATCGGATCCCTCCGGCAACCGCATTTCCTTGCAGCTTTCAACCTGTATCTCCCCTATGCGCATCCGTTTGCAGAGAAGCTGCTGTGTCCTGCAGCGGTATCTCCTGTTCATTTCCCTGTTCCCGTATTTGTCGTCTCCGAGAACCGGATACCCGGCGTGCGCCATCTGAACACGGATCTGATGCGTGCGGCCGGTCAGAAGATCGATCTCCGCAAGCGCGCAGCCGTTTTTTTCCTTCAGAATCCTGTACTCCAGCTCCATCCTCTGCGCGCCGGGCGTCTTTTCGCCGCAGATGCGCACAGTTCCCTCTTCCGCGTCCTTGACCGCGTAATCCGTCAGACAGCCGCTTCTTTTTCCCGGACATCCCGCAAGAACGGCATGGTAGATCTTGCCGATCCTGTGATGATAGAATGCCTCTTCAAGCTCCTGTCTCTTTTCCTCTGTTCTTGCGAAAAGGACCAGTCCCTGCGTGTTGGCGTCCAGCCTGTGCACGGGATAGATCTCGGGAAACACGGTGGAAAGCTCGGAAAGCAGTTCCTCTTCCACTTCCACGCCCGCTTTCTTGTCGCAGACGAGCATGTCGTCGTCCAGATAAACGCCCGAACAGACGGAAAATGCTGGCAGCATCTGCATCTGGGCGGAAAACCGCTTCCATTCCTGCCCTCTCGGAACGGAAAAGAATGTCATCTTTTCCCCCAGTGTGGGATGTTCCAGCGTCAGCGCATAGGACCAAAGACAGATCTGCGTCCGTTTGAACGGCTTTCCGGAAACGGCATCCGGATGATAGCGCTGGTCGCCCAGGATCGGAAGTCCCGCATGCGCCATCTGAACGCGGATCTGATGCGGCCTGCCTGTCTGGAGGGAAACATCGACAAGCGAAACGTCCCCGTCTCTTCCGATCGTATCGTAGGACAGCTTTGCCAGTTTTGCCCCCGGTACGTCCGCGTCCGTCACCGACGTCATATTGGTACGCTCGTCTTTCAGGAGATAATCCTTCAGCGCAGCATGGCTTTCCGACCGCCCGCAGACGATCGCCACATATCTTTTCCCGGCCGAATGGGACTTGAACTGCGCCGTAAGCCTCGCCGCCGCTTTGCTGGTTTTGGCAAACGTCATCACGCCTCCGACGGGCCGGTCGAGTCTCTGTACGATGCCGAGATAGGCATCCCCGGGCTTGTTCCCTTCCTCTTTCAGATATCTTCTGCATGCGGTGCAGAGATCTTCGTCCCCGGATATGTCAGCCTGAACCGGCATGTTGATCGGTTTTTCAACCACCAGAAGATGGTTGTCCTCATACAAAACCGTCAGACCGTATTTTGCCGCCAGCCCCGGAATGCGTTCTGTCTCAGGCATCGGATCCTCCTTCCGCCGTCAGACGGTCGTGCCCTATGCCGAGCCACAGGAGCGGAAATGCCGCGGCCTCGTGCTTGAACCACGATCCGAATCCGGGTTCAAACACAAAAGACATCAGGAAGAACGCGATGATGAACGAATAAACGGCCGTGCGCGCCTTTACCCTTCTGCTCTTGATCAGTTCCATCAGGATCAGGATGTCCAGAAGGATCTGAAATACGACAAACGGAATATCCATAAAGTCGGCGCACAGCTCCGCAGGAACGAGGATCCGGACCGCGGCCGCCAGATAATTCACAAGAAACCCCGCGACTGATGTATCCATCGGCAGCAGATCCATGATCACCTTGTCCGGAGCGGGCGTATGTTCAAACCCCATGTTGGTCTCCGTCCTGATCAGAAACAGCTCGTTTGCCGTTTCAGGCGAGATAAGACGTAGCAGCAGGAGCGATACGACGCACAGGATCGCGAAGGCGATCAGAAAAACGGTCTGCTGTCCGATCGTTTTCGGTTTCCGGTACAAAAGCGCAAACAGGTACATCACGGCGGCGAGAAACGCCATCAGCGCATAGTAATCCCGGAAAAGCAGGATGACGGGAAGAAGGAGAAGCTCACCGCATATCAGTTTCCATATCTGTCCCGGCACGTATAGAAGAATGAGCGCCATCAGAAAGAAGACCGTATACTGGATAAAATCCACGCACGGCATAAAGACAAAATACGGGAGAAACACGGAGAACGCCATCAAAACCAGCGCGGACGCCAGGTTCTGGGCGGGTGCCTTAGCAGCGATCACCGCAAACATGAAGAAGCCCGGCACAAGAAGCAGCCAGCCCCACGCCCGCATGGAAAGAGGGCCGAATACGGAAACCACGGCATGCGCCATCGAGGCCGTAAGCACGAACGCACTGTCCCCGCCTGAACAATCCCCGCTGTTCGCTGCAAGCATGATATTGTATGCGTCGGTAAACCCGGTCTCATGGTAGAGTGTATATTTCAGCGCGGTGATCAGCACCATGATCGCGGCGCAGAGCAGGATCACCGGCCATTTATGCCCGGCGACAAATCCGTCGCTTTTTGCAAGCCAATCCCGGAATCCGGTTTTCTGTTTTTCAGTCTGAACCGTCTTTTCCATCAGTACGTCCACCGGCCGCTCGATCCGCACGGGAGAATCAGCCCTCTGTTCACGATCGGCAGCCCGACCTCGTCTGCCTCCGCTTTCCCGCCCGGGAGCGCGACCTGAAGAATGTTTTTCAATACCTGCGGCGCAAGTCCCGTCGTATAGGAGTTGATCAGGAAAAACAGAGGCCCGTCCGAAAGCAGTTCCGCACAGTCCTTCACAAGCGCGTAGATCTGATCCTCGATCTTCCACATTTCCCCGGAAGGTCCCCGCCCGTAGCTGGGCGGATCCATCAGGATCCCTTCATAGCGGTTTCCCCTGCGGATCTCCCTCTTTACAAGTTTCACGCAGTCATCGACCAGATACCGGACCGGCCTGTCGGAAAGGCCGCTGGCAGCGATATTGTTTTTGGCCCATTCGACCATTCCCTTAGCCGCATCCACGTGCACCACCTTTGCGCCTGCCTTGGCGCATGCGCAGGTCGCTCCGCCGGTATAGCCGAACAGATTCAGCACCCGGATCTCCCTGTCCTTCGCCGTCTCCGGCGCGATCAGTCCGCTCATCCAATCCCAGTTGACAGCCTGTTCTGGGAAAAGGCCCGTATGCTTGAATCCTGTCGGTCTTACGATAAACCGAAGCTCTTTATATCCGATCCGCCATTCTGCGGGAAGCGATCTCCTGTATTCCCAGCTTCCGCCTCCCGAGCTGCTTCTGTGATACACGGCGTCGCATTCGATACTGTCTCCGATCGGCCAAACGGCCTGCGGATCCGGCCTCAGGAGCGTTACGTTTCCCCATCTTTCCAGCTTGTTGCCCCCGCCCGCATCCAGTACCGCGAAATCTTTCCATTCATTTGCCAAATACATCTGATCGACCGGCCTTTCCGTGTTTACGCATATGATAACAAATTATTATATCATGTTTTCGCTCGAAAACGGGCTTCTGCGCGTTATTGTATCGCTTCCGCCCGTCTGATAAAATGAATTGTACTTCATGCATGCGGGAGGGCGGCCACACATGGCCTTAAGTACCGGTCAGATCAAAGAGATCCTTTCAAGCGCGGGCCGCCGGGCCAACCGGGCCCTCGGGCAGAATTTCTGTACGGATACGGCCTTGCTGTCCCGCTGCGTTAAGGCGGCCGGATTTGAGAATACTTCCCGTGTTCTGGAGATCGGTCCGGGGCTTGGCGCGCTGACGCAGGAACTTCTTGCTGCCGGCGCCGCCGTCACCGCCGTTGAGAAAGACGGCTTCCTTGCCGAAATGCTTCCGGGGCTTCTCCCCGATCCCCGGCTGACCGTTTATCATGAGGACATCCTGCATTTTCCGGTTTCGGATCATATGGTTCCCCCCTTTTCCGTAGCGGGCAACCTCCCTTATTACATCACGACCCCGATCGTTGAAAGGCTGCTTCCGCTGTTCCCGGACACCATGCTTCTGATGGTGCAGAAGGAGGCCTCCGCGAGATTCTTCGCTTCCCCGGGAGAAAAGGTCTACGGGCCGCTTTCCGTCATGACAGAATGTTTCTACCGGACTGAGATCCTTGCCGAAGTCCCGCCGGACAGATTCTATCCCTCTCCCGAGGTGATGTCCGTTTTCCTGCTCCTCCGCAGAACAGGTCCGGATATGCAACTTCCGGACGGCGCAGGTTACCAGCGGTTTCTGCATGCAGCATTCTCAAAGCGCCGCAAGACCCTGGCAAACAACTTAACGGATCCTGCGCTGCCCTCTATGCTGGAGTCGCTGGAGCTCTCCCCCTCCGTCCGGGCGGAAGCGGTTCCCCCCGACCGGTTCCTGTCGCTGTACGCGATATATAAAGGATACCCCGGACCTCCGGAATCCGGGGAATGAATAAAAGTGTTTACGTTTTTGCCACCATCTGCCGTGTCTCCGGTGGTATAGTAGTATTTGTCAAAAAGTGCGCAAGGAAGTTTTCATATGAAACAAGACAGCACGCCTGCCTCTTCCGGGTCCGGAAGCAGCGCGGCGGAGCCCGCCAGCCGGGAGCAGCTCGAAAAGAGAAAAGCCGCTGCTGCCCTGCGGCGAAAAAAAGCAAAACGGCGTGACCGCGTCAACCGGATCTGCCTGATCATCGTCATCGTCCTGGCGGTGGTTCTCGCATTGGTTGCAGGCGCGTTTTTCTATGTCCGTCACCTCCGCACGCAGGTCTCGACCATGTTTGCCGCAGCGCCGGCGGCTGCCGCAACGGCACTGCCTGCTTCTTCCGCCGCGCCGAAAGTTCAGGCGCAGGCTGAGCAGGCCGACCAGAACGGAATTGAAAGTCCGGAAGCCACGGAAGAACCTGCGGGTTCCGGATATGATCTTCTCGCCGGCACCAATGCCTCCGAATACCAGCTTTCGGACAACATCGTGAATATCCTGCTGATCGGCGTCGATTATGCGGAAGAACGGCTGACCGAGGAATGGCTCGAGGAAGGCGGCTCCTCCGCGGAACACGCGGATGTGATGATCGTCCTTGCCATCAATTTTGACAAGCAGACCGTCGATATGATCTCCCTTCCCCGCGACACCTACGCCAAGATTCCGGGCGTGCGGGGGATCTATAAGCTGAACGCCTCTCTCGACTGCGGTGGCGGACTGTATGAAAAAGACGAAAACGGAAAACCCGTCACCGACGAAAAAGGCAACTTCATTGTCAATTCCAAGGGATTTGAAAAGGTCTGCGAATCCTGCTCCAGGATGATCGCGGGACTGCCCATCAATTATTACTATGCCGTCACAATGCCTGCCGTAAAACAGCTTGTGGACGCGATCGGAGGCGTGGATTACAACGTCGACGTAGCGTTTGAAATGAACGGGCGTTCATACGCTGCCGGCCAGCAGCACATGGACGGTCAGGGCGTTCTGGATTATCTCCGCGTCCGGAAAGCATCCAGCATGAAAGGCGCTTCGCAGGATGATGTCGGAGACGGCGCCCGTGTAAACCGCCAGAAGGAAATGCTCCTCGCCATCCTGAACCAGCTCAGAAGCAACGGCCTGCTCCTGAAAGTGCCCGAAATCCTGAAGAGCTTTGACGGGCAGATGTTCACCAACTGCTCTTTCGACCAGACTGCCGCGCTGGCCATGTACGCGTACGATATGCCCAACGGGAACATACGGATGTGGTCGATGGACGGCACCTGGACCTCCAAGCGCGTCGCCAGGTTGAATTTCTGTTTTACAGATCAGGAAAAACGGGTGAACATCATCAAGCAGGTCTACGGGATCGACGTTCCCCAGGACCGCGAGTGCACGATGGCATACGCCTATTATTTCTGGAACGATCTGGTCGCGGAGCGGTACCTCTCGACCTCCCATCCGCTGTATAAAAAAAGCGCCTCGGGATCCGAGCTTCGCAAAGCCTATTCCAAGGTCAACAGTCTGCGAAAAGCCTGCGCCGAGTCCGCCGCCAAGTATCTGGCGGGTGAAAGCGACTACCTTTTCGGCGCGGCGGAGAATCTCGAGCGAGCAAACGCGAATCTGAAGGCCGCCGCGGAGTCCGCGCAGCATCATCTGGGTTCGTCTGGCAGGCTCGATTTCTACAGCACGCTTGAGCGGTACAACGAGATCCAGGTCGATCCTTCCTGAGAACTGCTCCGGATACTGATATGAAACAGGCGGGGATCAGCACATCCCCGCCTGTGTTTTATTGCTTCTTCATGCAACGGATCAAATCGTGATTTCGCCGCTGCTGTTGATCACCGTTTCGATTCCCGCGTTCTTGATCAGCCTTCTGCAGATCACGCAGGGCTGCGCGTTTCGGATCGGCTCTCCGTTTTCAAACCCGGCAAGATACAGCGTTGCGCCCAGCATTTCCCTTCTGCTGGCGGAAATGATCGCGTTCTGCTCCGCATGAACGGCAACGCATTTTTCATACTGCTCCCCGTGCGGGATGTTGTTTCTTTCCCTCCAGCAGGTCCCTATATCACAGCAATTGTCTTCACCGCGCGGGGCGCCGTTGTATCCGGTCGACACGATCTCGTCGTTCTTTACGATAACCGCTCCGTACTGTCTTCTCAGGCAGGTGGAACGCTTGGATACTTCCGCGGCAATGGACAGATAATAGTCCCTCTTACTGATTCGCTGCATGATGCCTCCTTGATCTGGATCTGATGTCATTATACATTAAACCGGAACAGGGTGACATCCCCGTCCTGCATCACGTATTCTTTTCCTTCGGATCTGACCAGCCCTTTTTCCTTGCAGGCCTGCATCGATCCCAGTTCGACCAGCGTGTCATACGGCACGATTTCCGCCCGGATGAAGCCCTTCTCGAAGTCAGAATGGATCTTCCCTGCCGCCTGTGGCGCGCGGTCCCCTTTCCGGATCGTCCACGCGCGGACCTCCTTCGGTCCCGCGGTCAGAAAACTGATCAGCCCGAGAAGCCGGTAGCACGCTTTGATGAGCTTGTCCAGCCCCGCTTCCTCGATGCCCATTTCCTCCAGAAACGCCTTCTTCTCATCCGGAGACAGTTCCGCGACCTCTTCCTCGAGCCTTGCGCAGACCGTGATGGCTTCCGCATGCTCTTCCGCCGCCTGGCGGTACATGGCCGCAACAAGCGGATTATCGCTGTTTCCGATATCGTCCTCCGAAATGTTTGCCACATAGATGACCGGTTTCGTCGTCAGAAGAAACAGCTGCTGGATCGTCTCCGCTTCCGCCTGCGATGCTTCCATATTCCTGACGGGCTTTCCGCTTTCAAGATGCGCTTTGATCCTTTCAAGCAGAGCCCCTTCCGCGATAATCTTCTTATCTCCTGTCTTCTGCAGTTTTTTGTTGTGGTCGATACGTTTTTCAACCGTTTCAAGATCGGCAAAAATCAGCTCCAGGTTAATCGTTTCCATATCACGGATCGGATCAATGGATCCGTCCACATGGACCACGTTGTCGTCCTCAAAGCAGCGGACGACATGCACGATTGCATCCACTTCGCGGATATGGGAAAGGAATTTGTTTCCCAGGCCCTCGCCGCGACTCGCTCCCTTGACCAGTCCGGCGATATCCACAAACTCGACGGTTGCCGGAGTATACTTCTCGGGATGATACATCTCCGCGAGCACGTCCAGCCTGTGGTCAGGCACCGCCACCATTCCGACGTTCGGCTCTATGGTGCAGAACGGATAGTTTGCGGCCTGCGCTCCGGCCTGCGTGATCGCGTTGAACAATGTGCTTTTCCCGACATTCGGTAATCCTACAACACCCAGTTTCATTTTCAGTCTGTCCTTTTCTGTGTTATGCCGTTTGTATCAGCCGTTCGAATTGTACCATAACCAGCGGCGATTCTCCACCCTTCCGAAAGGAACCGCACCCTGTGCCGTCCGTCAGTTATCGGAAAGCTTATGCCCGTTTTTCATGTGTGCGCTCGCCTCAAGCAGCACTTTGTTCAGTGTTTCCGTCGTCTGTTCCCTTGCCATTCTGCAGATCTTCTCATTGGCTTCTTCCATCAGGGACCAGTCCGATTTTTCCGTCATTTTCCGGTCATATTCCAGTATCATCCTGCGACCTTCGACCTGAACCGCGCTGTGATATCTCTGGATCTGCTGGAAGCAGTCGGAATAGTTTGAATCGGCCAGCGCGCCGATGAGCCGGCTGCCCCAGTACAGGTTGTCTGTTGAGACATCCGTAGAAACACGGCTGAGATAGCCCGGCATCTTGGAAACATTCGCGTAAAGCGGTACAAAGCACGAGAATGTGGTGGACCCGAAACTGACCCACTCGATCCCCTTTATTTCTTCCGGCACACCGTTCCGGATTTGGCAGATCGATGTCACGCCCGTACGGTTGATTCCGATCGAGCGGTACATCCCGCGCTTTCCCGTATCACGGTTCCGGTACGGATCATAGTCCGTTCCCTGATAATGAGAGGAAAGCAGATACTGTACGTCCTCAACGGACACCTTCCGTTCCGGAACGATAGACCACGGAATGTCGTCGCTTTCCGGTCCGAACTCCGCGTTTTCCCCGTCCCAGGTATGTGTTTTCGGCGTGAGGTATCTGCCCATAAACCAGGCGCGCGGCGTATTGTAGATATGGTCCGTATCCAGACGGGAACCGAAAATATCCCTTGGATTTCCCTTCCCCTCCGTGTTCAGGTCCAGATCATGATTTTTGATGAATTCGAGCAGGTCGTCCGAGCAGAGGTGGTTCTCCTTTTTCCCGAACGCGTCCCCGAAATCGAATGCATCCATTCCGAACTGGTTCGGATTGATCACCACCCGGTCATCCGGAACTTTCCTCGCCATCCAGTGGTGCCCGCCGATCGTTTCAAGCCACCAGACCTCGTCGCAGTCATTGAACGCGATTCCGTTGGATTCATACGTTCCGTATTTCTCGAGCAGGGAAGCAAGCCTCAGCACGCCTTCTCTCGCCGAATGGATATACGGAAGCACCAGCAGGACAATATCCTCTTCGCCTATTCCGCCCGGGACATCTTTCTCTCCGCGTTTCTTCGCCTTGCGGTATTCCACCAGCGGGTCCGCCGCCAGTACCCGCGGATTGGACGTGATCGTTTCGGTCGCGGTCATGCCGACATTGGCGGCATTGATCCCGGTCGCAGCCCAGATTCCCTTGGAACGGTCCACGCTCGGACACGCAGTATACCGCATGGGATCGTCAGGCAGGTCGATCTCCACATGGGAGATGACGCTTTT
>JAFZCW010000041.1 GCA_017556125.1 Clostridia bacterium | reverse complement strand
TGCGCGTGACAGATCTCCCGGATCCGGTCAAGCTTGGCCGGGGTGCCGTAAAGATCCGCGACGATGCAGCATTTCACGTCCGGGTACAGGCGGAACGCCTTTTCAAGCGCGTCCGGATCAAGATTCCATGTCTCGTATTCGGCGTCAACAAAAATCTGCTGCGCCCCTTCGTAGCTGACCGGATTGACCGTTGCAGAAAAGGTCATATCGCTGCAGAATACCCGGTCTCCCCGCTGAACGCCCGCCAGCTTCACGGCAAGATGGAGTGCTGCCGTGCCTGTCCCCAGGCCTACCGCATAGCCGCATCCGATCCGTTCCGCCATCTGACGCTCCACCTCGTTGATATTCTCTCCGATCGTCGACAGCCAGTTGGTATCGTACGCTTCCTGGATATACTGCATCATCTCAGGATGCCTGGTCGGTGTGGCCAGCCATACCTTTTTTTCAAACGGCTTGATTGTACCTGCTGATGTATACATGTCTGATAATCCCGTCCTGACCCCAGTTTTGATCCGGTTATTTCTGTGTCCGGACCATAGCCCTATAAATCACTTATTATATAATACACGAAAAGAGGCGAATAATACAGAGCCATTCTTCATGCGCAGGATCCGGGCAACGGCCTGCTTTTCCCGCTCCGCTTTTCCTGTATGCCTGATCCGCATAACATGCTAAAATAGCAATAATCCAACGCTTGATTCCAGTATACAGGAGGCGCGCATCCATGTTTTCCTTTGTGTGGCCAATCGCACTGGTCGTGCTGTCGAACACCGTTTACCAGATCTGTTCCAAGTCCATGCCGGCGGAGATCCATCCTTTCGCTTCCCTGACCGTTACATATCTGGTGGGGACCGTTCTTTCAGGCGTCATGTATTTTGTCCTGAATCCCGGCGGCAGCCTCATCCGGGAATACGGAAAACTGAACTGGGCGCCTTTCGCACTCGGAATCGTGATCGTCGGACTGGAGGTGGGATTCATCTATGCCTATAAGGCCGGATGGCAGGTCAGCACCGCCTCCGTCGTCCAGAACGCGTTTCTTGCGGTCATGCTCGTCATCGTCGGTGTCCTTCTTTACCGTGAGCAGATCAGCTGGAACATGCTGGTCGGCATCGGTCTCTGTCTCGCAGGTATCGCCTTCATAGGGATGAAGAAATAAACGTTCCCGTATCGTCTTTCTGCTTTACACGGAGGAAATGACATGTCCCGCAGCAAGGATCTTCTGACTGCCGAAAAACTCGCGGAAGCCGTCGCCGAAAAAGGCGGCCGTGTTTACTATGTCGGCGGTTTTGTCAGAGACGCCCTGATGGGCCGTGAAAGCAAGGACATTGACGTGGAGGTGCACGGCATCTCCTACGCCTCACTGCTGTCCATCCTCGAAACGCTCGGAACACCCCTGATAAACGGCGTGAGCTTCGGCGTGTTCGGTCTGAAGGATTCCCGCCTTGACATCGCCCTTCCGCGCAGGGAAAAGCTTACGGGACGCGGGCACAGGGATTTCGAAGTATTCGTGGATCCGCTGATTGGGCCTGAGGAGGCCGCCGGAAGGCGAGACTTCACGATCAACGCGATGCTGCGGGATGTCCTCACCGGAGAAATACTCGATTTTTACGGAGGCAGGGACGATCTGGAAAAAGGCGTGATCCGGCACGTCCGGGACGAGTCTTTCCCGGAAGATCCGCTCCGGGTCCTCCGCGCCGCCCAGTTCTCCGCTAGATTCGGATTCTCCATAGCGGATGAGACCGTCCGGCTCTGCAGCGGAATGGAACTTTCCGCCCTCTCGCGGGAGCGTGTGATGGAAGAGCTGAAAAAGGCCATGCTTTCCGCCCCGACCCCGTCCGTGTTTTTTGAGCAGCTCCGGAAGATGAATCAGCTGTCAGTCTGGTTCCCGGAGGTCATGGCGCTCATCGGCGTTGAACAGGACCCGTCCTTCCATCCGGAAGGAGATGTCTGGACGCACACGATGCTGGTTCTGGATCAGGCCGCGAAACTCCGTCCGGAAGCGAAGCAGCCGCTCCCGTTCATGGTTTCGGCTCTGTGTCATGATTTCGGAAAACCTTTCACAACGGAATTCATCAACGGGAAGATCCATGCCTACCACCACGAAACGGAAGGCATTGGACCTGCTTCCGCGCTGATCGACCGCCTCACATCGGAACGCCATCTGAAAAAATACGTCCTGAATATGGTGGAGCTGCACATGCGGCCGAATCTCCTGATCACCAGAAAATCCGGGGAAAAGGCGTATATGAAAACGTTCGATCTTTCAGTTGAGCCGGAAGACCTGCTGCTTCTTGCCAAGGCCGACTTCCTCGGCTGCGGGCTCGGCAAAGGAGACTACGCGGATCACGAGCGGATCCTGAAAAGCAGATTCGGCCAATATCAGGAGCTGATGTCGCGTCCGTACGTCACCGGATCTGACCTTATCGCTGCGGGCATCACGCCCGGAACGGATTTTTCGGAGGCGCTTGAATTTGCCCATAAGACACGGCTCGCCGGGGTGCCGAAAGAGGAATCGCTCAAACAGACACTCGGCTTTATCCGTTCCATGAGGAGAAAAAGGGGCGATCCGTGAAAGACTCCGTCTCTTCCATGCGTCCCAAAAGAATCAGTTAACAACAGCACAATAATAGTATATAATTTATATGGGGAAGTTGGAGAAAGGCCCCTGTATGCCAGCTGTTCCCGAAAGGAGAAGCCAATGTCGGAAATGTTTGCTGTTTTTTCCAGCCCTCTGGCAGTACCGTGCATCATCTGTCTGATTGCCGGAGTCGTACTGCTTCTGGTTGAGCTCTGTATTCCCGGTTTCGGTGCTCCCGGCATCCTGGGGATCCTGTGCCTGTTCGCGGTAGTCGTGATGCAGTTCATGGAAAACTCTGTTGCCGGCGCGCTTGCCTTTACGCTCTGCCTACTGCTCCTGATACTCGTGCTGCTTGTTCTATTTCTCCGTTCCTTTAAGAAGGGACTGCTGTCCAAGTCGCCCCTTGTCAACCATTCCGCCATCAAGAAATCTTCCGGCAAAGGATCGGACGAGCCTAAGCCCGTCGTTGCCCGCGGTTCCCGGGGCACGGCGCTGACCGCTCTCAGACCTGCCGGCATCGTGGATATCGACGGCAACCGGATCAATGCCGAGACGGACGGAACATTCCTGCCCGCCGGGACTGTCGTCGAGGTGACGGGAACGGAAGGCCTGTCCATTTTCGTCCGCGCCGTCCAGCAGTAGTTCTGCTTTAGAATTCGCAGTTTTCTGCCAAAGATTACAATACAGAAAGGAATATTGCTCATGTTTCCAACCATCATCATCATTGTTCTGATCCTGATTTTCATTATTCTCTTCCTGACTTTCGTCCCGATCGGACTGCTGATCTCCGCCAGCGCTTCCGGTGTTCCGGTCAGCGTCGGCACGGTCGTCGGCATGCGGCTCAGGAAAGTTGCCCCGCCCCGTATCGTCAACCCGCTGATCAAGGCAACCAAGGCAGGTCTCGGTCTGCCGATCGATAAGCTGGAGGCGCACTATATGGCAGGCGGCAATGTCGACCGCGTCGTCAACGCGCTGATCGCCGCCCGCGGAGCAGACATCCCGCTGGATTTCGAAAAAGCCTGCACCATCGATCTTGCCGGGCGTAACGTGCTGGAAGCCGTTCAGATGAGCGTTAACCCGAAGGTCATTGAAACGCCGATCATCGCCGCGGTTGCCATGGACGGTATCGAACTCCGCGCCAAGGCGAAAGTTACCGTTCGTGCCAACATCGACCGTCTCGTCGGCGGCGCCGGGGAGGAAACGATCATCGCCCGTGTCGGCGAAGGCATCGTCACCACGGTCGGTTCCTCCAAGAGCCACAAGGAAGTTCTGGAAAACCCGGACTCCATCTCCCGTACGGTTCTGAACAAAGGTCTGGACGCCGGAACCGCATTTGAAATTCTCTCCATCGATATCGCGGACGTGGACGTCGGACGCAACGTCGGCGCTCAGCTGCAGATCGATCAGGCGGAAGCCGACAAGCGGATCGCACAGGCAAAAGCGGAAGAGCGCCGCGCCATGGCTGTCGCACAGGAAAAAGAGAACGAAGCGACCGTCGCAGGAATGCGCGCGAAGGTCATCGAGGCGGAAGCGCAGGTCCCGATGGCAATCGCCCAGGCCTTCAGAGACGGAAAACTCGGCGTCCTGGATTACTACAACATGAAGAACGTCATCTCGGATACCGAAATGAGAGAAGCCATTTCCAAGATCAGCAAACCCGCTGAGAAGAATAAAGCATAATGGGCGGATTTATCGTATTACTGCTCCAGATCGGTTTCTGGTGGTTTCTGATCAAGATCATCAAAACCGCTGCGAGCAAAAGCAAAAAAGCGGCAAACGAGCAGGGAAAACCGGGCTCCGAAGCTTCTGCGCGCCCCGTGTCAAAGCCCGCTTCCCCTCCCCGTCC
>JAFZCW010000040.1 GCA_017556125.1 Clostridia bacterium | reverse complement strand
TGCGCGTACTCCCAGTTCTTTTCTTCCGTCTCGGAGACTTCGGCAAGCGGAACCATCTTGAGCGCTTTGGTCTTTGCCGGGCAGACATCCACGCAGTTGCCGCATCCTGTGCAGTCAAGCGGAGATACCTGCATGCGGAACGTATATCCCGCAAAACCGGCTGCTTTCTTCGTCACGAACGCTTCCGGCGCCGCAGCTGCTTCCGACTCGTCTACAAGATACGGTCTGATGGCTGCATGCGGACAGACGAGCGAGCACTGGTTGCACTGGATGCAGTTCTCGGTGATCCACTGCGGGACATCGACCGCGATGCCTCTCTTCTCGTACTTCGTCGTGCCGGTCGGAACCGTGCCGTCCGCGGAAAGCGCAGAGACCGGGAGCTTGTCTCCCTGCTGCGCAAGGATCGGACGGATGAAGTCGTTGAAATACGGATCGTCCGTCGTTTTGATCGCGACAGCGCCTTCGGTCGTCGTTGCCCAGGACTCCGGATACTTGATCTCCTCGATTGCGTTCATGCCGACGTCGATCGCGTTGTAGTTCTTCTGGACGACGTCGTCGCCCTTCTTGCCGTAGGATTTCTTGGCAGCGGCCTTCATGTAATCGAGCGCCTGTTCGGCGGGAATGACGCCGGAGAGCTTGAAGAAAGCGCTCTGCATGATCGTGTTGATCCTGCCGCCCATGCCGACCTCGCGCGCCAGCTTGATCGCGTTGATATTGTAGAACTTGACATGGTTCTTTGCGATCGCGTTCTTCATGGCAGCGGGAAGCTCTTTTTCCATCTCCTCAAGGGACCACGGACTGTTCAGAAGGAACGTGCCGCCTTCCTTGATGCCTTCCATGACGTCGTATCTTGTGACGTAGGACGGGTTGTGGCATGCGATGAAATCCGCCGCATCGATCAGATAGGGGCTCTGGATCGGGGTCTTGCCGAATCTCAGATGGGAAACGGTGAACCCGCCGGACTTCTTGGAGTCATAGGCGAAATAGCCCTGCGCATACATGTTCGTATGGTCGCCGATGATCTTGATGGAGTTCTTGTTCGCGCCGACCGTGCCGTCGGAACCGAGTCCGAAGAACTTGCAGGCGATCGTTCCTTCCGGAGCGGAATTGACCTGCTTGGTGACCTCAAGGGAAAGATTCGTGACATCGTCCACGATACCGACCGTGAAATGATTCTTCGGCTCGGCCTTCTCGAGGTTCTCATATACGGCGTTGACCATGGACGGAGTGAATTCCTTGCTGCCGAGGCCGTATCTTCCGCCGTAGACCTTGACGTCTCCCCTGCCGCCTTCCACGAGCGCGTTGATGACATCCTGGTAAAGCGGTTCGCCGAGAGAACCGGGCTCTTTCGTCCTGTCGAGCACGGCGATGCGTTTGCACGATGCGGGGATCGCGTCCACGAAATGTTTCATGGAGAACGGACGGTACAGACGGACTTTCAGAACGCCGTATTTCTTTCCGCCGGCATTCAGGTAATTGACCGCCTCTTCGCAGACGTCAGCGCCGCTGCCCATGACGACGATCACGTTCTCCGCGTCCGGCGCGCCGACGTAATCAAACAGATGGTACGGACGGCCTGTCAGCTTGCCGACCTCGTCCATATACTTCTGGACGATATCCGGGATCGCGTCGTAATACTTGTTCGCGGCTTCTCTGCCCTGGAAATAGATGTCCGGGTTCTGCGCGGTGCCGCCCTGATGCGGATGCTCCGGATTCAGCGCTCTGGCTCTGAAAGCCTTGACAGCGTCACGGTCGAGGAGCTTGTCCATGTCTTCGTAATCGATCGCTTCGATCTTCTGGACTTCATGGGATGTACGGAATCCGTCGAAGAAATGAAGGAACGGAACGGATCCCTTGATCGCGGAAAGATGCGCGACGAGCGAGAGATCCATAACTTCCTGCACGGAAGCGGAAGCGAGCATCGCGAAACCGGTCTGTCTGCACGCCATCACGTCACTGTGATCGCCGAAGATCGAAAGAGCATGCGCGGCCAGCGCGCGCGCGCTGACGTGAAAGACACCGGGAAGCAGTTCACCGGAGATCTTGTACATGTTCGGGATCATCAGAAGAAGTCCCTGTGACGCGGTGAAAGTCGTTGTAAGCGCGCCTGCTTTCAGTGATCCGTGGACAGCGCCTGCTGCGCCGCCTTCTGACTGCATTTCTGCAATGCGGACCTTCTGCCCGAAAAGGTTGAGCCGTCCGTTTGCAGCCCAGTCATCCGCAACTTCAGCCATCGGCGAAGACGGAGTGATCGGATAAATCGCGGCGACATCGGAAAATGCATATGCAACATGCGATGCAGCGGTATTGCCGTCGATTGTCATGGTTTTCGGCATTCTGTGTGCCCTCCTTATGTTATTTCACTGTGGTAAAACCACAAATTTTCACATTAAAATTATAGCCCTAGCGTGAAATCAGTGTCAATTGACAGCGGACAAAAGATTCCCGAAACTGTCGAATAAAAGCGCCGGATCGTCCTTGTTCGCGTTCCACGGTTTCTTCTCTCCCGGCCACCGGTAATCCCCGCTCCCGTTCTCTCCCGATACCGTACAGCTGGCCTCCGAAGCAAGAAAAGCGCCGTCCGGAAACACGAACAGCTCGTTCCCCTTTTCGGAAAACAGCATGCATCCGGAAAGATCCGCGTCTGACCCGTTGTTCCGGATCGTAGCGGTCTGCGTTTCCTTGTCGACCGATACGATCACCAAATCAAGCTCCGTTGAATGGCGGACATTTTCCGGCGCTGACCCTGATCCGTCCAGCGGGATCAGAAATCCCATGTCGGACTCGTCGGTGATCAGGATCTGCTTACCTTCGAACAGCGAGAGAACGCGTTCGTTCGCGGAATCGGTATCCGCGCTTCTGTCGGTGGAAATCACAATGATATCCGGATCGGCAGCAGCGGCGAATGCGGGACCGGTCGCGTCCGGATTCCCGTGGTTTCCGATCCGCAGGATATCCGTTTTGAGACTGTTTCCGTATCGTTCGATCAGCGTCTCCTCCTCCGCAAACTGCATGTCGCCGGCAAGCATGATCCTCTTTCCGTCTATCGAAAGATCCAGAACAAGGGAATTGTCGTTGTCGTCGTCCGTATTCAGAACGAGCGGGCCTAAAACAGTGACCGAATTCGCGCTTCCCATTCCGACCGTATCTCCTGCGGACAGAAGCACGGCCTCCATTCCGGCTTTCGCTGCCGCTTTATCAGCCGGATTCTGTTTCCCTTCCTTCCAGAAGGAAACGCTGGAACGGTATACGGTTTCGACGCGGTAATGCGAAAGAAGCGCGTTCAACCCGCCAACATGATCGCTGTGAGAATGCGTGATGAAAACGGCTTTGACGGAATCCGCGCCGAGATAATGCAACGCGCCGAACAGTGCGGGAACGGATTCAGCCGTTCCAGTATCCACGATATAGAACTCGCCGGAAGACCGGATCACCGTCGCGTCCGCTTTCCCGACATTCACGAACATAATGAGATCCCCGGAGGGCGGTAACGAAGAAGATGCGGGAGAAAGAGTTTCAGAATTGACCGGACTCGCTTCGGGCGCTTCGGGGTGCTGCTCCTGTCCCGGCGCAGTGCATCCGCTCAGCGGCAGAAAAAGAAAAAAACCGCAGAGAAGACAAGCCGTCAGCCTGATTAACCTGTCCGTTCGTTTCATCATGGAGTTATTATATCAGTTTGTCTGACACAGGAAAAGGGACAGGTCCGTACGGCCTGTCCCTCTCGGAAGAATCTGTCAATTACAGCGTTACGGACGTACCGCTCTTGCCAGCGATGGCGTCCTTTGCGTTTTCAAGGGAAGCGATAATGGTCTTATGACCGCTCTTTGCAAAAGAGATCGCCGCCTGGACTTTGGGGAGCATGCTTCCGGGAGCGAAATGACCCTCGGCACAGTACTGTTCCGCTTCGGCAACGGTCATATGCGCAAGCTCCTTCTGGTCGGGTTTCTTATAGTTGATGGAAACACGGTCAACGGCCGTCAGGATGATCAGCATATCCGCGTCGATCAGCTCGGCAAGTTTCGCGGAGGCGAAGTCCTTGTCGATGACCGCGGGCGTTCCGATCAGTTTTCCGTCCTTTTCAATGACGGGAATGCCGCCGCCGCCGACCGTGATGACGACATGACCGTCGCGGATCAGACTGTTGACGACTTCCTTCTCGATAACGTCGACCGGTTTCGGGGAAGGAACGACCTGACGGTAACCGCGTCCTGCGTCCTCGATCATCGTGTATCCTTTTTCCTCATGGATCTTTTCCGCCTGCTCCTTCGAATAGAAGGCGCCGATCGGTTTGGTCGGATGCTGGAAGGCAGGATCCTTTTCATCCACGAGGACCTGTGTGACAACGGTCGCGACGGTCTTCTTGATCCCGCGCTTCACCATTTCGTTCCGGATACCGTTCTGCAGATGATATCCGATATATCCCTGGCTCATCGCACCGCATTCCGGAAAAGGCATGGAGGATTTGATGGCTCCCGCCTCGGCAGCCGTGGACATTCCAAGATTGATCATACCGACCTGCGGACCGTTCCCGTGCGCGATGACAACGTCGTTCCCCTCTTCAATCAGGTCCACGATCGCCGCTGCAGTACCTTCAACAAGTTTCAGCTGCTCAGCAGGCGTATTGCCGAGAGCGTTTCCGCCGAGTGCGATAACAATTTTAGACATATCTATCCGTTCCCTCTCTCTTTTTTTATTCAGTATATCATAATTTGTCAGTGTTCAACAAAAAACGATTGGCATGTAAAAATATTATTTTTGAGGTGGCACCGTCACGTAAAAATCGGAAATGACCATGCTGTGATCCGTCGCGCCGGTCCCGGCCGCATCCGCCAGATGCACGCCCGCTGCGACGATTCCTTCCGTATACAGAATATTATCGATGATCTTCGTCCTTGACCCGTTGCCAAACGTATTCATTTCGATATTGACGAACGAGATATCCTTCATATAACGGTAGATTCTCGGCGGAGAGCAGTTGAAGTCTCCGGTTACGATATACGGCGTTACGCCCGCCGCACGGAGCGTATACACCATGGACGCGATATTGATCGATTTCAGATGCATGTCGGAGGCGCAAAGATGCGTGTTGAAAAAATGAACGGGACCTTTGTCCGTCAGAAGACAGGCGTAGGCAAGATACCGCGGCTCCTTCCCCGGCGCCACGTCCAGCTGCCATGCATCAGACTGAAGGATCGGAAACCTTGAAAGGATCGCCGTACCGTATTCACCCTCGTCATAATCGATCGTCTTGCAGAACACGTAATACGGATATCCCGCCGCCTCAGCCAGCCGCTGCAGCCAGTCGATCCCGTTGCCTTTCAGATTCAGTCTCTTGACCTCCTGCACCCCGATGACGTCCGGAGACTCCGCGTTGATTAGTTCAGAAAGTTTCGCGATTTTTACGGTGCTCTCAGCGCCGTGGATGTTCAGTGAGGCAGCCCTGTACCGGACGGTTTCCGAAAGTTCCGTCCGGATCGTGCAGATAGAAAGCCTTTCAGGAAGCACGTAGCCTTTCGTTCCGTTGCAGTCGATGCAGATATAGTTTTCCGTTTCTTCGATGACGCGGAACTGTTCACCCTTCCTGACGGTCGCAATGGAAGACCCGTGCAGGGACGATCTTTTCTTGACGGGCGCTTGGTCGGATGATACCGTCGCGACCCGAATGGATTCCGGGATCCGGATCAGTGGATCGCCTTCAGGAGAAGGGTACGGAGAAGCCCATTCGGGAGACGGGGTCGGCGTATTGTTCCGTTTATCGGGCGTATACACCGACGTCGGAAGCGGAACGAATGTGATCTTGGGCGTATAGGTCGGAACAGCGATCCCTGTAACTGTAGGTATCGGAACCGGCGTCGGAGACGGACTCGGAACGGGAACGGGCGTATCGGAAGCGACGGGAACGGCGGTCGCGATCGTTACGGTGACCGGAGGCTGGCTGACGCATGCGGAAGCAAACACGGTCATTGCCGCAGCAAACAGAAATATGATGATTGTGATCAGGATCCTGCGCAATTCCCTCTGTGTTCCTTTCTTCAGTTTTTCATTCTATCAGAACGGGTCGGAAATGAAAAGGAGCAGGACATCTCGCCTGCTCCCTCGTTACTCATATATCCTTTTCATTAAAGCGCAAGTTTGTCGCTTACCTCATCGCTTCCGGACGCCTCGGAGAATTTTTCGATCAGCGTTTCAACCGTGAGATTTTTCTTCTCTTCCCCGGAAACGTCGACGGCGATCTGGCCGTTATGCAGCATGATAAGACGGTTGCCGTACCGGATCGCGTCCCTCATGTTATGCGTCACCATCAGGGTCGTCAGATGGTCGCGGTCGATGATCTGTTCGGAAAGCTCGAGGACCTTCTTCGCCGTTTTCGGATCGAGCGCGGCGGTATGCTCGTCGAGAAGAAGCAGTTTCGGCTTCACAAGAGTCGCCATCAGGAGCGTCAGCGCCTGGCGCTGGCCGCCGGACAGCAGCTTCACTTTCGTGGAAAGACGTCCTTCAAGCCCGAGGTCGAACTGAGAGAGCTGTTCCTTGAACACTTCGCGTTCTTCATTCGTAACGCCCCAGCGGAGTCCGCGCTTCATTCCCCTGCGGTAGGCAAGCGCCAGATTCTCCTCGATCCACATGTTCCCCGCGGTACCCATCATCGGATCCTGGAATACACGTCCGAGGTACTTGGCCCTTTTGAATTCCGGAACGTTCGTCACGTCCTGTCCGTCGATGAGGATCTTACCGGAAGTAAGGAAATTCGCGCCGGCAACGCAGTTGAGGAGGGTGGATTTTCCTGCGCCGTTTCCGCCTATGACCGTTACGAATTCCCCGGGGGAAAGATGAAGCGAGATGCCGCGTAGCGCCTCCGTCTCATTGACGGTACCCGGATGGAAAACGATGCGCGCGTTTTCGACTTTAAGCATTCTGCACGCCCCCTTTCCCCTGCTTTCTTGCGTTGATCTTCGTCTTGATCGTCGGAAGAGCAAGCGCCAGAGCGACGGTAATCGCGGTGAACAGTTTCAGGTCGTTCGCCGGCATGCCGAGCTTCAGAACCAGCATGATGATGATCCTGTAGGTGATGGAACCCAGACAGAGCGATACCAGGGAATTGAAAAAAGACCTCTTCCCGAAAAGCACTTCGCCGATGATCAGGGAGGCAAG
>JAFZCW010000039.1 GCA_017556125.1 Clostridia bacterium | reverse complement strand
TTCAGCAGCGCGTCGGCATCCGCCGGATCCACAGCGATGGCGAGTCCTCCGGATGTCTGGGGATCATAAAGAAGGTCCTGAACTGCCAGTTCGACGCTGCCGGGATCAACAGAGCTTTCCGCAAAAGTGCGGTTGCGGTACATGCCTTCCGGCAGGACCCCCATGCGTGCGAATTCGAGGGAAGCGGGAATAAAATCGAAACCGTTCACATCAAGATGAACTTCTGTATCGCTGCCCTGGGCCATTTCGAGCAGATGACCGAGAACGCCGAAACCGGTAATATCCGTACATGCATGAACATTGTACTTTACCATAATGTCTCTTGCGTATTTGTTCAGGGTCGTCATGAGCTTCAGTGCCGTGGACAGCGTATCCTCATCCAGAATACCGCCCTTCATTGCTGCGGTAAGAACGCCTATTCCGATCGGCTTGGTGGCAAGAAGGACGTCCCCTTCTTTTGCGCCGCTGTTTGTCAGCATTTTATCCGGATGTACAAATCCTGTGACAGCCAGTCCGTACTTCGGCTCGTCATCCAGAATGGAATGCCCGCCGGTAATCAGCGCGCCGGCTTCATAGACTTTATCATATCCTCCTCGGAGAAGGTCGTGGACCGCCTCTTTGGACATGGAGCTCGGAACTGCCATAATATTCAGCGCGAGCTTCGGTTCGCCTCCCATCGCGTAGACATCCGATAACGCATTCGTTGCGGCAATCGCGCCGAAAGTGTAAGGATCATCCGCTACAGGAGGGAAAAAGTCCACTGTCTGCACGAGAGCAAGGTCGTCAGAGAGCTTATAGACGGAAGCGTCATCGCTCCGGTCAAATCCGACAAGAAGATTTGGATCGTGGTGAACCTTGATCCCGTCAAGGAGCTGAGCAAGGACCCCCGCTCCGACCTTTGCGCCGCAGCCGGCGCATTTGGCAAGCTTCGTCAGTTTGATTTCATTTTCCATAGGAGCCCTCCCGAATCGTTATCTCAGTCAAGAATAACGAACGGCATGTTGTTTGTCAAGGAAACGGCGGCCGGTCGGGACCGCTTGTTTAGAGGGTGCGTTCGCGATAAAATATACAATACAGGAGGTGGGAAAATGCGATACGTTGAGTTCTGCGGGGAGAAGCTTTCGAGGCTCGGATTCGGAACCATGCGTCTGCCGGTTCGTGCTGACCGTTCCATCGATGAGGAAAAAACGGCGGAAATGATCCGATACGCCATGGCGCACGGCGTGAACTATTTTGATACCGCATATCCCTATCATGAAGGAAAATCAGAACTGGTCACGGGAAAAGTGCTTCGCGAGTATCCGAGGAATTCTTTCTTCCTCGCGGACAAGTATCCGGGGCACCAGATCGCCGACAGCTACGATCCGGAAGAGATCTTTGAGGAACAGCTCCGGAAATGCGGAGTGGATTATTTTGATTATTATCTCCTGCATAATGTCTGCGAACTTTCAATGCCGGCATATACGGATCCCAGATGGGGGATCATTCCGTATTTCATGGAACAGAAAAGGAAAGGAAGGATCCGGCATTTCGGATTTTCAACGCATGCGAGACCGGAGACGCTGGAACAGTTTCTCAAGAAGTACGGAACAGAAATGGAATTCTGCCAGATACAGCTGAATTATCTGGACTGGTCGCTTCAGAATGCCGAAAAGAAAGTGGAGATTCTGAACCGGTACGGTATTCCGATCTGGGTGATGGAGCCTCTCAGAGGCGGGAAGCTGGCTAAAATTCAGGAAGAAAACAGGCAGGAATTTCATGAACTGCGTCCGGACGAAACGGATGCGGCATGGGCCTTCCGATTTCTTCAGGGGATTGACGGGGTATATGTAACCCTGAGCGGCATGTCGGAACCCGAACAGGTGCGCGAGAACATCAGGATTTTCGAAGAGGAAAAACCGCTGTCCGACGAGGAACGCGATGCCCTGCTCAGATATGCGGAACGACTGAAACACGGCGTACCCTGTACGGCCTGCCGCTACTGCTGCGAGGGATGCCCGTCGGAGCTGGACATTCCGATGCTGATGCACGCGTACAATGAGACACTGGTGGGGGGAGGTTTTACCGTTTCCATGCAGCTGGAGGCGCTTCCGGAGGATAAGCTTCCGTCAGCCTGCATCGGCTGCGGCGCCTGTGAGAGCGTCTGCCCGCAGGGGATCCAGGTCTCAGAAATCATGAAGAAGTTTGATGAGGTCCGCAAGACGCTCCCAAGCTGGATCGAAGTTTCGAGGCAGCGTGCGGAAGCAGCGAAAAAGATAAAGGAAGCCCGGAAGAATCCGTAAGCCGGCAAACCAAACCGAAAGGGGGAGAGCTGCTGTGACGTTTTTCAGGTCATTGCTGACGGCGTTTTCCATGTATTCGAACATTCCCGTTCCGGTCAGGGAATGGGATGAAAAGAACACGCGTTATGTGCTTGCCGCGTTTCCCGCCGTAGGCTGTTTTGTGTCGCTGGCGCTGTCCGCCTGGTGCCTGATTGCCAAGTCGTTTCAGTTCGGAGGAGGCGTTTTTTCCGCGGTTGGCCTTGCGCTGATCGTGATCATCACCGGAGGTATCCATCTGGACGGATTCTGCGATACCGTGGACGCGCTTTCAAGCCATGCCTCTCCAGAAAGGAAAAGGGAGATTCTGAAGGACTCCCATGCCGGCGCATTTGCCGTGATCGGGGCTGCGAGCTTGATGCTCTGCGCATTTGCCTTTCTCGCGGAGGCGTATCAGGGTGAGGTGTTTCCCGCTCCGCTGATCCTGATCCCCGTTTTCGGACGTGCCGTCAGCGGGATCGCGGGGCTGCTGTTTCCTGTTTACAGGGAAGGTACGCTTCATTATTTTTCAGAATCCTCCGAGAAGAGGACGTCCGTTCTGATTCTGGCCGGCTGGATCTCGATCTGTGCCGTCATCCTGATCCTGCTGAGTCCGCTCAAAGGCCTATGCATGCTGCTTGCCGCAGGCGTATGCGTTGCTGCCGTATACAGGATGACAGTCAAGGAATTCAAGGGAATGAGCGGGGACCTGGCGGGCTTTCTTCTGTGCGTTACGGAGACGTCCATGCTACTTGCGTATCTCATTGCGGAGAGGATCGCGTTGCTGTGACGCCTGCATCGGTGTTCGGAATGGATACGGAGCGCTTTCAGAAGTATTTCACAAGGGTATAGTCAATTGGAACTGATCATGATCCGCCACGGCAAGACTGCCGGGAATATCAGAAAAGCGTATATCGGAAGCACGGATGAACCGCTGTGCGAGGAAGGTGTTTCAGAACTTCGGAACAGGATCCCCGACAGAACGGTCCGGCGTGTGTTCGTTTCCAGCCTGAAAAGGACGCAGCAAACGGCAGAACATCTGTTTCCCGACGCGGAGCAGATAATACTTCCCGATCTGCGGGAGATGGATTTCGGCGTTTTCGAAAACAGGACCGCGGAAGAAATGCAGGACGACGCCGAGTATACGAACTGGGTAAATTCCGGATGCGTGGAGCCGTGCAGAAACGGGGAGGGCATAGATTCTTTTTCGGAGCGCGTGGGAAACTGCCTGACTGAACTCCTGAAAAAAACGGGACAGAATACGGATCCGGTCGTGCTTGTGACGCACGGCGGGGTCATCATGTCGCTGATGTCCTCTTTTGAGGAGAACGGCGGCGATTATTATTCCTACTGGGTCCGGAATCTGGACGGGTACAGGGTGGCCGCATCATTTGAGGAGGACGGCAGGCTGGTTTTCCGGAACAGAAGAACGGTGCGCGCGGGAGGAACAAATAACGGATAAAGCTCCGTTTGCGGGAACAGTCAGAACAGTTCTTTCTCCAGGATGCATTCGGATTTGATCCGTCCCACCATGTATTCAAGGGCACCGATCACATGCGGGCGGATATCCCCGCCGATCAGGACGTACATCAGATCGTCACCCACACGGAGCAGCCCTTCATTGATCCAGACCTTTACGACCTGTATGCCTTCCATGGCGCAGGTCGTTTGTCTTATGCTTTCAAGCAGTTCGCAATCGTAGCTGACCTCCATCCCCGCCACGGGTTTTTCATCCGTTCGTCCGAAACGGGCGGCGGCTTTTGAAGTGATTCTGACAACGCCGTTGTGCAGCAGGTACATGCCGACGTTCTCTGCGGCGGCGTCCGCTTTTGCGGAAGCGAGCCATTCGCTTGCGGAAGGCGTATTGTTCGGTGTGTTACCCATATGATTCTCCATTCGAGCTTTAAAACTGTTATCTGTTGTAACAATAACCTTACCGGAAGGTCGGTTGCAAGAGAAACCGGCTGCGCCGGGGATCAGGTCTGCATGTATTCGGAAATAACAGGAAGCAGTTTCTCCGCCTCTTCCGGGGCATATCTCGGAGAAACCGCCAGCGTCATGAAATCAAACGGACCCGGTGCGCGGTAGCTTTCGTAATCGTCGTACACAAGGAAGGGGATCTCCGGCTCGGGCCCGTTCACGGATTCCATCAGGGCAGCCGCAAAAGAGCGGAGCCGGATCCGGTCGGAACGGCCGGGCAGCAGGATCTGAGGGGGGATATCCGCTCTCGATCTGGGGTTCCGGATGTTCTCCAGGGCGGAGACCCACCGGAAGGCAAGCGCGAAAAGCAGGTAGTTCGCCTCATCCAGCTGACGGATGCGGTAATACTTTTCCAGATCGGGCCGGACGTCGCTTTTCTGGGGCAGGACCCCGTTCAGGACATATCCCGGACCCGGATAACCGATGCCGAGGTCGCTGTGCGCGTCCACATGGACAACCCGGAACGGAACGGTCAGTTCACCCGAACGGATTCGGTCCCGCCAGAAAGAAAGCGCCATGTCATGCGTTTCGAAGATTTTGCCGGGAACCCTGCGCGCTTTTGTCAGTCCGCAGTTCTTTTCGAGGAAGGAACGCACCCGTTCTTCTACCCACGGTTCATGTCCGGCGAGATCCGGTCTTTTGCCGGGCTCCGAAAGGGGGCAGCAGTCATTCAGAAAGAAATCGAGATCCAGATCCAGTACACGCATGGTTTCTAAGCCGGATCGGCTTTGTGCTGTTCCAGGCGGATGCATCGGGACAGCCAGTCGCTTTTAAGGTAATAGAGCAGAAACGCCACTGCGGTGAGCGCCCATGAAATCGGGTAGCAGATACTGATCATCATGATGTTGTAATGCGCCGGAACGACAAGACCGCACCAGAGCAGCCTGAATCCGCAGATGCCGATGAGGGAGATGATCATCGGCCGGACAGAATCGCCTGCGCCGCGCAGGGAATTGGCAAGTATTTCAATAAAGGTCCAGAGGACATAATACGGAATGAAATATCCGATGATTTCCACCGCAAGATCGATCACCTGCGCGTCCGAAGTAAATATTCTCAGTCCGTACTTCCCGAAACCGAGCAGAAGCGCGCTCAGCACCGCAGATGTTGCGAGGGCGATATACAGGCAGGTGCGGGTTGATTGGCGCATGCGGTCATATTTTTTCGCGCCGAACGCCTGGCCGACAAATGCCGAAATTGCGATGCCGAACGAGTTGCTTACGGACCAGAATATACCGTCCCATTTTCCGGTGGCGGTCCATGCCGCGACCATGGAGCTTCCGAGGCCGTTTACCTGGATCTGAATGATCAGATTGGAAACGGAATAAAGCACGCTTTCAAGCCCGGCGGGGACGCCGATGTACAGGACCCGGCTCAGGACGTACCTGTGAAGCCGGATTCTCCTGAAACGGAGCTGATAGGGTTCAGACGTGGTATACAGGCTCCATATGACCAGGCCGGCACTGACCGTCAGGGAGAGAACCGTGGCCCATGCAACGCCCAGAACGCCTAGCCGGAGCACCGTAACGAATACGATATCCAGGATGATATTCAGAATGCAGCAGACGATCAGATAGTACAGGGGCCGTTTCGAGTCTCCTACCGCACGAAGGATGCCCGACCCGACATTGAACAGCATCAGGGGGATGATCCCGATAAAAAAGGTGCGCAGATAAGACGCGGAATCGGCCAGAATGTCCGCGGGAGTCTTTACCGCCCGGAGCATCCACGGTGAAAGGAAATAGCCGAAAACGGACAAGGCCGCTCCCGTGATCAGACAGAACGCGACAGCGGTATGGACGGTATCGGAAAGGGCTTTCCGGTCGCCCGCTCCGAAATAATGAGAGATAATAACCATCGCGCCGGAAGCGAGGCCGACGAAAAAGCCGATCAGCAGATTCAGGATCTGAGAAGGACTTCCGCCCACCGCAGCTAGCGCGTGGGATCCGACGAAATTGCCGACTATGATGGCGTCGATCGTGTTGTAAAGCTGCTGGAACAACGTTCCGAGAAGGATCGGAAAGAAGAACTTCAGCAGCTGCTTCCAGATGACGCCTTCCGTTAAACTGGTTCCTCTGCTTTCCATTTCAGAGAATGCACTGCAGTTTTATTCGGCCGAAAACTGAAAAACGGTTTTTTCATTCAGGGGAGTGTCAGGGGTTATGACGGTGCTCGGGAAATTCGGATGGTTGGGAGAGTCCGGATAGTACTGTGTTTCCAGACAGAACGCGGAAAACGGATGGTATGAAACGCCGTGTTTGCCCCTGCGGTCCGACAGGTGGATCGCATCATACAGCTGAACGGCGGGCGAGGTCGTTCTGACGGTCATCCGGATCCCTGTCAGGGATGAAAACGCTTCCGCGGCGGTGCGGAGGCTTCTGTCCCATCCTCGCAGGATATAGTTGAAATCATATTCCGCGGCTGTGACGGCGCCGTCTTCTGCCCTCGAGACGGGGATTGCGCGCATGACGGTAAAATCAAGCGGGGTGTTCTTGACGGAAGCGACTGTGCCGTCCGGAATGTTTTCGGCGGTAACCGGTGTATAGGCGTCCGCATCGATCCGGAGATAATGACCCTCGAGACTTCCGGAATCATGGCCGGAAAGATTGAAGTATGCATGATTGGTCAGATTGCAGGGGGTATCGGCATCGGTCGACGCCCTATAGCCGATTTCCAGAGAACGGCCGTTCAGAGTATATGTAACCTGGACGGTCATGTTTCCGGGATATCCGGAAGCACCGTCCGGGCTGAACAGTTCCAGCGTTACGGAACTGTCGGTCTGCTGCAGCACATCCCATATGCGGTGTCCGAAACAGGAAGCCCCGCTGTGGAGCTGGTTGCGGCCTTCGTTGCTGTCCAGGCGAAAGAGCTTTCCATTGAGCGTGAACCGGGAATTCCCGATGCGATTGGCATAGCGTCCGATGACAGCCCCGAGATACCCGTCGTTTTCTCCATATTCTTCCACAGTATCATAGCCCAGGACGACGTCTGTGGGGGTTCCGTTTTTATCGGGAACGGTCAGGGACTGCAGAGTGGCCCCGTAACGGAGAATGGTCGCCTGAAGGATTCCGTTGGTCAGATGGATCATTTTCATTTCCTCCTGTGGGAGCCCCGCGGGAACCGGCTTGTCCGACACAAACAAACGTCGCGGACGGACGCGGGGCGGATTGATTCATTATAGCGTGATGTGCCGCTTCGCAACAAGTCCATATGAACTGTTTGGGACGGAGGGAAGGGAGCGGACCGAAAAAGAACCGTGGATTTCACGGGACAACGGGTATTTGCACGGGAATGCATTGACAAAGAGGGAAAAGTAAGATAATATACGAAAATCGACAGAGAACGGAGGAAAGGAGAGCCGGGCCATGCTGAGATCAGACCGCAACATCATGATGGGCATGTGCATGCGTCTCACGGCGCATTGATTCGGCTCGTCTTTGTAAGATCCTGTAGTTATCGTTGAATGACAGGCGGGAAGCAGAACGGGCTTCCCGCTTTTTCTGTTTGGAGGGAACAATGATTGAAATCACGGGTCTGAACAAAACGTTTCAGACCGCAAACGGACCGCTTGAAGTGCTGCGGGACATCAATCTCACGATTGAAGACGGTGAGATCTTCGGAATAATCGGGCTGTCCGGCGCGGGCAAGAGCACGCTGGTCCGTTGCATCAATCAGCTGGAACGTCCGACGACGGGCACGGTGGTCATTGACGGAAAGGATATGACAAAACTGTCGGACAGGGAGCTTCTCGCAGAGAGACGGTCCATCGGCATGATCTTTCAGAGCTTTAACCTTCTTGAACAGAGAAACGTGCTGAAAAATGTCTGCTTCCCCATGGAGATCTCCGGGATCGGGAAAAAGGAAGCGGAAAAGCGTGCGATGGAGCTCCTTGAAATGGTCAAGCTTTCCGACCGTGCGAAGTCCTATCCCTCACAGCTTTCCGGCGGTCAGAAGCAGCGCGTGGCGATTGCCCGCGCCATGGCGACCAGACCGAGATACCTGCTTTGCGACGAAGCGACCAGTGCGCTGGACACAGCCACGACACAGTCCATTCTCGATATCCTGAAGGAGATCAACGAAAAGACCGGCGTGACCGTGATCGTGATCACGCATGAAATGAAAGTAATCGACCAGATCTGCGACAGGGTAGCCGTATTGGATAAAAGCAGGATCGTGGAAATCGGCGAGGTCAGCAAAGTGTTTACAAATCCCCAGTCCGATATCGCGAAGGAACTGATTCTGCCGCAGGCAAAGGCAATCGAGACGATCGATGACGGGGAAAGGATCCGGATCGTATTCAACGGTGAGGATTCTTCCAGGCCGGTCATTTCAAACCTGGTGCTGGAATGCAGGGTGCCGGTCAACATCCTGTTCGCGGATACCAAGGTCATCGAGGGGAAAGTCTACGGGCATATGCTGCTGCAGCTGCCGGACAGAGACCGGCAGGCGGAACGTGTCAGAAGCTATCTTGATTCCATCGGAATCGATTATTCGAGGGAGGACTGAGACATGTTTTCGGAAATGCTGCAGAGACTGTGGGAAAACGGGATCCTTCAGCGGGGGATATGGGAAACGATCTATATGACGTTCATCTCGACGGCTTTTGCCTATGTGATCGGCCTTCCGCTCGGCGTCCTTCTGGAGGTTACGGACAAGGACGGGATCGCGCCGAAACCGGCGCTGAACAAGGCTGTCGGGGTTGTCGTGAACGCGTTCCGGAGCATTCCTTTCCTGATCCTGATGGTTGCGATGCTGCCGACTGCGAAGCTTATCGTCGGGACCAGCCTTGGAAACAAGGCCATGATCGTCACGCTGGTCATCGCGGCTGCGCCGTATGTGGCCAGGATGGTGGAATCTTCCCTGAAGGAAGTGGACCGCGGCGTGATCGAGGCCGCACAGTCCATGGGGGCTTCGGTCATGAATATCATCTGGAAGGTGCTCCTTCCGGAAGCGAAGCCTTCGCTGCTGATCAATGCCGTGATCTCAACCGTGACGATCCTCGGGTATTCGGCGATGGCAGGGACCATCGGTGGCGGAGGTCTCGGACAGATCGCCATCACGTACGGTTATCAGCGGTATAACAACGACATCATCTGGGTCTGCGTCATACTGACGATCCTGATCGTGCAGGTGATCCAGGAAGCAGGGACAAAAATTGCGCACAAAGTAGATAAACGCAATCTTTGATACATAAATGATCTGATTGTAATAAACAGGAGGAAAGAACAATGAAGAAAATTATAGCCATTACAATTGCAGCGGTTCTTGTGTTCGGCGTTGTCCTGACAGGATGCGGCGCGAAGAAGGAAGCGGACGCAGCCGCCAAGACCATCGTGGTCGGCGCAAGCTCGACCCCTCATGCGGAGATCCTTGAGCAGGTCGTGGCTCCTCTCGCGGAGCAGGGATATACGCTCACGATCAAGATCTTTGACGACTATGTTCTCCCGAACCAGGCGCTGTCCGACGGGACGCTGGATGCGAACTATTTCCAGCATACCCCCTATCTGGACAGCTACAACGCGTCCAACGGGACCGATCTCGTTTCCGCTGCGCTGATTCACTATGAACCTTTCGGCATTTACGGAAACGGCGTATCCTCTCTGAGCGAGCTTCCGGCCGGCGCAACGATCATCGTTCCGGCGGACGACAGCAACGAGACCCGTGCGATGCTGCTTCTTGCCCAGGAAGGGCTTGTTACGCTTCCTGCCGACAAGACGGCAAAGACCGGCGTGACGGTTCTCGATCTGACCGATAACGGTGGATACAATATCGTTCCTGTCCAGGCGGACACGGTTCCTGCGCAGCTCGAAAACAGCGATCCGGGCACGATCGCGGTCATCAACGGCAACTATGCGCTTGCAGCGGGTCTGAAGATTGCGAACGCGCTGGCGATCGAGGATGCGTCCGGCGATGCGGCACAGACCTATGCGAACATCATTGCCACGAGAAAGGGCGACGAGAACAGCGAAAAGATCCAGGCGCTCGTCAAGGCGCTGCAGACCGATGCGGTCAGGACATATATCAACAGCACCTATGCCGGAGCGGTGCAGCCGATCTTCTGATCAGCAGGACCGATCAAGAGCATCATTTGGGAGAGCGGAGGCCCGCTCTCCTTTTTGTTGCTCTCCTGATGCGTTTGTCCCCATGGCCTGTTTCATGGTAAAATTATAAAAATACCGAAGGAGCAGAAGCATGGCGGAACGGAGCAGAAGCGTCCTGACAAAGCAGGATATCAAGTATTTAAAACTATTGGCGCATGAATATCCGACGATTGAACAGGTTTCTACCGAGATCATCAAGCTCGAGGCGATCATGTGCCTTCCGAAAGCGACAGAGCACTTTATCAGCGATATACACGGCGAATATGCCGCCTTTCTGCATATGCTGAAAAGCGCTTCCGGCGTCGTAAGGGAAAAGGTTGAGATCCTTTTCGCGGATACGGTTCCCAAGAGCGAACGGGATCAGCTTGCGACCCTGATCTACTACCCGAAGGAAAAACTGGAGCTGATGAAGGAAGAGCAGGAACTGAGCCGTGAATGGTATCTGGAAACCCTTCACCGCCTGGTCGAGGTCTGCAGGCTGAGCGCATCGAAATATACGCGGTCAAAAGTCAGGAGATCGCTTCCCCCGCAGTTCGAATTCATTATTGATGAGCTTCTTGGTGCTGCCGAGAATCAGAGAAAAACCCGGTACAAAGACGAGATCTTCAAGGCGATTCTGGATACGGAACAGCAGGACGCTTTCATTATCGAGTTTTCCAAGCTGATCCAGCGCCTTGTGATTGATCATCTTCATATTGTCGGGGATATCTTTGACAGAGGTCCCGGAGCGCCCGTCATTCTGGATACGCTGAGTGCCTATCATCATGTGGATATCCAGTGGGGTAACCACGACATTCTTTGGATGGGCGCGGCGGCCGGGAGCAGGGCGCTGATCGCGACCGCGATCATCAACTGCCTGAAATACGGGAATACCGATACCATCGAGGGGGGATACGGCATTTCGCTCCGTCCCCTGATGAGCTTTGCGCTTGAAGTCTACGGAGACGATCCGTGCGAACGGTTCATGCCGAAGCTGGTGGACAAGAATATGGACCGACAGAATGCGGAGATCGTCGCGAAGATGCATAAGGCGATGGCGGTCATCCTGTTCAAAATAGAGGATCAGATCATCCGGGATCATCCGGAGTTCAAAATGGACGACAGAAGGCTGCTCCGTGCGACGGACACGCAGACCGGCACGGTAACCATCCGCGGGAAGCGGTATCCCCTGCGGGATGCCCATCTTCCGACGGTCGATCCAAGCGATCCCTGCAGGCTGACGGAACAGGAAGAGAGCCTGATTAATCAGCTGAGGACGGCATTCCATCATTCCGAAAAGCTTCAGGAGCATACGAAGTTTCTGTATTCCAAGGGAAGCGTCTATCTGTGCTATAACGGGAATCTGATGTTCCACGGCTGTGTTCCGACGGATGAGGAGGGACATTTTAAAAAGGTTGAGGCCGCCGGCGGAAAGTACAGCGGGAAAGCCTATTTTGATGTGGTGGACATGATTGCGCGGGAGGCCTATTTTACAAAATGGAGTTCCGCAAAGCGCAAGCGCGGCATTGATTTCATGTGGTATCTCTGGTGCGGACCGGATTCTCCCGTGTTCGGGAAGGACAGAATGACGACGTTTGAGCGATATTTTGTGGAAGATCCCGAAACACACGTTGAGACGAAGGATCCGTATTTCAAATTTGCGGAAGAGGAGCCTTTTGCGGAAAAGGTTCTGGAAGAATTCGGCCTCGGTGACGTCCCGCAGGCGAGAGTGATCAACGGGCATGTTCCGGTAAAGATCAAGAAGGGGGAATCTCCGGTAAAGGCGAACGGAAGGGTCATCGTGATCGACGGCGGCATGAGCAAGGCGTATCAGTCCGTAACCGGAATCGCCGGGTATACGCTGATCTACAGTTCCAACGAGATGGCGCTGTCCTGCCACGATCCGTTTGTTCCGCCTGAAGAAGCGATCAGATCGGAAATCGACATTCATTCCACGAATCAGGTGGTATTCAGGCCGGAGCATCGTCTGCGTGTTGCCGATACCGATATCGGAGAGGAAATCAGGGGGAAAATCAGGGATTTGAAGAACCTGCTCCTTGCGTACAGGGAAGGAACGATCAAACAATTCAGGAAATGGCAGGAATAATTCCACGACTGATAGCGGCGGATCTGGACAGAACGCTCCTGACCAGCGGCAAACGCTTAACGGACAGAACGATTGAAGTCCTGCGCGGGATACATGAACGGTTCGGAACGGAAATCGTTCCGGCTACCGGGCGCATGCTTACCGGTATTCCCGAAGATCTGTGGAGAATCGGCTGTATCCGGTATGCCATCACGGAAAACGGCGCCGGGATCCATGATGTTGAAAAAGATGAGGCGTTGTTTCAGTGCGGGATCCCATGCCGGGCAGCGGCGGACCTGGCGGGATTTATGGACACGCTCCCTGTGCTGTACGACTGCTATATCGGCGGAGAGGCGTTCATGCCGGAGCGCTTTTTCGGAGATGTCGGAACCTATATACTGAACCGTTCCCTGGCCGAAGCGATCCGTACCCGCTGGACCGCGGTCCGCGATCTGAAAGAACTGATCACGGAGACAGGCAGGGACGTCATGAAAATGCAGTGCTATATCAAAGCGCAGGACGAGACGGAACGCGCCGCAGTCAGAAGAATCATCACGGAGAAGTATCCCGAGATCAGGATCTCTTCCACGATGTCGTTTCATCTGGAGATCGGAAACCGGGACGCAGAGAAAGGCAGGGCGCTGGAAATCCTGTCGGGGCTGCTGGGCATCCGTTTGGAAGACACAATGGCATTCGGGGACGGAGACAATGATCTTTCGCTGATCAGAGCTGCGGGAAGAGGGGTGGCAATGTGCGACGCTTCCGCCGAACTCAAACGCGCGGCGGACGACGTGACGCGGTTCGGCTGCGACCGGGACGGGGTGGCGGAGTACCTTGAAGGGATGCTGACTTCCCTCGGGCAATGATGCCGTCAATCCATATCAATGAATGAGATCGGTGAGAATGACTTCAAACCGGTCTTTGTTTTTTTCAATAGCGGAAAGAGAACCGGCCGTGATCGTGACGCCTTTTCCGCAGAGGGAGTCGAAAACGGGGGCCAGTTCGGCGACGTCCTCGGAACGGAATTGCTTTAGTTCCCGCATGTATTTCAGGAGATACTGCGGGTCATATGCGTGCCTCAGCGTGCGCAGGATGGCGTCTTTTGCGAGATCGAGCGGAGAAAGCTGCTTGGCGAAGTCAGAATAGCAGGAGGTAACGGGACCTTCCAGGTCATTCTGGCTGAACGTCCGGGAGGACAGCCATTTTCCGATATTGGCAAATGTGTCATAGGTGTTTTTCAGCTCGGGATCCCGGTAGGAAAAAACATAGTATTCACGGTCGCTCGCGGAACAGAAGACACCGTAGGCGCCGTGCTTGAAACGGATTTCCGGTACAAGATAACTGCCGCGGACAAGCGTGAACAAAACACGCATTTTCGCAGTGAAGGGCTGGCTGTAATGGTCTGACAGCAGATAATGACCGTTATACTGAACGCCTCCCTCAAGGGCGGCGGCAAGGGAACGGGGATAGACGGGAAGACGTTCCGAATCGACAGGCAGGGACACAGCTGCGGAAGGAAACTGATCTGCCAGAGACGCTGCCAGCCGCTTGACTTCCTCGAATGAGTCCGGACATCCGACCACGGAGGCGGAAAGCCCCGACCGCACCGTCAGCGCATCCCGGATGAGCCGGAACCGTGCGGCAAGTTTTTCCATTTCCGGATCCGTCATCGCTGAAACGCGCGACAGATATGACCAGTACTCCGTAAAATTCAGATAACCGTCATATGCCGCTTCCGGGTTTTCCATGGCGCGGGCAAGAGAGAATATCAGGAGATGGGGATTTCGTTTTGCAGTGTTCTTCTGCTCGTTCAGCTCCCGCGCTGCCAGCGAGCGGATACGGCCGAAATCGGAAAAATCGGTGTGCAGGAGGATGTCCCCGATCAGATCAAAGACCTTATCCGCATATTCGCGGAGCAGGAGCACATTCATTGACAGACACGGGACGCTTCCGCCCTCCCTCAGCTTGATGTTCTCCCATTTGAAGGAATAGTCGTACGCATAAATCGCCAGCTGCTTCTCCACTTCGTCCAGAGTCCTGTTTTCTGTGGACAGATCGCCGAGCAAGTAGGAGAAGAAGGCGTAGTCGAGGAGAAGACCGACCGGAACGGCGGAGGAGTCCAGCATAAGGGTAAAGTCGAGGTACTGCGCATCCTGAACGGGGGAATACAGATAGCGGATACCGCTGTCTGAAGATTGTTCGACAGACGCAGACGCCGCTTCTTCCGGGAGATCGGCGACCCGCACGGCTGTTACGCGGTCGATCAGAGAAACCGATTCGCTTTCCTTTTCCCATTCCTCGAAATCTTTGCCGCTTTGGATAAGAGACAGGATCTCTTTTTCCGACATTTTGGACTTCATATCATGAAGCGCGGTCTTCAGCTTCTTTTCCGCTTCTTCCGCTGCACCGGGAACAGGCCTGGTCAACGTCAGGACGCTCTGCGCAGGATCGATCAGAAATCTCCGGATCAGACGGTCGAACGTCCCGTCGGCGGCGCATTTTTCCACATCCTGCAGAGCCCTGCATTCTTCGAGGTATTCGGTTATGCTGCCGGAACACGACCAGTCGTTTGCGACGTCGCAGATCAGCGGAACGCCTCCGGAGTCTTCCGCGTCCAGGATGGTTTTCATGCGGATTCCGTTGACTGCCATGCTGATGATATCCCGGTCCAGCCCGTGATCGGCAAGATCGCGGAACGCCATCTGCAGACACTCCTCGAATATCGGCTTGTCCTCCGGGTTGACATTCGTCAGCGTGAAAAGAAACGCGGGGGTGGGAAGTTCGGCAATACTGCAGTCGAACACGCCCCCCGGTACCCGTTCGGACAGGCTTTTTTTCATGACCGAAGAGTCCAGATTAAAGGCTGTGCCGAGGATGGACAGCAGCGTCCGGTCATAGGTGCCGGCGCCGTTCAGCGCGATGGCGTAACACAGGACGCTTCCCTTATCCGGATTGTTATCCGCGGACACGGGATGAAGGAACTCGGGCTCCCTCATTCCGGTGAACGGCTTATACCCGCTGTCCTGAATAAGGATCGGCCTGCGGTCATATTCCGATAAATAATCATGGTCCAGAAAGTTGAGGAACCGGACGAGATCCAGCTTCCCGTAGAGGGTGATCAGCATGTTCGAGGGATGATAGTATGACGCGTGAAAATCCTTTACATCCTGCCAGGTCACGCTGAGAACTTCATCCGGTATGCCGCCGGTCACGTAACTCTGAATGGAATCCGGGAAAAGGGCTGCAAGCGTCTTTTTCAATGCGGAGTAACTGATCTTCGCATAGTTTCCCTTCATTTCATTATAGACGGCTCCGGTTGGGACGATCTCTTCGGAGGGATCGTTCAGGATATAGCGGAACGCTTCCCGTTTCAGACCGAATTCGTTCGTCAGGAGCAGAGGAGCCGTCACGCCGCTCATGTATACGTCCAGATTCGCGAGGAGCTGTTCCTCCGACAGGGAAGAGGACGGGTACATGGTGCAGCACTGATACGTTACGGCATTCATGTAGGTGGTGTAGGTACGGCTCATCATCTCGAAGATCAGACTGGAAGAAGGGTATTTTTCCGATCCTGCGAGCGTACTGTGCTCAAAGATGTGGGGAAGGCCCTTGTTGTCATGCGCGACGGTCCGGAAAGCGATGTTGAACGCACGGTCCGTATCGCCACAGGCAATATAGAGGAGACGCGCCCCGCTTTTGATATGTTCGAATGCGATGAAAAGAGCATCCCGGAACGGGTATTTTTCAATGCTCAGGGTGCGGAAACCGCAAACATCGGTTCCGACGGAAGGTATACCCTGCATGATCCAGCCTCCACATTTGCCATAATACCTAATTGTAAACTTTCCTCCGGTGATTCGTAAAGACATAAGGGAAAACGGGTCCTGCATGATAGAATTGAATCGTTGAAAAGAAAGGAGCCCGGAATGGCTTTTTTGAAACGATGGGCAGCGCGGATCCTTCTGGCCATGATGATTTGTACTTGTGCCGGAGGAACGCTGGCGGAAGCGTCAGACGGGGAGGATACGTCATGCTCCGTATGTATAGTCGGAGACCTGATGTGCCTTGACGCGCAGATGAAGGCCGCCGGTCAGTTGGATGGATCGTATGATTTTACCCCGCCTTTTTCACTGGTGAGAGAAGAACTCCGGTCCGCTGACCTGACGGTCGGAAATCTTGAGACGGTATTTGCGGAGGACCGCCCGTACAGCGGAGAACTTACCGGGTTCAATGCGCCGAAGGCATATCTGGACGCATTGAAAGACTGCGGGTTTGACGTGCTCGTGACCGCGAACAATCACTGTCTGGACATGGGAACGGAAGGAGTCCTTTCCACGGCGGAGACGGTCCGCGCCGCGGGCATCGAACAGGTCGGCACGAATCTTCTGCCTGAGGAAAGAGACAGGTTCCTTCTTCTGAATGCAAATGGGATCCGAATCGCGATCCTCAGCTACACCATGCTGGCAAACCGGATCGCCGCAGCCAGATACGACGGGACGGCGCAGTGGTGCGTGAACTTTCTGGATGCGAGAAAGCAGCATGAGAAAGCAAGGCTGGAAGAAGCGGTCCGTGCTGCCGGGGAGGCAGGCGCGGACGCTGTCATCGTATATCTTCATTGCGGGACGGAATACCGGAAAGACCCCGTAAAAAGCCAGATTGAGATGGCGGACTGCGCGATCGGCGCGGGAGCGGATATCGTGATCGAAAGCCACACGCATACCCTCCAGAGAACGGAAATCCGGACCGCTGCGGCTGACGGCAGGGAGAAAAAGGCTTTCTGTGCTTATGGCATGGGAAACTTTATGTCGAGTTTCCGGAGAGAGGATTCCAGACAGGGAATGATCCTCCGTCTCGATCTGAAACTGGACCGGACAGACGGAACGCTGGAGATCGAGCCGTCCTATATCGCGACCTATACGGATCAATGGAAG
>JAFZCW010000038.1 GCA_017556125.1 Clostridia bacterium | reverse complement strand
CGGTCCTCAGCAGATAATCCCCGAGATCCTCGGATGTCGCCATTCCGTCCGAATTCACATGCTCCGCCCGGAGCACCTTCCCGACGGTGACGAACGCGATGCGGAGATCCTCGGGCAGGGTGACCTTTTCGGTATATTTGAGGTCCAGATCAAGACGCGTCTCCCAGTTGATTCCGTTCCTCCCGCTGATCTGCGCCAGTCCGCTGAGTCCCGGCGTCACATCGTGCCTGTGGCGCTGTTCTTCTGTCATGAACGTCATGTCGCGGACAAGGAGCGGGCGCGGTCCGATGACGGACATGTCCCCCTTCAGAATGTTCCACGCCTCCGGAAGCTCGTCGAGACTCGTATCTCTCAGCCTCATACCGAACTTTTTCAGGCGCTCCGCATCCGAGAGAAGCTTTCCCTGCTTATCTCTGGCATTGTTCATCGTCCTGAATTTATACAGATAGAAGATCTTCTCCTTCCCGTCCGGTCCCTTCCTGCCGGGACGCGCCTGCCGGAAAATGACGGGTTTGCCGAGATTGATCCTCACCAGAAGCGCGATGATGCCGTACAGCCAGCAGAACGCGATAAGCATACCGGCGGCAACGATGATATCCAGTATGCGCTTGAAGAATTTCTGGTACATATGAGCCCCTGTTGTGTCTGAATACTCTGAATTAAGGTCATTATATGGTTTTTCACCGTCTCTTTGCAACTGTCCCCTGCCGCTCGCGGGGCAGCAAAAAAATCGACCTGTCATGTTCCGGCAGGCCGATTCCGTTATGGGTATGGTGTTTATTTCTGATCCGGATGATCGCCCAGGATCTCCTTGATGACGTTGGTCAGATTGGTGCTGGAGATTCCGTCCGTATGGGGTAGATAGACGATCTCGACGCCTACCGGCTCAAACTGCTTCTCATACTGGTCCCACTGCGGGGTCCCCTTCCAGTCCGATCCGACAAACATTTTATGGAAATGATACCGCTCCCACGCGCCGAACTTGTTTTTATCCGTCTGGGGAACTGCCTTGTCCACGTATTTGATCGCTTCGACGATCGCGAACCGCTCTTCAAACGGAATGACCGGGGCCTTGTTCTTCTCCCGCATTACCAGTTCGTCCGTGCTGACGCCCACAATCAGATAATCGCACTGTTCTTTCGCGCGTCTGATCACGTTCAGATGGCCGATATGAAACATATCATATACGCCGGTCGTATATCCGATAACCATGCTTACCCCTTTTTATTTCTTCTTGCCGAAAATGGTCTTCTTTTCGGGTCTGGATATCGTTTCGCCGAACGATTTCGCCAGTTGTTCGAGAAGTTCCTTCTGTTCCTCGTTCAGTTTTTTCGGCACCTGCACTTTCAGGTTGATCAGCAGGTCTCCCTTGCCGCTTCCTTTCAGATGCTGGATCCCCTGCCCGCTGAGACGGAGCACCGTCCCGGGCTGCGTGCCCGGGCTGACCGTGGACTTCACGGTCCCGTTCAGCGTCGGGACGAGGATCTCCCCGCCGAGGGCTGCCGTCGTGAAGCTGATCGGGAAGTCAAGATACAGGTCGTATCCCTTTCTCGAGAACTGTTTGCTCGGCCGTACGGACACCGTCACGTACAGATCCCCGCGGGGACCGCCTCTCCGGCCCGCTTCTCCTTCTCCGGACAGGCAGATCGTCTGGCCGTTATCGATGCCGGCAGGAACCTTGACCGAGATCGTCTTGTTCCTGCGGACCCGCCCCGTTCCTTTGCAGTCCGGGCACGGATCCTTGATGATTTTTCCCGTCCCGCCGCACGCGCTGCACGGTCTGGTGGACGTAAAGGAGCCGAGGATCGTATTCTGCTGCGTACGCACGGTTCCGGTTCCGCCGCAGGTCGTGCACCTCACGGGCTCCGTGCCCTTCTTCGCGCCGTTTCCGCCGCAGGTCGTACAGCTTTCCTCTCTCGGGATCGTGATCTCCTTCTTGACGCCGAACGCCGCCTCCTCAAAGGTCAGCGTTATGTTGTACCGGAGGTCGTTTCCGGGGACCGGTCCCGTATTGGAACGCGTCGAACCGCCGAAGCCTCCCCCGAACATGGTGTCGAAGATATCGGAAAAACCGCCGAAGCCGTATCCTTCGAACGGATTGCCTCCGCCCTGCGTCTGATCAAACGCGGCATGTCCGAACTGGTCGTATTTCGCGCGCTTGTCCGGATCGGAAAGGACTTCGGCCGCCTCGTTCAGTTCCTTGAATCTGGCTTCCGCCTCTTTGTCGCCGGGATGCAGATCGGGATGGCAGGTCTTTGCCTGCTTTCGGAAGGCGGCCTTGATCTCCGCTTCCGTCGCGTCCTTCTTGACGCCAAGCACCTCATAATAATCTTTCTTGTCTGCCATGTCCTCTAAACCTTACCCCGTTCCTGCCCGTCCTTCGGGCATTCTTGTTTTACATTCATCGGAGGTATACAGCCCGGCTGTATACCTCCCGATATACCTATTGCTTTAATGGGATGATCAATTATCCACGACTTCGTAGTCGGCGTCGACCACGTTGTCGTCACCCTGCGGCGGCTGCTGATCCGGGCCGGCGCTTCCGCTCTGCTGTGCCTGTCCCTGTGCAGCCTGCTGCTGATAGATCTTGCCGAAGGCGTTGTAGCTGACTTCGGAAAGCCGCTCCGTCGCCGACTTGATGGCGGCCACGTCGGATCCTTCCAGCGCTCTCTTCAGATCCTCGATCCCGTTGTTGATGAACCCTTTGTCCTGTTCGCTCATCTTGTCGCCGAGTTCCCTCAGGCTCTTCTCGGTGGAGTAGATCAGCTGGTCGGCCGCGTTCCTGGTCTCTACCTCTTCCTTGCGCTTCTTGTCCTCGCCGGCGAATCTTTCCGCCTCGTCGACCGCTTTCTTGATCTCGTCCTCGGACAGGTTGCTGGAAGCCGTAATGGTGACCTGCTGTTCGTGTCCGGTGCCGAGGTCTTTCGCGCTCACATGCACGATGCCGTTCGCGTCGATGTCGAAGGTGACCTCAATCTGCGGGACGCCGCGCGGTGCGGGTGCGATGCCTGCCAGCTGGAATCTGCCAAGAGTCTTGTTGTACTGCGCCATTTCACGCTCGCCCTGAAGCACATGGACTTCCACGCTGGTCTGTCCGTCTGCCGCAGTGGAGAAGATCTGGCTCTTCTTCGTCGGGATCGTGGTGTTGCGGTCGATCAGCCTTGTGAACACGCCGCCCACCGTCTCGATGCCGAGGGAAAGCGGGGTGACATCCAGAAGCAGGATGTCCTTGACTTCGCCGCCGAGAACACCGCCCTGGATCGCCGCGCCGATCGCGACGCACTCGTCCGGGTTGATGCCCTTGAAGGGCTCCTTCCCCATGATCTTCTTGACCATTTCCTGGACAGCCGGGATACGGGAGGATCCGCCGACCAGAATGACCTTCTCAACATCCGACACTTTCAGGTTCGCGTCGCTGAGGCACTTCTCGACACAGACGCGGGTCTTGTCGATCAGATCCCCGATCAGTTCGTTGAACTTCGCGCGGGTGATGGTGATGTCCAGATGCTTCGGTCCGGAGGAGTCCATCGTGATGAACGGCAGATTGACGTTGGTCTGCATGACACCGGAAAGGTCGATCTTCGCCTTCTCGGCAGCCTCTTTCAGACGCTGCATGGCCATCTTGTCGTTCCGAAGGTCGATGCCGTTGTTTTTCTTGAAATCATCTGCGATGTAGTCCATCAGGCGCTGATCGAAGTCATCGCCGCCGAGACGGTTGTTGCCCGCGGTCGCGAGAACCTGGAACACGCCGTCGCCGATCTCCAGAATGGATACATCGAATGTGCCGCCGCCGAGGTCATAAACCAGGATCTTCTGGTTTGTCTCCTTATCCATGCCGTAGGCAAGGGACGCAGCCGTCGGCTCGTTGATGATGCGGAGCACTTCCAGACCCGCGATCCTTCCGGCGTCTTTCGTCGCCTGGCGCTGGCTGTCCGTGAAGTAGGCGGGAACCGTGATGACTGCCTGGGTCACTTTCTCGCCGAGATAGCTCTCCGCTTCCTGTTTCAGTTTCTGAAGGATCATCGCGGAAATCTCCTGCGGTGTATATTCCTTCCCGTCAATGGTGACCTTGCGGTCGGAACCCATGTCACGCTTGATCGAAGAGATCGTGCGCTCCGGGTTTGTGATTGCCTGACGCTTCGCGATCGTGCCGACGAGACGCTCGCCGTCCTTGAACGCTACGACAGACGGTGTTGTTCTGGAGCCTTCCGAGTTCGGAATAACGACCGGCTGGCCGCCTTCCAGAATTGCTACGCACGAATTGGTCGTGCCAAGATCGATACCAATAACTTTACCCATAACTTATATCCTCCTGCTGTTTGTCTTTAAAAAACAATTGTTTTATTTCTGTTTATTCGGCCACTTTGACCATCGTGTGACGGATGATCTTGTCACCGACGCGGTACCCCTTCAGGAAAACCGCCAGGATCTCTCCCGACTCTTTTCCTTCCACCTTTTCCTGCATGACCGCGTTATGCAGGTTGGGATCAAACTTTCCGTCCGCTTCAATCTCGCTGAGTCCCTGCTTATGAAGCGCGTCCATGAGCTGTTTGTGAACCAGTTTGATGCCTTCGCGCCATCCGGCTCCGTTCTCATCCGCGGCTTCGGCTTCCATTGCCCTGTCGAAATTGTCGAGGACCGGAAGAAGCTCCTTGATGCAGTTCCTTTTTCCCTCTTCCAGACTGTCCGTGCGGACCGATTCGTTGCGCCTGCGGAAGTTGTCGAAATCCGCCTGGTTCCGCTGAAGAAGACCGATCGCTTCCTCCTTTTCCTTCCGGAGTTTCTCAAGGGCGTCCTTTGCCTGCTTGAATTCCTCCGCGGTGAAGGTGTAGGTCTCGGGCTCAGCCGCGTCCGCGGCCTGCTCCTCAACTGCCTCTTCCGGGGCAGCGGCTTCCGCAGCCACTTCCTGTTCTTCCGGGACCGGCGTTTCCGCCGCTTCCTCGTTCATGTGTTTCTGCTTCTTTGTCAAGGCTCAGTCCTCCTCGATGTAGTTGCTTAATATTTCTCCAAGGCTCCTGCGCATGTATTCCAGTACGGAGATCACCTTGCCGTAATTCATTCTTGTGGGGCCGATCACGCCCAGCGTTCCCATCGGCATGTTCTGGTCACCCATCCTGTAGGTCGCCGTGACGACGCTGCAGTCCTTGAGCTCATCCTGCTCGTTCTCGCTTCCGATGGTGATCGTGAACTCCAGCGAGCTCGCGCGCTTGAGCATGTTGTACAGCGCGTCCCGTCCTTCGACCGCCGAAAGGAAGTTCCTCGCCTTCTGCAGGTCGGCATATTCGGGATAGTGCAGCATGTTGCCGGCTCCGGCAAGCTCCACGCTCTTTCTGTTCGGCGAGATCTTCCGCTCGATCCCGTCCGCGATGTTCGACAGGAAAACCTTCCTGTCCGCCATCTCGGCTTCCAGCTCGGACGTGATCCTGTCCGCCACCATGTCCATCCGCGTCCCGTACAGACGTTTGGTCAGGAATTTCGAGATCTGTTCCAGTTCCTCCGACCTGACAGAGGGCGGTACGTGGACCACCGCGTCCTTGGCAAAGCCCGTTCCCGTTACAATGACCAGAAGCGCTTTGCCTGGAACAAGCGGGACCAGCTGGATGTGGCGCAGCGTGTCGCAGTCAAGCTCCGGCGCGAGCACCATGGCGGTATAGTTCGTAACGGAGGAGATCGCGACCGCCGTCTGTTTCAGGATCTCGTCCACTTCGGAGATCTTGCTCGAGAAGTGGTTGCGGATCCTTTTGATCTCATCCCGGCTGATCTGCGCGCGGTTCATGATGGTATCCACATAAAGCCGGTACGCTTTGTCGGAAGGGATCCTGCCCGCGGACGTATGCGGCTGCTCCAGGAAACCCATCTCCTCGAGGTCCGCCATCTCGTTCCGGATCGTCGCGCTGGACAGATTGAATTCGGGATTCTTGCTGACAGACCGGGATCCGACCGGACAGGCGGACATCACATATTCGTCTATGATCGCCTGGAGTATCTTCAGCTTTCTGGCGTCCAGTTCCATATCGGCATCTCCTTCCCGTCTGTCTTGTTAGCACTCAAACCGGTCGAGTGCTAATCTTCGATTAAAGAATACCTTTTCCCCCGTATAAAGTCAAGGAAACGCTATTAAAAAAATGTGACAAACTGGTGAATTTGAATTGCTTATTCTTCCAGAAAAAAAGCCAGCGCGCGGTTTTGCAGGTCAAGACCCTCGGGATTCAGGGCGAGCCGTCTCTCGGCGAAGGCGCCGGTGTCAAGCCACCCCGCCTTCTTCAGCTTTCCGACCGCCTCCGGATAGGCTTCCGGAAGATCCTGCCCGAACCGTGTCCGGAAATCGTCGAAAGGAATGCCCTCGCAAAGGCGGAGCCCGGTCATGACGGTCTCGAACATCTCTTCCCGTTTCCCGATCCGTTCCGTACGGTAGACGGGAAGACCTCCTCCGCGGAGGGCGGACAGATAGGCCGGAATATCCGTGGCGCAGCTCCATCTCGTCCATCCGTTCCGGTCCATCGCGGAATGCGCTCCGGGGCCGAACCCGGCATACTCCCCGTTTTTCCAGTAGTTGAGATTATGACGGCAGCGGTATCCGTCCCGGGCGAAATTGGAGATCTCGTAGCGGGCATAGCCCAGTTCCTCCAGCAGCGCCATCCCGGCATCCTCCATGTCCGCCGCAGCCTCCTCGTCCGGAAGCCGGACCACTCCGCTCTTCACCATGCCGTAAAGCGGAGTCCCTTCTTCGAGGATCAGGCTGTAGGAGGAAATGTGCTTCGCTCCGGCCTCGGCCGCGGCGCGGACCGTCTGCAGATACTGTTCCTCCGTCTGGCTGGGAAGACCGTGCATGATATCCGCGCTGAAATTGTCGAAGCCGCACGCTTTCGCAGCGGCGGCGGTCTGATAGAACATCTCGGCCGTATGGATCCGGCCGATGCTTTTCAGCAGCCCGTCGTCCGCGGACTGCAGTCCGACGGAAAGCCGGTTGATCCCTGCTTCCCGGTATCCGGACAGCTTTGTCTCCGTTACGGTTCCGGGATTGCATTCCATGCTGATCTCCGCGTTTTTGCGCACAGAAAAATGCGTACGGAGCGTACGCATCACGGTTCTGATCTGTTCCGGGCTCAGAAGGGAAGGCGTTCCCCCTCCCAGATACACGGTATCGTATTCACGGTCGGGAAGAATGCGGGACATCCGCGCGATCTCCAGGCACAGCGCGTCCGTATAGGAGGCAACGGCATCCCCGGCAGCGGGAACCGAATAAAAATCACAGTACAGGCACTTCCTGACACAGAACGGAATATGAATGTAGATCCCCGCGCCAGCCATCAGTTGATCCGCAGCACGCTCATGAACGCCTCGCTCGGCACGGAGACCGTTCCGACCTGGCGCATGCGCTTCTTGCCTTCCTTCTGCTTCTCGAGAAGTTTTTTCTTTCTGGTGATATCGCCGCCGTAGCACTTTGCAAGAACGTCCTTGCGGACAGCGCTCACGGTCTCTCTCGCGATGATCTTTCCGCCCACCGCCGCCTGGATCGGAATCTCAAACTGCTGCCTCGGGATCACTTCCTTCAGCTTCTCCGCCACGGCGCGGCCCTTCGGATATGCGCGGTCCTTGTGCACGATCACGGAAAGCGCGTCGCACATATCCCCGTTCAGCAGGAAATCGAGCTTGACAAGATTGGATTTCATGTACCCGCACAGCTCATAGTCGAAAGACGCGTATCCTCTGCTCCTGGACTTCAGCTGATCGAAGAAATCATAGATGATCTCGTTGAGCGGGAGCGTGTAATGCATCTCGACCCTGGTCTTCTCGATATAGTCCATATCCTTGAAGATCCCGCGTTTTTCCTGGCACAGTTCCATGATCGTCCCGACATACTGCGACGGCGTCATGATGTTCGCCCGTACCATGGGCTCTTCCATGAAGTCGATCTCCGTGACCGGAGGCAGGTTCGACGGGTTATCGATCATCTTCTCCGTGCCGTCGGTCATGTGGATCTTGTACACGACGGAGGGAGCCGTCGTGACGAGGTCGAGATCGAACTCGCGCTCAAGCCTTTCCTGGATGATTTCCATATGCAGAAGCCCGAGGAACCCGCAGCGGAATCCGTATCCCAGCGCGGCGGATGTTTCCGGCTCAAACGACAGGGAAGCGTCGTTGAGCTGCAGCTTTTCCAGCGCGTCGCGCAGGTCGTCATAATGCGCGCCGTCCGCTGGATACACGCCGCAGAACACCATCGGCTGCACCTGCTTGTATCCCGGAAGCGGACTGTCCGCGGGATTGGCCGCCAGCGTGATGGTATCGCCGACCTTCGTCTCCGCCACGCTTTTGATGGATGCGGCGATGTAGCCGACCTCGCCGGCCGCCAGTTCATCCGTTTCCGTCAGGGCAGGCGTGAACACGCCGACTTCCGTCACATCGAATTCGCGGCCCGTTCCCATCGAGCGGATCCTGTCCCCCGCTTTGACGGTGCCGTCCATGACGCGCACGAAAGACAGGGCGCCTTTATAGTTGTCGTAAACACAGTCAAAAATCAGCGCCTTGAGCGGCGCTTCCGCGTCGCCGGCAGGAGCAGGGATCAGTTCCACGATCTGCGCCAGGACCTGTTCCACATTCATGCCGTTCTTTGCCGAAATCTTCGGCGCATCCTGCGCCGGGATCCCGATCACGTCCTCGATTTCGTTCACCACGTAGTCAGGCTGCGCGGAAGGAAGATCGATCTTGTTGATGACAGGCATGACCTCCAGACCGTTGTCGACCGCAAGATAAACGTTCGCGAGCGTCTGCGCTTCGATCCCCTGCGTCGCGTCGACCACCAGCACGGCCCCCTCGCAGGCCGCAAGCGCCCTGCTGACCTCATAGGTGAAATCCACATGCCCTGGCGTATCGATCAGATTGAACATATAGCGCTTCCCGTCCGAATGCGTGTAGAACATACGGACGGCGGTCGCCTTGATGGTGATGCCGCGTTCGCGTTCGATATCCATGGAGTCCAGAAGCTGGTCCTCCATGTCCCGTTCCGCCACCGTGTCGGTAAGCTCCATGAGCCGGTCCGCCAGTGTGGATTTCCCGTGATCGATATGGGCTATGATGCAGAAATTCCTGATAAGATCCCTCGGGTATGCCATGTCTATTCCTCTCCGGATTCGTCGTTTTCCGTTCTGTTCTTCAGGGCATGCGCGGCAGCAAACACGAAACCTGCCGTTAATGCGAACCAGACGTTCGCTTCCTGCACGGTATCCCTTGTGAAAAGCATCTCTTCCGTGCAGTTGACCACCAGGATCGGGATCAGAATGACCGGAAGAAACCGGAGCGCGTCCGATACGTTCCCGGACTTTGAGAACAGGAGCCTGCAGGAGGCGATCAGAAGCAGAACAAGGAAGGCGGCAAAGCCGATCATGCCGATAATGCCGTAACTGACCAGTATGCCGATGTACCCGTTATGGAGATGATCGTATACCGTGATGATGTTCGGATTCGGAGCTATGAACTCGTCCCTGACGGCCATCGGCGTGTAGCCGAGCAGCATCGACAGCGGCCGGGCAGGGAAATGCCCCATCGCGTATTTCCAGAGAACGAGGCGCACGTTCGCGGTATCGTACAGATCGTCCGTGACCTTGTAATCCCTCGAATCAAGATAATCCGTTTCCTGCGTCCCGCCGTCCGCCGCGGACACGGTCTGATGGACCGCGTTCACGCCCGTTTTGACCCCCTGCCACGCCAGAAGCAGGAGCGCGGCTGCGGCCACTGCGCATACGGTACAGAGGACCAGTTTTTTGAATCCTTTTCCCTTCGCCAGAGACCTGCCCAGAAGAAACGCGAAAACGGCGATGCAGGGAAGCATCGCGAGCTTGGCCGACCTGCAGTCGGAAAGGGCCATGCAGACAAATACGAAAAACGCCATCACGGCAGCCGTTACGCGCGCCGCTTTTTTCTTTTCCGCCAGGAAAAGGAACAGGAGGAGCGCAAACGCGATGCAGCACATCACGCCCAGCGTGTTGGAGTTGCCGAACAGGAACAGCCGGTGTTCCCCCGTCACGCCGATCGGCTCGTCATGTCCCTCCCGCACAAGGCGTGCTCCCGTTACCGCAAGATACAGTCCGAACAGAGACGCGGCGGTCATGGGCGCCGCCCATACCCACGCGAGAAGCCGGTAGATCTTCATGCGGTTCTCTTCCGGAACCATAAACGCAAACGAAGAGCAGAAGACCGCGACGGAAAGAATCACGGCAAAGAAAGAATAACCTGTTTTTGTGACCCCCTGGCCGAAATTCACAAGGCACCCGATCACAAACCAAGCGGGCAGAAGAAGCGCGAGCTTCAATCCGGCATGCCGGTACAGCCTGTCCCGGATGATGCCGAAGGCTGCCGCTGCAAGCGATACGGGAAACAGCACATACGCGGCAAGGAATCTCGACATGCCGATAAAGGTATGGGAGACAAACGGCAGCAGAACGAACGCCGCCGCGATCAGGATCAGAATCCGTTCGGAGATCTCGCTGTTCGATTCGGTGAGCATGATTTTTCTTCCCTTCATGCCTGCTCCTTTTTCCCTGAAAGGTCATACTTTTCCATTGTTTCGAGTATACATAACCTTTTTCTTCCGTGTCAATTATAGCAAAAGCGATGTTGACAGAACGTCATAATGATATATAATTACGGATAAGTTCATAATCCCTTTGATGTTTTTCAGGAAAGAGGCTTTCTATGGATGCCCGCCGAAGGAGTGACACTCTCAGGCGTCCGCACGGACAGGACTGAAAGCGGAGGGGGCTCTGGAGAATCCCGTCCCGTACGGGTGCCGAAGGTGCAAGGCAGACGCCGAATCTCTCAGGCAAAAGGACAGAGTGCCGTCAAACGAACAGCTGATATCATCTATCAAAGGGAAACTGTACCGCATCCGTACGGCTTCCCTCTTATTATGAACAGAAACCCGTAAAGGAGATTTTGCCCGCATGGAACAGAGTATCGCGAACATCTTGAGACTTCTCGAGTCCGCCGATCCGGAAATCGCCGCAGCGGTACGCGGCGAGCTTTACCGGCAGCAGGAAAACATTGAGCTGATCGCTTCGGAGAATCATGCCTCCCCGGCCGTCATGGCCACAATGGGAACCGTACTGACCAACAAGTACGCCGAGGGCTATCCGGGAAAACGCTATTACGGCGGATGCGAGTACGTGGACATCGTCGAAAGCATCGCGATCGAGCGCGCGAAGAAACTGTTCAACGCGGATTATGCCAACGTCCAGCCGCATTCGGGCTCTCAGGCCAACATGGAAGTGTATTTCGCGCTGCTGGAACCCGGAGACCGGGTGCTCGGCATGAGCCTTCAGAACGGCGGCCACCTGACGCACGGTCTGTCGCTGAATCTTTCCGGCAAGTATTTCCAGTTTTCCGAATACGGCGTCAATCCGGAGACCGGCATCATCGACTACGACGAGGTCCAGCGTCTTGCGGAGTCCCTCCGCCCCAGAATGATCGTCGCCGGCGCTTCCGCCTATCCGAGAACGATCGATTTCAAACGGTTCGCGGATATCGCGCACTCCGTCGGCGCATATCTGATGGTCGACATGGCGCACATCGCGGGCCTTGTCGCTGCCGGCATCCATCCCAGCCCGATCCCCTACGCCGACGTTGTGACCTCCACCACGCACAAAACCATGCGCGGCCCCCGCGGCGGGCTGATTCTGGCCAAGGGCGATTTCGGCGCGCGGATCAACAAGGCGGTCTTCCCCGGCATGCAGGGCGGTCCGCTCATGCACGTCATCGCCGCGAAGGCGGTCGCGCTCAAAGAAGCGGCGCAGCCCTCGTTTGTCGCCTATCAGCAGAGCATCGTGGACAACGCGAAGGCGCTTGCGGACAGTCTCATGAGACGCGGCGTCGACCTCGTCTCCGGCGGAACGGACAATCACCTGATGCTGGCGGATCTGCGGAGCCTGGGCATTACCGGAAAGGAACTCGAGATGCGGCTCGACGCGGTGCGGATCACCGCGAACCGCAACACGGTCCCCGGAGATCCCGAAAAACCGTTCGTGACGAGCGGGCTCCGGATCGGCACCCCCGCCGTGACCACGCGCGGATGCGGCCCCGCGGAAATGGACCGGATCGCCGAGTGCATCTGGCTTGCCGCGACGGATTTCGAAAACCGCAAAGCGGATATTCTGGACACGGTAACGGACATCACGAAGCAGTTCCCGATCTACGCCTGACCGTTACAGCGGATCTATCTGACGAACTCGAGCACCGGTCGCTGCAGCGGCCGGTGTCTTTCTGTCCCCGCACATTCGGGCCTGGCATCAATTGCAAAAGCATTGCGGATTTGCTAGTATGATATTTGTAGAAGAATAATGACTGACTGCAGATTGGAGCGAGTATGATCAGTTTCAATATTCCCCCGTATACGGGAAATGAAATGAAGTATATGCAGCAGGCCGTGGAAGGACACAAGATCTGCGGAGACGGACCTTTCACCAAAAAGTGCAGTTCCTGGCTGGAACAGAAGTTCGGCGCGGACAAGGTCCTGCTGACCACCAGCGGCACGACTGCTCTGGATATGGCCGCGCTTCTCTCCAGACTTGCCCCGGGCGACGAGGTGATCCTTCCGTCCTTCACCTTTTCCAGCACTGCCACCGCCTTCGTCCTCGCAGGCGCGAAACTCGTCTTTATCGATATCCGTCCGGATACGCTGAATATGGACGAAACGCTGATCGAGCAGGCAATCACGGACCGTACGAAGGTCATCGTACCCATGCACTACGCGGGCGTTTCCTGTGAAATGGACACCATCATGGAAATCGCGCACAGGCATTCCCTGCTCGTGGTGGAGGATGCGGCGCAGGGCGTCATGAGCACGTATAAAGGAAAGGCGCTGGGCACGATCGGGGATTTCGGATGCTACTCCTTCCATGAGACGAAAAACT
>JAFZCW010000037.1 GCA_017556125.1 Clostridia bacterium | reverse complement strand
GTTTGCCGTATGGTATGTATTGGCGAGAGAGGACCTATTTGTTCAGAAGCAAAGCGGTCCCATGATCCTGCTTGACGCGCTGAACGGACTGATCCTGATACCGTTCGGACACTTTTTCCTCAGGATCCGTACGGTTTGGTTCGGCCTGACAGAACTGATGAGGCGGAAAGAAGGCAGAGGGCGCGCCTGGCTGTGGACGGCAGGAACGGTATTGCTCGCGGGCGGGCTTTTCGTGCTCGCCGTCCATCTGCTGATCGAAGCGGATGACGGGTTCGCGGGGATGATGTCGGGGATCTCAGGACTGTTTGAGAACTGGCGGTTCGAGCTGGATCCCGAATGGGTCCTTTCGCTTCCGGTCGGAGCCTATCTGTACGGACTGATTGCGGGAGGGATCCGGGAGGACCGGAACCGGCTCCGCGCCGCGGCGCAGAGGACGGAAGAGCACGTCAGAAAACTCCGCAGGGTGGAAAACCGTGTGTGGACGGTCATCGGCGTCTGCTTCTGCCTGATGTACGCCTGCTTCTTTATCGTTCAGTCCAGGTATCTGTTCGGCGCTTTCGTGCGTGAACTTCCGGAAGGGTTCATCGTGTCCCGCTATGCGCGGCAGGGTTTCTTCGAACTGTGCGGCGTGATGGGCGTGAATTTCCTTCTTCTGTTCCTGATGGAAAAGATGTCGGTGCGTCCGGTACGCGAGAACAGGGCAGCCATGACGGTCGCCCTGATTCTTCTGACGGAAAGTCTTCTTTTCGCTGCCGTTGCGGCTTCGAAGCTGATCCTGTACATCGACTGCTTCGGGTTTACGCCTCGCAGGCTGCAGTCCTGCTGGGCGATCGCTTCGCTTGCTGCAGGATGCGTTCTCATGGGCCGTTCCATGGTCACATACCGCAGTTCGTTCAAGATCTGGCTGTTCTATTCCGCCGCGAGTGCAGCTGCCCTCTGCCTGATCTGAGTGTCTGAGCCGGATGGCGGCCGGGTGGGGATGTGCACTGTCATGCCTTCTTCAGAAGACTCGCTTTTTGCTCCTGCAGGCGCTTGATGTCGTCTCCTTCCGTGATGCCCCATTCGGTTTCAAGGAGATCCAGGATCCTGCCGCAGGTCTCCGCCGCTTTCCGGTAATCTCCCTGGATGATGCAGATATCCAGTATGCCCTGCAGGTCATCCTGAAACCGCGGTCTGCGGGTCTCCTTCTCAAAGGAACGTTCATAGAGCTCGGACGCTTTTTGATAATCGCTTTTCTTCGCGTAATACTGCGCTGCCTCAAACAGGCAGATGCTCTCGTCCGGGTGCTGTTTCAGCAGCTCTTCGATGATCCCGTCCGCCGTCTTTTCATCGAAGCGCGCGAGCGCGATATGCGCCCGGTACACCTCGTTGAGTATGGGATCGGAGTCTTTGATCGCACAGAGATGCGCCAGGTATCGCTCCGCTTCATCCGTGCGGTGATCGGCGATCAGATTATCCAGAAGATACTCGCAAGGGAGTTTTTTGTCCGGGTTTTTCTCGACCAGTTCACGGTAGAAATCGATCGCCTTTGTGTGATTTGCGATATTCCAGTCCCAGGCCGCGTGTCCGTCTGCTTTCTGCAGGATCCACTGGCATCCTTTTTCGGCGGGGAAAGAACGAACCGCCTCTTTTCCGTAGAGGCTTGCCTTTCCCGCGAACAGCTGCATTCTGTGCCAGTACAGATATGCCAGCAGTTCGGTCGCGCGTTTTCTGTTGTTCCCATCCGCGATCTGTCCTTTGAGAAATTCCTCGTATTCCATGAATATATCCTGGGGCAGATCATCCTCCATATCCAGACGGTTTTCGATCCGGTTGAAGCGCTGATCGGCTGTCAGGTCGAACAGGTCGTCTATGGTGACGCCGAAGATTTCCGCAAGCAGCGGAAGCGCGGTAATGTCCGGCATCGCCACCGCGTTCTCCCATTTGGAGACCGACTGCGGACCGATTCCGAGTTTTTCCGCCAGCTGTTCCTGCGTCAGACCGGCCTTGAAGCGAAGCATTCTGATTTTCTTTCCGAGTTCCATGATTCTTACCTCCGCGGCCGGGCTCATTTCCCGGCCTGCACGCTCATTATACGGAACCGGGACAGGCGATTCAATAACGCAGCAGGCAAGACGAATCGCCTGTCAGGCGAAGTTTCCGATTCAGGCCGCGTGCTGATTTTGGCCTGTTTCATGACGCTGCCCGCCGGAAAGCGTGTATAATAAAAACGAAAGATAAATGAAAAGATCGGAGGAACGGATATGAAACGTTCGGAAATCAACAGAGCGCTCAGGGAAATGGAAGCCATGTGTGAGAAATATCAGTGCTTCCTTCCGCCGTTCTGTCATTTTACGCCGGAAGAATGGAAAACAAAAGGCCATGAATATGACGAGGTCCGGGACTGCGGTCTGGGCTGGGACATTACGGACTACGGCGGCGGGGACTTTGATAAGATGGGCTTTTCCCTGATCACGATCCGCAACGGCAGCCGTCAGATGCCGGACAAATATCCGAAAGTATACGCGGAGAAGCTGCTGTACTTGAAAGAGGGGCAGTATTCCCCGAATCATTTCCACTGGCAGAAGACCGAGGATATCATCAACCGCGGCGGCGGGAACGTGCTGATCCGGGTGTATAATTCCAATCCGGACGAATCGGTCGACCGGATCTCCGATGTAACGCTTCATCTGGACGGGCGCGAAGTGACGGTTCCCGCGGGGACGCAGATCCGTCTGACACCGGGAGAATCCATTTTCGTCACACAGTATCTCTATCATGATTTCGAGGTCGAGCCGGGAACCGGGAGCGTGCTTCTGGGAGAGGTCTCGCAGTGCAACGATGACGCGAACGACAACCGCTTCAATCCTCCGGTCGGAAGATTTCCGGAGATCGAAGAGGATGAGCCGGCATACCGCCTGCTCTGCACGGAATATCCGGAAGCTGAGTAATCAGACCCGCAGATGGAACGGGACAGCCGGATCAAATCGGAAACAAGAATCTATCCGCGGGAGGGCGGAGAGATCCAGAGGGTGCAGATCGTCCGCCCGGGCGGATGGCCGGACCTTGATTTTCTGTGCCCGCAGGGGACGGAGCGGGTGTTTCCCGGGATCGTCTCGCTGTACCGGCAGTACATCGTCCCCGCGTGCCCGTGGATCTTCGGAAGAATGGTGCTTTTCCGTCTTCCGGAAGGACTTCCGCTTCCGGAAATTCCCGGAATGACGGGGCGTATCGAGACGGACGATCCTTTGATAAAAGCCTCCTTTCTTCTGAACCGGTTCGTCAGGGTGCGAAACGGGAAGGCGTATGCCTCGGATGAGCGTGTCCGCGGTTTTCTGGAAGCGCTCGAACGTTCGGAAAGCATCGGAACCGTCTGCGGGAATCTTCCTTTCACGAAGAGCATTCCCGTCGGAAACAGGCTCGGGTTCCTTTCGGAAACGGAACGCGGGGCGGCGTTCAAATGCAGCGGCACGTTCTTTATCATGGACAGCTTTGACTGCGCGACCCCATTCGATTCTGTCGGGACACCGATCGGGCTTCTGGTGAAGGACGGTACGATCCTGAATCCGCCGCTCTATCACAGGGAAGCGCTCCTGATCCGGCAGGACGGCAGTTCTTCGGTGGCAATTCCGGACGTCCGGACACTCGAGATCGGAATCGGGGGAAAAAGATATCTGCACGGGAGGAACGCGGAGCTGTTTCTGCGGCCGTTCCGCAGAAGGACGATGCGCTGCCGCGGGTGGGATACGGTCCTTATCGGGAACCGTGTCGCGGCGGTCAGCGAGGGCGGGAACACGCCCGTTCCCGCGTCCGGGTTCGTGCTGCATACAGAGGAACGGATTGCTTCTCCCGGGGAGACCGCGGTATTCTATGGTATGGAGGAGATCCGCTTCGGTATCCAGGCGGGCAACAGCGCGGTCGTGGGAGGAACCGGGACGGAATCATTCGTTTCCTCATTCTACAATATCCGGGATCCGCTGCAGCGGGTGCCGTATCCTCCCAGCCTGTACCCGCAGCGGTATGGAAAGGACCGTGCCGCCAGAGTGGCGATCGGCAGCGACGGGGAAGGGAATCCCGTTGTGATCTGGGCGGAGGGAGCGGCCAAGATCGGACATGAGCCGGGGAAGGACAGCTGCGGCGCGACGCTTCTGGAGATGGCGGGCTACTGTCTGGATGCCGGTATCGTGAACGGAATCAATCTGGACGGGGGCGGATCGGCGCAGATCCTTATCCGGAACGCGAGAAGACTTCAGATTTCCGACCGCCGTCCGGACGGTCGCAGCGAGATGGAACGCGCGATTCCGCTTGGCCTGGTCCTTCACTGAGGCGGGAGAAGATTCCGCGATGTTCTCCGAAGGAAATGCGAAACGGGCAGGCTGAACCCTGTCAATCATTTGGAAGGAAGCAGAAACATGAGAGTGGTGTGTATACAGATGGATAATCTGTCTCCGGATCCGGAGAAGAATTACAGGACTGTGTCGGAACGGATCGAACAGACTGCAACAGCGCTCCGGCCGGATGTCATTACGCTGCCTGAATTTTGGAACACCGGCTATTTCCCGAGTGAGGATCTTGAATCGGCGAGCGACGTGAACGGGGAGAGGACAAAACAGCTGCTCGGCGGGCTTTCAAAAAAGTATTCCGTCAATATCGTGGGCGGTTCCGTTTCAGACCGAAGGGACGGTGCGATCTACAATACGACCTATGTGTTTGACCGGGACGGGGAATGCGTATTCCGCTATGATAAAATCCATCTGCTGTCCCGTTCCGGTGAAAATATTGCCTATCGGCCGGGAAATACGTTCGGATCGTTTCTTCTGGACGGCGTTTGCTGCACGGCAGTCATTTGCTATGACATCCGTTTTCCGGAACTGTGCAGGAAGGTTGCGGAACCTCCGGTCAAAGTGATGTTTGTTGCTTCGCAGTGGCCTCAAAGCCGCGCCGAACAGTTTATCGTTTTGCTGAAAGCCCGTGCGATCGAAAACGGGATTTTCCTGGTCGGGAACACATCAACACCGCCCGACAGGGAAGGACCGAACCGGGGCGGCTCCGCGATCGTCGGGCCGCGGGGTGGCACGCTTGCTTCCGCGGATTCCGGACAGGACTTCATCTCTGCCGATCTGGAAATTTCGGATGTGGAGAAGGAGCAGTCAAGAAGACCGATCTGGGCGGACAGACGTCCGGACCTGTTCCGGTGACACCCGGCCGGGACAGCAGGTTCGATTTTGATTTACGGGACGGGACATGCCGATTTTTGAATAAAAACAATTGCGCATGGAGCCGGTTTCGGATATAATAATTTCTTGTTTTTGTTTATATTTTTTACGGTGATTCTGCCGGTTTTAAAGGGCTGTGCAGGCCGGAATTTACGGGAGGGACATATGATCAGATTAGTTGGAACAGTTGCCCGGGGCATCCGTACGCCGATCATCCGCGAGGGTGACGATATCGTCAAGATCACGGTCAACGCGCTCATGAACGCTTCCTATCACAATGATTTCTATTTCCATGACAGGGATGTCGTGGCGGTCACGGAAGCGGTCGTCGCCCGTGCGCAGGGAAACTATGCGACGACGGAACAGATCTCCAAGGATTTCAGGAATAAACTCGGCGGAGAGACGGTCGGCATTCTGTTCCCGATCCTCAGCAGGAACCGCTTCGCGATCCTTCTCAGAGCATTCGCGATGGGCGCGAAAAAGCTGGTCGTTCAGCTCAGCTATCCGTCCGACGAGGTCGGAAACCATCTGTTCTCCGAGGACCTGCTCGATGAAAAGGGCGTCAATCCGTATACGGACGTCCTGACCGAGAAACAGTACCGCGAGCTGTTCGGATATCCGAAACATCCCTTTACCGGCATGGACTATGTCGCGTATTACCATGATCTGATCCAGGCCGCAGGCTGCGAGGCGGAGATCATCTTCGCGAACGACCCGAGAGCGATCCTCAAATATACGGATCACGTGCTCTGCTGCGACATCCATACGAGACAGCGCAGCAAGCGTTATCTTAAGAATGCCGGCGCGGCGGTCGTGCTCGGCATGGACGATATCCTGACGGAGTCCGTGGACGGGAGCGGGTTCAACCGTGATTTCGGCCTTTACGGGAGCAACAAGGCGCAGGAGGACCGCGTCAAGCTGTTCCCCCGCGACTGCAAGCAGGTCGTGGAAGGGATCGCGGCGCAGCTGAAGGAAAAGACCGGAAGGAACATCGAGGTCATGGTTTACGGCGACGGCGCCTTCAAGGATCCGGTCGGAAAAATCTGGGAGCTTGCGGATCCGGTCGTTTGTCCGGCGTGCACCGACGGACTCCGCGGACAGCCGAACGAGGTCAAGCTGAAATATCTGGCTGACAACGATTTCAAGGATCTGAAAGGCGAACAGCTGGAAGCGGCGATTTCCGATTATATCAGCAAAAAGGACGCAGACCTGGTCGGCAACATGGTTTCGGAAGGAACCACGCCGAGAAGGATCACCGACCTGATTGGCTCATTGTGCGATCTGACGTCCGGCAGCGGGGATAAGGGGACGCCCGTGGTCCTCGTTCAGGGATACTTTGACAACTTCTCCATCGATGAGGAATAAGGATCCGATCAATCAGCGGGGCCCGGACGGGAACAAGTCCGGACCCCGTTTTTATGTGCAGAAAAAGGACGGCTTCCGTCCGGAAGCCGCCCCAATCAGAGCATGATTCAGTTATTCGCTGCTTTACAAAGAAGCCGGGAGAGGAGCGCCTGCGGATCCGGAACGGCATCCCGGATGCCGGAATCCGCGAGTTCTGCAGCGGTGCGGAATCCCCAGGAGACGATGACCGTTTCCGTACCCGCGTTTTTCGAAGTCTCCGCGTCCACTTCCGAGTCGCCAATGTAGAAGGCATCTTCCGCGCGGACGGAAAGTGTGTTCAGGACGGATTCGACGCCGTCCGGACAGGGCTTGAGCCTCAGTCCGGGCGTGTGTCCGACGACAAGATCGAACATGCCGGGGAAGAACGTGCTGCAGAGCGGATCCGCCATGCGGGCGTCTTTGTTCGTCAGGAGCGCAAGCAGCATTCCGGAGTTCTTCAGATCTCTGAGAAGGTCCTGAATACCGTCATACGGCCTGGTCTCATCCATGAAATGGGATGCGTAGCGCTCCACGAACAGATGGTAAACGGCTTCCTTTTCCGCGGGGGATACGCCGTCCGGAACGCTGCGGTCGATCATCCTTTTCAGCCCGCCGCCGATCGAGAGACGGACCTGTTCTAAGGTCTGTTCGGGAAGACCGTATTCCCGGAGCGCGTAGTTGAGAGAATTCGCAAGGTCGCCGAGCGTATCGAGAACGGTTCCGTCCAGATCGAAGATCGCCAGCTTCTTTCTCATCTAAGGATGTATTTCTCGTTTTTGGCGGGCTGGGATTCCAGCTCTGCCCGTTTTTCGTCGTAACCGGGTTTCCCCAGCATGGCATAGGTGGCGTTTTTGCCCTCTTCCACGCCGGGCTGGTTAAACGTGTCGATATCCAGCAGTTCGCCTGTAAATGCCGTCATGACCTCGAACATATAAAGCAGCTCGCCGATGGTGAACGCGTTGACTTCCGGAAGCGTGATCGTTTCGGAAAGATGGCCGCTCTTCATGACCGCGTATTCCGTTGCGTGCTGTTCCGTCTGCAGGAGCTCGTTCAGGGAATGCCCGGACAGGAACGACACGTCGTGGATGTCCTCATAGCGGAGCGGGATGGAGACCTTTGAACGGAAGCGGTCCACGCCGAGGAACGTGATGATCTTGTCGAACGGGCCCTCGGTGTAGAGCTGTACCTGCGAATGCTGGTCCGTGACGCCGAGCGCCTTGACGGGGGTCTGGCCCGCATGCGCGTCCGATCCGTCGCGGTGCACGAGCTTGCCGAGGGACTCAGCCCAGAGCTGCGCGAACCAGTCGGAGATATATTTCAGGGAATCCGCGTACGGCATCATGACATGGATGTTGATGTTGCGCCGCATGGCGATATAGGAGAGGGTGCCGAGCATGTAGGCGGGATTCTTGCGGAAGTCCTGTTCGGAGCAGATTTCATCCATATAGGCCGCGCCGGCGAGAAGCTCGCGGATATCGATTCCGCAGACCGCTGCGGGGAGCAGACCGACGGGGCAGAGCTCGGAGAATCTGCCGCCGACACCGTCCGGAACATAGAACGTGCACAGCCCTTCCAGCCGGGCGATTTTGATCAGGTTGCCCTTGGATTCGTCCGTCACCGCGATCAGATGATCGGAGATCTTGTCTCCGTACATGGAATGAAGGATGTCGGAAACGATCAGAAGCTGCGACATGGTCTCGCTTGTCCCGCCCGACTTGGTGATGACGTTGAAAACGGTTTTGTCGGGCTCGATGACATCAAACAGCGCGGACATGGTTTCCGGATCGATGTTATCGAGCACATAGAACCGCGGTCCCTTGCGCTTGCGGTTCGGAAGCTCGTTGTAGCGCAGATGATTCAGCGCCTGCTGGACAGCAATCGGACCGAGTGCGCTGCCGCCTATGCCGAGGACCACGAAGTATTCGCAGCGCTTGCGGATCTCTTCCGCCGCCCTGATGATGTCTTCGACGATCTGATTCTGGTTGTACGGAAGTTCGCGCCAGCGCATGCTGCCGCGGTTTTCAGCCAGCGCCTGGCTGGCCTGACCGAGCTGTTCGGAAATGCTTTCAATCTCCTCTTCGCGTATCCCGTTTTCACCCAGCATATCGGACATCATGTTGTTGTAGTCCAGACGCAGCCGCATGCTTTCACGGAAGGAAGGGTCGTCGTATCGTGCCATGTTTCAGTTACCTCCTAAATTTGATTCGTAGGAAAATATCCGGTCCGCAAGTGCCTTGAGGTACCGGTAGCTTTCGAATATTTCATCGGTATCCCGGAAGGAATCGCTGTATCCCTCCAGGGTCAGAGGGCCGCTGTATCCGATGGAGCGGAGCCTCTCAAAAAGGGCTTCAAACGAATAACAGCCCTTTCCCGGAAGCTTCCAGACAAACTGGCCGGATCCGTCTTTCAGATAATCGCAGAGATGGACGTTGCGGATGAGCGGACCGACCGCGTCGATATAGTCATCCGGCGTATGGCCGCTGCGGAAGGCCTGCTTGATGTCCAGCGTGTAATGAAGCCGGTCCCCGAGACGGTCGGCGAGCGCTTTCCCGAAATCCGGTTCCTGGAACAGACACCAGCTGACATTTTCGAAGCAAAGCGTGACGCCGTATCCGGCCGCGGTATCGGAAAGATCTCCGAGCAAACCGGAAATGCGGTCAAACTGAACGTTTTTCAGAACGCCCCGGATATACGGAGGGCCATGCATCACGTATCGTTTCGCGCCGAGGATGACGGCATCCTGAAGGACCTTCTCGAACAGGCGCATCGCGTCCCCGAACTGCCTCGGATGGATCGAGAACAGCTGCGGCTCGAACTGGATGCTCATGGGATGCACGGCATGGATCCGGAGCCCTGCCTTTCCGGCACGGTCGGCCAGAAGGCGGACGAAATCAGGCTCGTATTCGCAGAACGAGTTGAGAAAAAGCTCCGCGTCGGACACGCCGTGCGCAGGGAGGTCCGCAACAATGTCCTCGAGATCCATTCTCTGGAAGTATGTCGCACTGGATACGCTTGCGAATGCCTGACCGTTTTTCATGTGGTTATCATAGCACAAACACGGGGTTCTTTCCATATGGTATAATACCGCGTATGGAACAGAAGGATGTGAAAACCGAATACGGAAAACGCGACTGGTCTTCCGTGACAAGACTACTTCCATGGATCCTGCTGCTGCCGCTGGGGATCCTGCTGCCGTCCTTCTGCGCGGGAAAACAGGATCTGTTCGAGTCCTACGCGCTGAACATTTATCCTCAGATCAAGGACGCGATCAGCTCTCTGACATCTCTTGCTCCGTTTTCCGTGGCGGAGGTCATTCTGTATGCGGCGGCAATCGGCGTGCCGCTCAGGATCCTGACAAGACTGATCATGCTGATTCTGAAGAAAACCGATCCGGTACGGTTCGTACGCATGCTGGTCAGACTCGTGATCATCGCCGGCGCGGTCTGGAATCTGTTCTATGTGACGTGGGGGTTCAATTATTTCCGCGCGCCGCTCAGGGACCGGCTTTCCGTCACCGTGCAGGCCCGCCCGACGGAGGAGCTGTATGATCTGACGGTGGAGCTTGCCGTCAGGGCGTCAGAGGTCCGGAAGGAACTTTGCGAAGATGAAAACGGTGTTTTCCGGTACGAAACGGGCGGATACAGAGAAAAGTTCGCGGCGCTCCCGGCGGCGTATGCGATCCTGTCGGAACAGGAGCCCTGCTTTTCCGGCAAGGTGACGCCCGCAAAACCGGTCGCCTGGTCGGAAGGCCTTTCGTGGTCGGGCATCTCCGGAATCTATATCGGACTGACGGCCGAGCCGAACGTCAACGTGGACCAGATCCCGCTTCTGACTTCCTCTGCGGCGGCCCACGAGATGGCGCACCAGCTCGGGATGGCGTCCGAGAATGAAGCGGAGTTTACGGGGATGATGGCGTGCATCTGTTCTTCCGATCCGGAAATCCGGTATTCGGGACTTGCAAACGCCCTGATCCTGGCGGGCAACGCTCTTTACCGCGCGGATCCGGATCTGTACTCGGAGGCAAGGACGCATTATTCCGATGCGGTCATACGGGATTTCCGCGCGCACAACGCGTACTGGGACGCATTCGAAGGCCCGACGGAGGAGACGGTGACCCAGATGAATGACAGCTATCTCAAGCACAACGCGCAGGAAAGCGGAGTCCGCAGCTACGGCGAGTCCGTGGATCTTCTGCTCGCATACCGGGAAAAGAAAAATTTTTTAGATGCGGCAAAAGATTTTTGATAACATATCTATTTGGTATTTACAACAAATCCGCGGATAGTGTATTCTTGATACGTAAAAATCTTTACAGAACGGGAGAAATAATATGATCGATCTTACCATGAATCGTGACAATCTCGAACGTACGGTTGCGCGTGCGCGTGAGAGAGGCATTATCATTCCGACATTCGCCCAGATGCGCAATCCGGACCTGATTCCGGACAAGATCAAGGACAAGCTGAAGGATGTCGGTCTCTGGGATCTGAATCCTCTGAACCTTTTCCGCATCACCTGGCGCAATGAGCCGAAGCCCAGCGGCGGCACATTCGGTGATGTCAATTTCATCGAAGTCCCCTCCGAGCTGTCCGGCGTCAAGGCCCGCATCATCATCCTGACCGGAAAATGGTTCCCGACAGGCTGCCACAAGGTCGGCGCATCGTTTGGTTGTCTGGTTCCCCGTCTTGTAACGGGACAGTTCGATCCGACCTACCATAAAGCAGTATGGCCCTCCACGGGCAACTACTGCCGCGGCGGCGCGTTCAACTCCAAACTCCTCGCGTGCGACTCCATCGCGATCCTCCCTGCCGAGATGAGCAAGGAGCGTTTTGACTGGCTGTCCAAGATCGCGGGCGAAGTCATTGCGACCCCCGGCTGTGAAAGCAACGTGAAGGAGATCTTCGACAAGGTCCATGAGCTCCGCGCGACCCGCAAGGACGTCATGATCTTCAACCAGTTCGAAGAGTTCGGCAACTGCGTCTGGCATTATCAGGTGACCGGCAAGGCCATCCAGGATGCGTTCAACCAGATCAAGCGCGAAGGCGACCGCTTCGCGGGCGCATGCTTCACTTCCGGTTCCGCCGGCACGATGAGCGCCGGTGATTACCTGAAGGAACAGTATCCGACCGCCAAACTGGCCGTCGGCGAAGCGCTCCAGTGCCCGACGCTCCTCTGGAACGGATTCGGCGGACACCGCATCGAAGGAATCGGCGACAAGCACGTGCCGTGGATCCACAACGTCAAGAACACCGATATGGTGATCGATATCGACGACGAAGACAGCCAGCGCCTGCTCCGGCTCTTCAACGATCCGGAAGGTCATAAGTACCTGATCGAAAAGCTGGGAGTTCCCGCCGATTTCGTCGCAAAGCTTCCGCTTCTCGGCATTTCCGGCATCGCGAACATGCTCTGCTGCATCAAGATGGCCAAGTATTATGAGCTCACGGAGCATGACGTTGTCGCGACGGTCGGCACGGACTCCTCCGACATGTATCAGAGCCGCATCAAGGAACTCGAAGAGCAGTACGGCGCATACGGCGAAGCTCCCGCAGCGGCCGACTATGCGGAGCATCTCCACGGCATCCGTACGGACACGATGCAGGAACTCACCTATGCGGACCGCAAGCGCGTCCACAACCTCAAGTACTACACCTGGGTCGAGCAGCAGGGCAAGACCTACGAAG